>JBFLXE010000095.1:0-10625 GCA_040757455.1 Nitrospirota bacterium
TTTGATTAAATATATCCCAAGACTCAATATATAAATGCTGATTGTGAGAGGAATGGATGATGGTCACGGTCACCGTATATGACGGGGCGGATACAATCGGCGGGAATAAAATTCTGCTGGAAGATCAGGGAATTAACATCTTTTTTGACTTTGGCATAAATTTCAACCTTCGTAACAAATACTTTTGAAGAGTACTTAGTTCGGCGTAGCTAAGGCGATCCAGGACTCATCGAAATCAGACTTTGAAAAGGAGGTATGCTATCTCATTCCGAAGGAAGAAAGCGATGGGCTTCTTCAGTCTGGCAATTACAGGAAATTTGAAGCAAAACAACGTCCTTTTAAGGTATACGTTTACATATCTGATGCTGACAGATTGGGTCGAAGCGTTCAGCCATTCGTGCAGGCGAGGTTCAACGTTACTCGGCAGGTATCAATAGAATCGGCTATTTTTTTGGAAAATTTTATGTATAATCTGGGTTAATCGAAGAAAAATGCAATAAAATTCAGAATTGGTTATAATTTCTCTACCCAGGCAAATTAAAACCAAATGCAGGAGTTTCGAAGTTGTTCCTCATCGCCGTAGATATTGGCAACTCGTTGATTAATATAGGTTTTTTTGTTGAACAGCACCTATCGGTCCATAAAATCGAGGCATCGCCCCTGAAGATCCGGGAGGAATACGAGACAATTTTGAAAAAGTTGCTGGAAAATCTTGGAGAAAAAAATATCACAGGAGTTATAATATCTTCTGTCGCACCCGGTCACACTATTGTCCTGAAGGAGGCCCTCAAGAGCATGACATCCGTTGACCCGTTAATCGTGAGTTGGAGGATGAAGACAGGCCTATCATTTGCAATTCCACATCCAGAAAAGCTGGGTTCAGATAGAATCGCAAACGCGGCGGCTGCTTACGAACTTTTCAGACGGCCTGTTGCTGCTATTGACACCGGTACGGCTTCAACGATAAGCATAGTCGGGGAAAAAGCCACTTTTGTAGGAGGAGCAATATTGCCCGGATTGAGATTGATGAACGAATCCCTCGCGCGTGGGACAGCTCAGTTGTCCGAAGTTCCATTGAGTCCTCCTGTATCGGCTCTGGGTACGGACACTGCGGGGTGTATCAAGGCAGGTTTGTTTTATGGTACTGCGGGGGCGATAGAGCGAATACTTGACGAAATAGAAAAGAAGATAGGCTACAGAGTCAAGGTAGTAGTGACCGGAGGTTATGGAGGAATGATTTCGAAGTTTTTGAAAAGGCAGAACAAAATAATGCCCCATCTCACACTTGAAGGATTGAAAATATTGTATATGAGGAACAGGGATGCATGAACTGAGGAAGGACATTTTGCTTGGCAGATGGGTTGCCGTTCTTTCGGAATCCAAGGGACCTGCAGATTATCATCTGTGGCGCGAAAACGACGATCGCCAGGAAGAGCATAATTGTATCCTCTGTCCAGGGCGGGAGGCCGAAACAGCACCCGAGATTACTTCCATGAGGATACCTAACTCGCCGGCAAACGCCCCGGGGTGGTGGGTTAGGGCTCTTCCGAGTTTCAAGCCAATATTTCAGATAGAAGGCGATCTGGGCAGAAAAGGCGTGGGCATTTATGACAAAATGAACAACATCGGCGCAAACGAGATACTTGTCGAGTCTCCCCAGCACGATGTAAGGCCCGAAGACATGGGCATTGAACAGATGATTAGAGTTGTAACCTTATACAGGGCCCGTATTGCAGACCTTGAAAAGGATTCGCGGCTCAGATATATTTTAATATACAAAAATTCCGGGAAGGGAGCAGGGAGCACTGTTTCTCATCCTGTCTCGTACCTGATGGCAACGCCTGTGATCCCGAAGACAGTAAAGGATGAACTGGACAACGCGAAACAGTATTATGCGTATAAAGAAAGGTGCATATTCTGTGATATTGTAGCAGAGGAACTCAGGGCGGGTGAAAGGATAGTACTTGAGACAGAAAAATTCCTTGCCTTTTGTCCTTACGCAGCCCAGTTTCCGTTCGAATCGTGGGTCATTCCCAAGAATCATAGTTGTGCTTTTCATGAGATATCAAATGACGAGATCGAAGATTTGGGTTTTGTACTGATGACCCTGTTGCAAAAATTGAGGAAGTTATTCGGAGAGCCGCCATTTAACTATTTTATTCATACGGCACCTAATATGGTGCCAAGAAGAAACCATTGGCATACCCTTGGTGAGGATTTTCACTGGCACCTGGAGATCATGCCTCGGCTTGTAAGAACAAGTGGATTCGAATGGGGTTCAGGATTCTATATCCTGCCTACGTCGCCGGAGAATGCGGCAAAATACCTTAGGGAGGTTGAATAATGGAAATCAAAAGTATTCTTTTCCCGACAGATTTTTCAGAAGGATCGTCTCAAGCACTGTTGTATGCAGTTGACATCGCTAAGCGCTATGGATCCAGGCTTTATCTTATTCATGTCATTTATGATGTAGTAAAGGCTGCGGGATGGTATGTGCCACACATGTCGATGGACGAGCTTTACAAGGATATTGAAAAGAGTGCTCAAAAGGAGCTGGAGAGATTTGGCATCGAGGAACTGAGCGGATTGAAAAATATAGAAAGGCATATTATCAGGGGTGTTCCCCACGAGGAAATAGTCAACTTTACCAATAAGAACAAGATAGACCTTATTGTCATAGGTACGCACGGCAAGAAAGGCATAGACCGGGTTCTTTTTGGCAGTACGGCTGCCCAGGTTGTGAGATTTGCACCGTGCCCTGTCCTGACGGTGAGGATACCTTTGTATCAATCTAAGTAGTTATGAGAGTTTATCTGTCAGAGAACGCATTCCTTGATCTCCTGCTCAGTTCGGCAGAAGTCTATAAGAGGGAGTGCCTTGGTTTTCTTCTGGGGTACAAACTCGATGATAGGTTCATAATCGAGCACGCATTCAGCGTTCAGACCGCAAACAGAAGGCACAGGGGGGTCGTCTTCAACAAGAGAAATCACAAGAAGATAGACCCCATCCTGAGCAGGTTTTCCAAACTGCAGAAGATAGGTGATTTTCATTCCCACACCCAGTTTGGTTTTACCAAGGGCCTTGCCATACCAAGTCCTGATGATATTAAGGAAATGATGAGCGGAAATATTTATGTGATCGTTGCCATAAATAATAATGAAAAGACGATGCCGTGGAGTGAAAATAGAGACGGCACCGTTTCTGGCTCTATAGGCGATTTCTTTTTCAAGATTTCAGCACATTTTCTGAACGGCGACAGTGCAGTAAAAAGGGCAAAGATACACTGTCCCTTTCCACCGGGATTTTAAGCTCATACATTTTATGGGAGAAGTAAGAGCCTTCTTTCGCCCGGGTTTTTTCTGTGTGTTACGTTTGAAGACCGGTTTTGTTGAGCCGTTTACAGATGAGGCAGAGTATTAAGGTCCTTGTTGTTGGAGGAGGTCCCGCAGGTGCGATAGCAGCGGGGACTCTTGCAGACAGCGGCGTTGAAACCATTTTGCTTGAACGAAACCCGGCCTTTAAGAAACCCTGTGGTGGCGGTATACCTTTAAGTGCCTTTGATGAATTGTCCATTTCCCCTGCAGGAATAAAGAAAGAAGTGAACCGTATAAGTATCATCTCTCCCAGTGGTGAAAAGCTTGATATCGGCCTGAAATTCGGGAAACTTGCCATAGTCGAAAGAGGGGACTTTGACCGATTGCTGAGAAGAGAAGCAGAGAGGAAGGGTGCTACAGTAATTCATGGAGAGTTCATTGCAATCACCAGGGATAGGAAAAGAAGATACGAAGTCGAGGCCCGTGTTGGGACAGAGAGGTTTGCGATTTTCGCGGAATACATTGTCGCCGCCGATGGAATAAATTCCTCAGTTAGAAGAACTTTGGGAATGAAGCCCCCTGCCGCGTTGTTTACTATGTCGGAACGTTTAGCAGATTTGCACTGTGAAGCATGTGAATTCTGGTTTGGATCATACCGCGCACCCGGATTTTACTCATGGGTTTTCCCCTCGGCAGACGGAATCTCTGTCGGCACCGGAAATCCTGAGGCTAGAAAGGTTCGCACTTTGTTAGAGACTTTCAAGCTGGAAAGAGGGATAACCCAGCAGGGAAACAAAAGGGTTTACAAAATACCGCTCTGGCAAGGTAATCTATATCATTGGGGAAGAATTCTCTTTGCTGGTGACTCGGCAGGCCAGGTCTTGCCCTTAACATTCGAAGGTATATACTACGCCATGAAAGCGGGTGAATTGGCGGCAAAGGCTGTCATCGAAGGAAAGGTTAGAAATTATAGAAAATTGTGGAAAGCAAGATTTGAAAAAAGGTTCGTCCTGATGGACAGGCTCAGAAGGTATTTCTTGAAGGATGATGCTTCTATAGAAAAACTGGTGGCTCTTCACAGGAGACCCGAGGTTGTAAAGGCTTCTGAGCGGCTCTGGCTGTGCAAAGACAGCGGGAAGGAAAGCCTTTTTGAATACCTAAAGATATTTGGAAAAATCATACGTTGAGCCTCAGAAGATTTCTTGTCTATTCCGTTACACTTCACACCTTATTCCTGATTGTCCTGTTTTTGACTTTACCCGTCCGTACTGACAGAGGAATTAGCGATTCTTTTTTCACGAGGCTCATTGCCCCGGATGAACTGCTTGACAGAAAACCTCCTCCAGGTGTTAAACCTGCACCGGAATCCCGGCCAGCGGAAATTTCTCAGTCACTTCCAGCGCAGGAAAGAAGTGACAGGACAGGGCGGCAGGAAGAAGTTGCAGAAGGCTTGCCTGAAGAGATTGCGCAGGACCAAAGGGGACTCCAGCCTTCTCACAGCGACTTACCTCCTGTTTTGCCGCGGTCGCCCCAAAACCTCAGAGATAAACTCTTTGACAGAAGTGTTATTGGAGATATTGCTAAGAGGGAAAGACAAAAAGATAAGACATCCAGAACATTCAGCTTTGACGCAAAAGACTATAAGTTTCTCATTTATAACAGGAGGCTAAAAGAAAAGATCGAGAGTATATGGATTTATCCTCCTGAAGCAGCGGAAAAGGGAATCTACGGTGACCTTCTCATTAAATTCAGCATCAAAAAAAATGGCAGGCTTGGAGAGGTTGAACTCTTGAGGACATCCGGTTACAGGAATCTGGATGACGCAGCAATGAAGGCTCTCATTGATGCCGAACCCTACTGGCCTCTTCCCGATGAATGGGGCATGAATACCTATACAATAGTAGGGCATTTTGTTTATACTATTTATGGCTATTATGTGAGATGAAAGATGAGGCCCAGACTTTATTTGAGAGTTGGAGATGTTGTGCGTCATATGCGCCACAGCACATGGGGAGACGGTGAGGTGATTGAAGAGAAACACTCATCCCTTCCGGGCGGCATGTGCATTGTAAGGATTCTCTTCCAGGATGGAATAGAGAGGTCGTTCATTAATGACCTTGATCATGAGTGCTGTTGCTATTATGCGGGGTTGCGGCACGCCAGATTTTAAGAATAAGGTTAAGTTTTTTATCCTAAGGCTTTATTATCAAAGAATATTCTTGACAAATTAGTCCTCCGGTGTTTAAATTTTCTTAATGGGTCCTTATACGAGCCTCTTTGAAAAAGAGACGCCTGCGATCCTGGTTGTTGACGATGTTCAATCAAACCTTGAACTAATGGAAGCTATCTTTGCCAAAGAAGGGTACAGGGTGTATACCGCGCTTGAGGCCAATACTGCCATCGAAATTTTTAATGAGAATCCCGTTGATCTTGCGGTTCTTGACGTCATGATGCCGGGGATGAATGGTTTTATGCTCTGCAATAAGCTTAAAGACATATCCAAAAAACGTTTTTTCCCGATAATCCTGCTTACCGCTCTTACAGACAAAAGGAGCAAGATCAGGGGAATTGAATCCGGTGCCGATGATTTTATCAGCAAACCTTTCGACACCCTTGAACTTGTAATCAAGACTAAATCTCTTCTAAAACTTAAAACTCTTCAGGAGGAACTTGACCATTCAGAAAATATAATTCTTACTCTTGCTGTCGCAATGGAAGCAAAAGATCCTTACACTAAAGGCCATTCAACCAGGGTGAGTGCCCTTGCAGTGGATTTTGTCAATTTTCTGGGTATGTCTGAAAGAGACAGCGAGGAGATGAGAAAAGCCGGGTTACTTCATGATATAGGCAAGATTTGTCTGAGCGAGTCACTTCTGCGGAAACCGGGTCCGCTCACCATGGAGGAGGCTGATAAGATCAAAAGACACGCTATTCTCGGTGAAGAAATTTGCAGGCCGCTTGTGTCTATGAGGAAGATACTCCCTGCGATAAGACATCACCATGAGAGGTGGGATGGCAAGGGATTCCCCGATGGGCTTTCAGGGCGGGACATTCCGATTATGGCGCGAATACTCTCAATCATTGACAGTTTTGATGCTATGGTATCGATTCGGCCATATCGTGAAAAAAGATCCGCCCGGTTGGCTCTGGAAACCATGAGGCTTGAGCAGAATGAAGGTCAGTGGGATACAGAGCTGCTTGGTTATTTCATGGAGATGATGAAACCTGCCACAGGGAAAGGTTAAGGCTGATGTTTAGACTGGCAATTCTGGGCGGAAATATAGGGGCCAGCGCACTTATCTCGCTTCTCAGAGGTGATCCCGGCATTGAGCTCGTCGGCATTTATGAAACGAATCAGGATTCTCCTGGAGTAGTTCTCTCCAAAAAATGGAATATTCCGGTTTTTGTTGATATAAAATCGCTCTGTTCTGCAAGTCCGGAGATGGTCATAAATATTGCAGGAGACACGAAACTCAGTGAACAGGTCAGATCATTATCGGAGAACAGGATAGAAGTGATCGAGGGCGCGGGAGCAAGGCTTCTCTGGGAGATTATTGAGAAACAGAAGAGATCGAGGATAGAGGTCTTAAAGACGGTTGATGACCAGAAGATCATACATGGCCTTATCTCCGGGATGGCAGCGGCGGACAAGATTGATGATTTTCTGGGACTTGTTCTGGACAAAGCTCTTGAAATCGCCTATGCCCCGGCTGGGAGCATCGCTTTGTATGAGAATGGGACGATGAAATTTGTTGCCTCGAAGGGATTGAGCATGAAGTTTACCGAAAGTAAGTCATGGGGGGTAATTCCCGGGGGGCTAACGGAGGTTATCCTTAAAAATAAAGAGATCATCGCGATCAGTGATACCCTGAAGGTCGACTATACAAAAAACAATCCTGCCCTGATTAACGAAAAAATAAGGTCGGTGCTCGCCTGCCCTGTTGTCCTTGAAGATGAAGTTGCGGGAATATTGTACATAGATGATTTCAAACCACGGCAGTTCTCGGAGCGTCAGAAGTCTTCTTTAAGTCTCCTGGCCGATTTGATCGGTGTTTCCGTCGACAAAATCGAGGCTCTTAAGAAATTAGAATCTCTCAAGCGCCAGACTTCAACTCTGATGGAAATCTCAAGTGACGCAATGCTTATCACGGATCCTTCCGGCGTCATACGTTTCTTCAACGAGAGGACGGCTGATTTACTGGGCTACTCCGGTCAATATGTGTCGGGTAGAAATATCAGGTCTTTCATAAAGGAGGACGTCTGGGAGTCTGTCCGGAGGGAGCTTGACACAAAAAATGTCATGACCGATCTCAAAACAACTGTTACCGGATTCGGGGGTATAGAGGAGGATGTCCGCATTAACGTCGCAGCTCTCAGACATCCAAAAAATGAAGACTCTGACCTGATATTTGCGCTCAGGAGCCTCAAAGAAGAACAGTTACTTCAGAAGGTGATCGAGGACAAGACAAAGGAGCTTGAAGACCTGAAAATAAATCTGGAGAAGAAGGTTTCGGAGAGGACCAGGGAGCTGGAGAGGATCAATAGAGAACTGGAATATGCAAATCAGCTTAAGGGCAGATTTATCGCAAACATGAGCCATGAACTCAGAACGCCCCTTAACTCAATCATAGGGTTCTCCGATGTGCTTCTGGACAGAACCTTTGGTGATCTGACAGAAAATCAGGAGAGATATGTGAGAAACATTTATTCTTCAGGTAAGCACCTTCTCGAGCTTATTAATAATGTTCTGGATATAGCCAAGATAGAAGCCGGCAAATATGAAATGGTTTACGAGACATTTCCTGTTGATGACATTCTGAGCGATGTTGTGAGTATAATGAATCCTTTAGCCGAAGATAAGTTCATTGAGATAATTGTCTCGATAGGTGAGGCAGTGAGCATCATTACAGCGGACAGGGTGAAATTGAAACAGATTCTCTATAACCTTCTCTCCAATGCGATAAAATTCACGCCTGAAGGCGGTATGGTGAAGATATCAGTGACAAAAGAAGAGAATCTTGACGAACGCTACCCATGGGCTGTGCCTGGCATGGAATTTCTAAAATTTTCGGTTCAGGATACCGGGATCGGTATAAGCCCTGAAGATCAGGAAAAAATTTTTGATGAATTTGAGCAGGCGAATGCAACTTTTTCCAGGCAATATGGTGGTGCAGGCTTGGGTCTTGCGCTTACAAAAAAGTTGGTCGAACTTCATGGCGGGGCGATCACAGTGGAGAGCAAACTCGGAGAAGGCAGTACGTTCTCTTTTGCCATACCCATAACGTCGCCTGTTGAGATTCCGGAGCCGGAATCTGTGGAAGCGGTTACCCTCAACTTCCCCTGGATGAAGGAGGAAGCTCCCCTGATACTCATCGTCGAGGATGACCTCCCCACCGCCGAACTTCTCACACTGCATCTGACACAGGCTGGATATAAAGTGGCTCATGCTTTCGATGGCGAGGAGGCTCTCGAGAAAGCGGGAAATCTCCAGCCCTTCACAATTACGCTGGATGTCCTTCTACCCAAAAAAGACGGATGGGAGGTCTTACAGGAACTCAAGAGTAATCCGAAGACAGCCGATATTCCTGTGATCATCCACTCGATTGTCGATAACAAGGATCTGGCTTTTGCACTCGGGGCCGCTGATTATCTACTGAAACCTCTTGATAAGGAAGCGCTTTTTTCGAAGCTCGAAGAGATAACCATTGCAAAAGGCAAAAAGGCAGTGCCGACTTCAGTGCTGATCATCGAATCTGAAGACGAAGTGACAAACTATCTGAAAGAGGTTTTCGAACCTCAGGGATTCCTGATATATACGGCTCCAACCGGCAAGAGGGGCGTCGAGCTTGCGACAGCCTTGAGGCCTGCTGTGATATTTCTCGATTTTTCGCTATCAGATATGCTCGGATTCGACGTGATCAAGGAGATAAAGGAAACCCCTTCCACGAAAGACATTCCGGTGTTTATCATCACCGAAAGAGATATCTCGGTCGAAGACAGGATGGCTCTTGTCGGAAAGATAGAAAGGATCGTCCAAAGGTCCTCCTTTGATACAAGCGAATTGATAAGTCATATAAAAGAGCTTGAGATACTCTATCCAAGGAGGGCGGGCCTCATAGATGAGCTCACGGGATTGTTCAGCCACAGGTATTTTCAGATAAGACTCGCACAAGAAGTTGAGAGGGCCACACGATATAAGATCCCCTTAAATCTGCTCATACTTGACCTGGACTTCTTTGATGAATATATCAAAAAACACGGAGAACACTATAGCAATATGACCATAAAGAAGGTTTCGGAGTTGTTGAAAAAGAACATACGGGGATCTGATGTAGTCGTACGTTACGGTGGTGACTCTTTCGCGATAATACTTCCGAATACGGTCATTTCAGCTGCTCTTTCGATGGGCAACAGGTTTAATGCGATCATCAGAAATTATCCCTTTATTTACGAAGATTCCCAGCCGAAGGGGCACGTCACTGCCAGTATAGGGCTCACTTTTCTTGATGGTCAGACAACTGAAGAGTTCATACTTTGCGCTAAGAAGGCATTGGCCCGTGCTTTCGACAAGGGGGGAGACAGGGTTGAGGTTTACTCCAGAGAGCAGGATGAAACCGAAAAAGTCGAAAGCCAGTGAATCCTTTTATGATACATTCGAAAGTCCCGTAGGCACTCTTTTTCTGATTTTTACAGGGAAAAGTCTCACAGGTATCAACTTCGACAGACCCGGTGTCCTCCTGAAAAAAGCTACTACTTTGCCGATCAAAAAGGAACTCCGCGATTTTTTTGAAAAAGGACTGGAGGTATTTAATCAGAGGATAAGTCTAATAAAGGGTTCGGAATTCGATAAAAAAATCTGGCTTACTCTGAGGGAGATTCCTTATGGAGAAACAAGGACTTACAAATGGCTCGCCGAAAGGGCCGGTCGCCCGAAAGCTTCGCGGGCGGTGGGACAGGCTTTAAGCAGAAATCCCCTTCCGATCGTCCTGCCGTGTCATCGGATCATAGAATCTGATGGATCAATTGGCGGATATTCTGCGGGTGTTGACATCAAAAGAAGATTACTTGATATCGAGTACTACGTCAAGCTGGGGAAAAAGTCAGAGGCGTAGCTAAGTTTTTATTCCCTCCTATCCCAGTTTATTCACAAACAATGTCTACAGGACATAGTATTTTCACTCTCCGCCTAACCCACATTATTCATAAATTTTTCATACATGAGGATTTTAAAGATTTTTGGAGTCGATCGGAGCCAATGGAAGACGAATACGCTGCAGTTTTATACCGAGTCACGCTCTGATTTTACAAAAT
>JBFLXE010000096.1:0-10548 GCA_040757455.1 Nitrospirota bacterium
TTCTTTTCATTTTCTGTAGCTATGGTTACTGCTGATAACTCGTGTTCCTCCTGAATCTTCAGGGTATCATCTATCAGCGATGATAAGTTTTCAAATTTACTAATACGTTTTAGATATTTGTAAATAAGTTGTGCCTCGTGATAGTTACCACGCGTTTCCAGACGTTCAGCATGAAATTTCATTAATTCCAATGGATCGTATGGCTTGTAAACAAAATTTGAAGTTGTGGCACCTCTCAGAGAATCAATTGCAATCTTAATGTCTTCGGAAAGTGAAGTGTTTTGTATATGATGACTTATTGTCTCGAATTCTTTCTCATATGACTTTTTATATTCTTCGGGACAAGAATGGGCCAACCACTCGCGTATTCTGTCGATGAGCGCCTGAGCGTATCCACATCTATTTATAAATGACCCTTGTTGAGTAACAATATTGATGGCGTTCCCGATTGCGCAGGAATAATCTTCTAAATTATCCATGTTTAGCGTCGGGAAAAGCTCTTCAAATCTATGTTTATTCAAGAATTCAAGACAAGCCCGCGCAGAGTCGAAGATTCCCGCCTCAACGGATAACTGAGTTCCGGATGCAGGATGAAATCTTATAATACACGTTTTCTGTGGTAGAAATTTAGACTTGAATAGTGCACTAATTCTTAGCCACATATCAAAATCCTGGCCATTCCGAAGATTTTCTTTGAAATATCCGACACTCTCAAAGACAGATCGGTGGATACAGATGCTTATACCGTTAAAATAGTTAATCTGAAAAAATTTCAATGTTTGAAGTTCCATAGGCGGAAATAGTCTGTCTGGATCTATGCCGGATGATAATATTTCCTGCGTTTTTTCATTTAACCAGAAGTAGTCTGTATGAAAGACTTTAAAAGAAGGGTGAGCTTTAAAGGCGTAAACATGAGTTTCAAGTTTGTTCGGTAAAAACTGGTCATCTGACGATAACCAGCAAATCCATTCTCCACCGGCATTTCGAAGCCCCTCGTTAAGCGCTGATCCAACTCCGCCGTTTTCCTTATGGAACGACCTTATCCTCTTGTCTTTTGCCGCATATTGCTCTATGACTTTTGGTGTGTCATCTGTTGAACCGTCATTTACGACTAATGCTTCCCAGTTCGGATATGTTTGTGCAATTAAACTATCAAGAGCAGCGGGGAGATAGCGTGCATGGTTATATGTCGGCACGATCACGGAAATTAATGGTGGTAAGCTTTTCATTTCCTCTGCTATTTGATAGTCAAGTGTGCCGTATTCTAATTCCTGTTTTTTTGCAGCAACAACTGTGCTATCAAATTTTGTGACAAGGATATTTTCGAATGCTTCTACAAACGCTTCGTATTGATTCTTCAGTGAGAACTTTGAAGCGGTTTCAATGCCGTTTGTTATAAGTTGTTCAACCAAAGCATTGTCCTCCACAAGTATCTCGATTGCGTCAGCTATTGCCCGGGGATTTTCTGGAGGAATGATCAAACAGTTCCTTCTATTTTCAACAATTCTATCCAACCCTTGATTATCAGCTTGAACGACGGGAACTCCACAAGCCATAGCTTCGAGAGTTGGAAGCCCAAACCCTTCGTACCATGCGGGATTGACGAATATGTCGGCACTTCGGTACATATCATGCATTTCTTGTGGACTTAATTCCCAGTGCAGTGATGTTTCAAAAGAAGACGTATCGACACCATAACCAATTCTTTGGTTGCTGACAATGCATAAATGTAATTTCCATTTAGGATGTTTATTCGCCAAGATTGTTAACGCTTGTTTCACGTCATCGGCACCTTTAAGGAGACGAAGCGGATTTCCAACAATCATAATGTTTATTCGGTTCGTTATTCGTCGCTTCCACCTTGGCTTGAAAACGGTTAAATCAATACCATTAATAATTGTGAATGTTTGCTGCGAATATTTTTCTGCAAAATAATTCTTAACATGATAAGAAACTGCTACACGGCCAACAGGAAGAGAATGTAAAAGTTCAAATATTGGCTTAGGAGCGATTAAAGAAGCATAATCCGGACCATGATAGTTGAAATCTTCAATTCCTTGACATATATGGAAAATTCGTTTGCCTTTTGTATTAACATAACGTAGCACAAATGGCATTTCCAAAATAGAGTAAACGATTACGACAGACTCGTTAATTGCTGAATATCTCTGGGGATCATCTGGAATATTATGAAATCTAACCTTATTAAGGCTAATCCATTGGGGAGGACTGTCATTTGAGTAAATAGCGACATCCACTCCCAAGTCAGCCAACCAGTTGGCATATCGAAAAATAATCGAGGGTCCACCACCTAAAATAGATGAATTAAGGACAGTAAAGGCAACACGCGGCTTGATGTTAATTGTAAGTCGATTTTTTAAAAAGTTTTGTGATTCTTTGATAAAGTCGTATCCATTCGCCCATAACGAAAATATGGAATTAGGAGTTATCTTAAATGATTTTTTAGTAAATGGGTCAATGATCCGGATAACTTGGAGAGGTTCTGTGTATGATAATCTGCTCTGGATTGTAAATGTCTCTTTTGTATCAAAGATACAACTTATGCGGATTGTATAGTAGCCGTCTAAATTCGGAATGAACTGGCAATCGATCATTTTTGCATCCGGTAACTCATTAAGATCTTCTTTGCGGATAAAAGCCTGAGGGGTTGGTTTGTATGCAGAGACCACACCCATATTTTGAGATACTCTATCTAAGCCATCTTTTAGGGACAGAAAAGTTGGCCACGCACCATACCCCATATTGTAGGCAATCCAAGCCTTTTCAATATCTTTCGCCTTCTCTGCCCACCGCCCGATTTTGTAACATATCATCCAGTTACATTTTTCACGGCCCAGAGTTAATGTTTTCCAAGCTTCCTCCACAGCTTGTTCAGATTTGCCTTCAGCGGCGAGAGTTAAAGCATTCCAGTAGTAAAGGATCGTCTCGGTTGGATTCTTTTCGCAAATTTTACGCAAATCCTCTTTGTAATTAACTGGCAAATTTGATATTTTATCTTCTGCGTCTTCTATATCGGACAAATCTATTGAACTTGTCGCATCAAATGTCAAGCTTTTATGAAATGGTAGAGCATAATCAGGATATCTGAGTGAACAAAAAAGTCTTGTTGCGTCTTCCTGGGTATTAGGGATTTGAGATAAACCTGCAAAGGAACCAACAATTTTTTGAAAACTATTTGGAAATTGAGAGAGATAACGTATCGCGCTGTGCGCAAGTTTAAAGGGCGTATCTACGCCCTTATGTGTGTTATGAAAATAAAGTTCCTGAGCAAAAAGAGGTATATGCCTATTAATGAGCAAATCTGTAGCATAATCGAAAAGTCGTTGCCCGAATATATCATCTTCTCGACTGTCAGACCTTATGTCTCTGCCTCCGACAGTAAAATCTGCATCAAAAGATATATATTCTCTCGGGCGCCTTAGCTCCAAAATGCATTCTCTAAGATAATAATCAACTTTATATGTTGCTTTTCGACGTTTTATTAATTGTGCAAGGCACCCTTTGAGAATAAAGTGCTGTATGTTAGTTGGAACGGAAGACAGTCCATGAACAAACCATTTCCAGAATTTCTCCATAAGTAGTGGATGATTGATGGTTGCTTCAGTATGGAGCATTCTTCCTATAAAATGATCCAGAAAGCGTTCAATGTCATTTTTATCAAAAAAGTCGAAATAGCGATACAGTTCGCGTAAATGAAAGTGTTCAAGATAATAATTAATCATCCATGCATGATCATAACGACAGTAAATCATATTTCCAGTAGAAGCTTGAGCAACATGAATTCTTCTAATTGTCATCTTCTCATGAAGCTGAAAGAAGCGATAGCCGCGTGAAGCTATGCGAATCCATAATTCAGTATCTTGCGAATGACGGTAATACGGATTGAACCCGCCAATTTCTTTCATAACATTCATGCGAATCATTATTGTGCAACCGTCGATAAAATCAAACTTCAAAGCCTCCGCGAATTCTGTTCCTGGCAAAAGTTCTTCTTGAAAAGGCTGCACTTCGATCTTCTTAGTCTCTTCTTGTAGTAGGTCAAAGCTTCCATAAACCAAAGCATAATTGTCATCGAGTGTCTGGAAAGCTTTTATTTGGAGTTCAAGCTTTTTTGGATAAAAGAGATCATCAGAACTCAACCAGCAAAAGAAATCTCCCTCAGCCTTATCAAGTCCAAAATTTAAGGCGGACGTGATTCCCCCATTAGGTTTTGAGAATGCTTTAACCCGTAAGTCTTTATTTGCATACTCCTCCATGACTTCTATAGTGCAATCTGTAGACCCGTCATTAACGACAATAGCTTCCCAATCCGAATAAGTCTGAACTATAAGACTATTCAGTGCTTCACGCAAATAATCGGCTTGGTTATATGTTGGAATTACAATGGAGACGAGTGGTTTATCGCGGTTCATTTTATCCTATTTAAGTGTCGGAAAGTATCTATCTTGTTATAAATGTTACTTATTTTTTCTTTTGGAAAAGATGTATTTAAAATATTTTTTTCAAAAACATCGATAAAGTAACTAAATTGTTGTCGAATTGAATACTTTTTGGCTGTCAAAATGCCTTGAGCCTTAAATTGATTTGCCAACTTTTCATCTGAAATTATTTTTTCAATTGCATCCGATAATTTGGGTGGATCATTTATAGGAACAAGTAAACAATTGCATCCGTCTTTGACAATAAAATCCAATCCGCGATTGTCTGCTTGGATTACCGGAATGCCGCATGCCATAGCTTCAAGGGTTGGTAACCCAAACCCTTCATACAAGGAATGGTTGACATATAAATCTGCATCTTGATAAAACTGACGCATTTGAATATGTTTCAGTCCAACATGGGGAAAAATCTGCAAATTTTTCAGGTTACACAATCCCATGTCAAAGCTCCTTGCCTGACCAAAGGCTAAATGCCATTCCAAATGCAAATTAGGTCTTCTTTTCGCAAGTAACAATAATGCCTGAGCAAGGACATCTACACCTTTCACAAAATGTACAGGATCTCCGACACTCGCTATCTTCCAAATATTTTTTGCTGGTTTTTTTTTAGTTTGAGATGGGAAAAAGATGCCAAGATCAATACCATTAGGAATAAGCAAACTATCTATCCCAAGTTCATTTTTGTACCAATGTCTTAAATGAGGTGAAACAGTGATTACCCCGATGGGCAAACTTTCAAGTAAATCAAGAACGGGTTTTCGTATCATCATGGAATGATAGTCAGTACCGTAGTGATAATTTTCAACTATTTGACGCAAATGATAGATCTTTTTCCCAGTTGGATTTGTTTTCAATATCGGCTCGATATGCCAGACGGAAAAGAGTATTACAATGCTTTCATTGATCGCATCGAACATTTCCTGATAAGATCCGAATATTCGAAACTTTGCACATACTCTTGTCCATGTTGGAAGAGAGCCACATGAATAAACAATAGCTTTAACACCCAGATCGGATAACCAGTTTATGAAACGGAACAATATTATATTTCCTCCGCCAATAATATTCGGATCATGACATGTGAAAGCTATTTGAATGTCATTTGCGTGATCGGATTGATACGATATACATTCTGATTGAAAATTGTAACCATCCAACAATGATTTTTTAATCTCATTATCGCTAATTTCATAAAGAAGAACATTGCGTAAAATATCCGGCCTCAGCACTTTGTTCGGTGAGTTCGAAGTGTTCGAGAATGAGTCGCATCTGTTTAACACTGGAGAACCAGATGAGTTAACTACAAATCCTCCATCTGGAAAATATCTTGGATCGACAAAAATAAGCTTATTGAGCGGTTCGGTAACGTGAAGGCGCATTCTTGCGACAAATTCATGGCCATTTTCTGTAATACAATGAAAAAATGGATGAAAAAATCCAAAATCATTAAGATTGCAAAGTTCTCCCAGATTTATAGAACAACTTTTCAGCTTTACTCTCTTTAACTGCAACATGGGCCCCTAATAAAGATTGCAGCAACTTAAGAAACTTAATTATTTTTACATGAAAAATGACATGACATCTTAACTATTTCACTGCCTTGCAGAAATACCATATTATATCTGTGTTAAACATATCGAGCTTAATCGGTTCAGTTATTTCAATTTGTTTGAAGCCGTTATCTCTCACAATGGCCAGCATTTCGCCGTCTGAATATTTCTGGCTGCCTGCTAAAGAAGCAGTAATTAAATCATTTGCTGTCTCATTTGGATGATATGCAAATTGGAAAACATATGACCCACCTTTTTTAAGAATATTATAAACTTCCGCTAAATGTGCAATCAAAATACTCTTAGGAAGACACTGGCATAATAAGAAAGAAAAGACAGAGTCAACGTCATCAACAGGCAGCTTTTTAAAGTCATATAAAATATATGTGACATTGCTGAATTTCGCAAATTTTGTTTTTAGATGTTCTAAATTTGTTTTAGAAATATCCACAAAATAAAAATCTTTTTGTTGGTATTCAATAATGAATTTTTCAAAAAAGTCTGCATTTCTCGGCGAAAATTCGGCGACCTTTTTTGCTTTTGAGACTTCGGAGTAATATCCAAGCTCTTTTATATAATCATTGTAAAAGTAGTTACGATAATCCCCTATATCTGAACCATAGCCATCTGGAAATGTTTGTTGCCATGCTTCGAAGAATTGTAAATGAAGCGATTTTCGAAAACTAGATAATCTCTCTATTTCCAGGGTATTAAATTTAGTAAGATCAACCTCGAGATTGTCTTTAGGAGAATAATTCATTTTCTCGAGAAGATAGACGCAAGCTAAATTATCATGAATTAATGTCTTTGATATTATTTTAAGATATTTGGTTAAGACCTGTTCCCACTGTTCAAAGGATGCAACATTTACATGTAGTTCTAATCCATCCCAAATATCTACATGACTTGCTATCGAAAAAATAAAGTATTTCTTGCCAACATATGAAAGAGAATAAAGTGCTAAGTCAATATCATTCCGCGGAATATGCTCCAAAACATCTAAACATATAACAACATCAAATGATTCTGCTGCATAATAGTCTTTCAAATCCTGTATAAAGATATTCATTATTTTGTTGTCATTGGGGTGAAATTTGTCAATCGCAACGCGACTTGGTTCTATCCCTTGGACATCATATTTATCTTTGATTGTATTATATAATCCACCTCTGCCAACTCCTGCATCCATTATGGTTTTAATCCCTTTTATTGCTGAAATGTAGTTCAAAGTTACATTAAATCTCGGCTCATCTGAGGTAGCCTGTCCATATTCTGGATATTTTTGATATATATGGTCATATTTATGTATTTCAGAGTAACCTGAATGCTCCATTTATTCCCCCTGAAAATTAGCGAGTGAAAGCGTATATCCCACGAAGATTTTCGTGACAGTATCGCTAACATTATCAATTAAATATTCTCCTGGAGCTTTCCATTTTCTACTTGCATGCAAAACCGTTTTAACGCATAGACGGATATTTTCAGGATTAGCTCCGCTCAATATGTTACTTCCACATTCCAACGTTTCGGGTCTCTCTGTAACATCACGAATAGTGACATTTGAAATGCCGAAGATTGCGCATTCTTCCTGAACTGTGCCGCTGTCGCTCAAAACGCACAAGGCATTTCGCTCTAATGTTATGAAGTCAAAGAAACCGAAGGGTTGCAGGAATCGTATCTGTTTATTTTTCTGTTTTAATCCCAGTTCCCGCATTCGTGCTTGGGTCCGAGGATGGGTGCTTACAATGATTGGCAGTTTATATTCTGCATGCAACATCTCTAAAGCTTTAGTCAGGTTGTTCAAACGGTCTTGAACATCAACATTTTCCTGGCGATGCATAGTTGCGAGAAAGTATTTTTCAGGTTTTATCCTAAGCTCGGATAAAATATTGGACCTCTGGATTTTAGAATCGAAATGTTTGATGACTTCATAGATTGGATTACCGATGACATATATCCGTTCTCCGGGAATGCCTTCTCGGATTAGATTAGCCCGGCTTCGTTCTGTGTAAGGCATTAGAATGTCGCTACTGTGATCGATGATTCTCCGGTTGACCTCTTCAGGCACCCTGTCGTCATAGCAGCGATTGCCTGCCTCCATATGATAGACCGGAATCTGAAGCCTTTTTGCCACAACTGCAGAAAGACCGCTATTTGTATCACCGAGAATTAATAACCTGTCAGGTCTTTCTTTGACCATTATTTTTTCAACTTCTTCTAAAATTTTCCCTGCCTGTTTTCCGAAAGAAGCTGCTTTGATTCCGAGAGAGTAGTTTGGTGCCCGAATACCAAGTTCTCTAAAAAATATGTCGCTCAAAGTTTCTACATAGTTCTGGCCCGTATGGACAAGTATGTGATCTGCCAGCTGATCAAGTTTCTTGATTATAAGACTAAGGCGGATGATCTCCGGCCGCGTACCAAGGACGGTTAAAATTTTCATCTCAGTAGTTCTTCTTTTACCGCTGTTGGCTCCGGGAGTAACAGGTTTTCTTTTTTAAGAAGTTCACATGTCTCCTTGTAACTCATAAGAGAGGTAGCGGAACTGTATTCACCGGTTAATGCAATTGGTTCTTCGGGATTACGCTGCAATTCGGGTAGAATGGATTTAATAACATAATAGTTACCTCTTGCAACAGTCCTCCTACACTCTTCTTCGGAGATCAGTATTTCATGGACTTTTTCTCCCGGTCGTATGCCGGTAATAACGATTGGAATTTTCCTGTCTCCGATAAGAGCTTTTGCAATATCTGTGATACGGGATGCTAGAACTCTCGGTATATAAGTCTCACCTCGGTTTGCAGAGGTCAGAGCCGCAAAAATTACGTTTACCGCATCATTCAGACTTAGAAGGAAGCGAGTCATTTCCTCAGTGGTTATTGTGACCGGCCCGCCTGATTTGATCTGTTCGTGGAAGAGCGGGATAACGGATCCTCGCGAAGCTAGCACATTACCGTATCGCACGACAATAAATCTGTTCTGCGGGCAGGTCAGGTTTGCCTGAATGAATATTCTCTCTTGAATAGCTTTTGTCATACCCATCACATTAACAGGTTTACAGGCTTTATCTGTCGATATGCCTATTACGGTCTTCCCGTGTAAATTGTGATCCCTGATTGCGCGAACAATGTTTTCTGCTCCAATAATATTTGTCTGTACAGCTTCAAAAGGGAAATACTCACAAGCTGGGACCTGCTTCAGGGCGGCTGTATTGAAGATAATGTCGACATCTTTAATTACAGAGGCGACGCTGTGAAAATCTCTCATATCTCCAATAACGAATTCCACAAGCTGATCGAAATTATGATAGATTATATCATCGGTCGCAACCACCCTATTTTTATAGGCAACCCGCATGTCATGCTGTTTGGCCTCATCCCGAGAAAAAATGACAATTTTAGAAGGTTGGCCAATTTCGGCTGTCAGTACTCGCTTGACCAGAGTTTTCCCCAACGAACCAGTTCCTCCAGTAATCAGAATTCTTTTTCCGCTCAGGATCATCTTTCCCTCCTTGCATGATATGGTGTTGGGTCCTGAAACATTTCCTGAATCATTTCCTGCCATGACGGCGGGAAAAAGCCGGTTGTTTCTCTGTAAAGTGAAGAATTGAGGCTGCGGTCACAGTGGAAGTTTTCGTATGGAAGAATCTCGATATCCAACCCATAAATATCTGCAATTAATTTTAAAAGTTCATATTTGCTTATTTTATCTGACGAAACAT
This sequence comes from Nitrospirota bacterium, assembly GCA_040757455.1. Lineage (GTDB taxonomy): Bacteria > Nitrospirota > Thermodesulfovibrionia > Thermodesulfovibrionales > SM23-35 > Kmv42. The sequence continues at coordinate 9,729 of JBFLXE010000096.1, forward strand.
GGTATAGTCCGTTTAGGTTTGGGTATTCAATAAGGATTCGTCTTATTTCTTTGCATAGCGCAACTGTGGTTAGCCCCGTATATATTGCGTGGCTATATCCGTTCACTTTCCCGTGATTCTGAGATAGAAACCATTCAACAAGACCATTCTGCGTGAAAAGTTCACGACCTATAATGGACGTACGTAATGTTAAGGCATAGTCTGAATGTATAACTTCTCCGAGATATTTTGTCCTGCCATAGAGGTCTATGGCATCAGACATGTCTTCTTCTTTATAATTACCACGGGATCCAGAGAAAACACAATCGGTGCTAATATGAATTAGTTTGCAATTTCTGGCTGCGCATATCTCTTCAAGTAGGTGAGGGAAGAGGGCATTTGTGTATATTGATATCTTAGGGTTGCTTGCTTCCTTTAACTGTTTAATAATACCTATGCAATTCAGGATAATATCCGGATTCACGAAATCGATCGCTCTCGTGACAGACTGGAAATCAAAGGCGTTAACCTTGTCTATGATTTTCTTTTCAGCAAAGATGTTCAATTGTCGCAGAGGATCATTGAAATTTTTAAAAGCAGGATAGGTATCAAAATGAGGCGAGAGAATTTGATACGCCTTGTGACCCAACATGCCGGAAGCGCCTAAAATCAATACTTTTATTGTGAAATTAGGGACAGCGACCATTTAGTTACCTCTTTCTCGGTCTTCCTCTCGGCAATGCCATCAACTTTTTTCCAGTGAGTTTCTCTATAACTTTTATAAAACGCTCATCGCCGCACGGCCTGCCAGTCCTTGTGTTCTGTCTTATATTTTTAATTA
>JBFLXE010000097.1:0-10464 GCA_040757455.1 Nitrospirota bacterium
ACAATGGAAGTTCCTGAGCATTTAAAAGCGGGATAATAAACCGAAAAGGGAAGGGTTATGAAGAAAAAGATATTATTCTTTGTAATGAGTATAGGTCTCCTGCTCTTCATTGTTAATGGTTTACGTAGTGTTTATTCTACCGAAGGTCCTGTTGCCTCTAAAGAGGTTAAACCGATAAAAGAGATCAAACCTGAGAACAAGATTGGCATTGCCCATACCGAGATATTTGGAGAATTAGAACGTCCACAGGTAATTTTTGATCATCAAAAACACGTAGATACCCTTAAAAAAGAACAACAAGGCTGTGATACATGTCATCCCCAGAATGAGTGGAAAGAGTTTGTATTTGATTTTCCCAAAGAACTTAAGAAAAAAGATGAAGAATCAGTTATGAATGCCTACCACGATGAATGTATAGATTGTCATAGAAAGCGGTATAAAGAGAACAAGGAAAAAACAGGTCCTGTTACCTGTGGAGATTGCCATAAAAAAGAATTTGAATTAACATCTGTAAAACATCCGATTTTTGAATTCGACTTTTCCTATCACGATAACCATGTCAAGAAACTCAAAGAGAAGATAGGGAAGGATGATTGCAGTCTCTGTCATCATACGTATGACATAGAGGAGGAGGATGAAACCCTCGCATTGGTACATGAAGAAGGTACAGAGGAATCCTGTTACTATTGTCACGATCTTGATAAGAAAAGGGGTCCCAAGCTCACTGCAATAACAAGGGTAGCAGCTAAAAAGGGGCTTACGGTACAAAGAGCCTCTCATTTGCAGTGTTTGAACTGCCATTTAAGATATGAGAAAGAGTTGGAGATAAAGAAAATAAAAAAGAAAGATGAGAAGGCAGGCCCGACTGAATGCGCGAAATGTCACACAGGAAAGTACAAGACGCTTGCTGAACTGAAGGACATTCCAAGGCCTGATCGTGACCAACCTGAGAAGGCATTCATAAATATCGAAAAGGCAAAGTTGAAGGGAGTTCCTTTTGATCATAAGTCTCACCAGATGAATCATAAAACTTGCCGTGGTTGTCACCACGAAACACTAAATACCTGCAAAGAATGCCATACGTTGACAGGAAGCATCGATGGGAAATGGGTCAATCTCGCAAATGCCTATCACAACGTTCTTTCGGACCAAAGCTGCTCCGGATGTCATAGCATTAAGAAGGCGGAAAAGGACTGCGCAGGCTGTCACGGTCTTTTGCCGATTATGGATATTCAAACAAAAGGTCCAAAGAAAGAGACATGCAATATTTGCCACAGTGGTAAAAAAGAGTTGCTCTCTGTTTCAAAGCTATCGGTTGCGGGGCTTGATACGGAAAAGGTCAAGAAAGAAGTGACAATAAAAATCCTGGAAAGTGAATTTGAGCCTTCAAAATTCCCGCATATGAAAATTATCGAGCGGTTGGTAAAGACATCTAATGACAGTAAGTTGGGAGGTTATTTTCATAGAAAATTGCAGACACTCTGTGATGGATGTCATCATCAAAGCAGGGCTGAGGCTGAAGTGGAAAAGGATAGTCCTCCTTATTGCAGAAACTGCCATAGTATAACATTCGACAGACAGAATATGAATAGGCCGAAATTGATAGCTGCTTATCATAAGCAATGTATAGGCTGTCATGAATATATGAAACTTGAAAAAGGCAGGAAATGTGAAGAATGTCATAAAGAAAGGACTGAACGGCCGGCATATTCTGTAGAGGGACAACGAACTTCTGTTAAGTAGAAAGGAGAAAGGATGTATATCTTTGAACAACTTTTTTCACATCATGGCTATGAATATGCAGTAGCCGTTCTGGCTATATTCATATTTATAATATTTTATTTCATCCTTATCCAGGAAAGAAAATATTAGGCCGGAGGAGGCTGTCTATGCGGATTAGCAGGAGGGAATTCTTAAAGCGGACTGCAACTATAGCAGGAACAAGCTTATTGGGCAGCAGTGCCATTGTCCATGCATATGAAAAAGGTGGCCCCTCTATTTTTTCTACTGGCAATACTGCCAATGCAAGAAACTGGAAATTATATGAGAAAATAGAGGCTGCTCTTCCGAAAGAACGCTATGGCGTACTTGTTGATACAACGCGCTGTATCGGATGCAGAAGATGTGAATGGGCATGTAATGAATGGAATAAGAATCCGAACAAACCAATTGCGGAGTTTGAAAAGTCTGTAGTGGGCAAAGACAATACATTCAAAACGATAAGGAGGATGCATGCGGGTAACTTTACCGTAGTTAATCGCTTTAATAACTCAAAAGACGGTAAGTCCATCTATGTCAAAAGGCAGTGCATGCATTGTGAAGATCCGGCATGTCTGGCCTCATGCTTTGTTGATGCTTACAGGAAGACCACAATAAGCCCTGTCTTGAATCTCGCCCATGTATGCGTGGGATGCCGCTATTGTATGGTTGCCTGCCCTTTTGATGTTCCGGCCTTTGAGTATTATGAAGCGCTGAACCCTCAAATTACGAAATGCACGATGTGCTATGACAGAATTATCAGTGAAATTATCGATCTACCTGTGGGATCAAGAAAACCTTCGAGCGCCGTTCCAGCATGTGTTGAGATATGTCCTGCAGAAGTTATGAGATTTGGGAAAAGAACCGAACTCATTAACCTTGCCCGCGAAAGGATAAGAAACAATCCAGGTAAATATGTTGATCATGTATATGGAGAGAATGAAGTAGGTGGCACAAGCTGGTTATATCTGTCTTCTGTTCCATTTGATGAAATTGGTCTAAGAACAGATATCGGAGCGACACCGATACCAAAATTCAGCAAAAGTTTCCTTTTTGGTGTAAAGATGTTTGAGATCGTCGGTGCCTGGCCACTTGTTTTTGGGGCATATTATGCTATTTCAAAAGCTCGGAAGAAACATGCATCGAGCCATGACACATCCTCAGAGGAGAAAGGAGAGAGCCATGGCGCAAAACACTAATTCCTGGTTCAGGGAAAAGATACTTCTTGGAATGACTCCAAGGGATTACATTATCAGTAATTTCAATTTTCCCAATCTAATAGCAGCTGGCTTTATAAGTCTTGGAGTTGGGGTCATGATTTATAGACTATTTTTAGGACTTGGCCCTGCGACGAATCTTTCAGATACCTACCCCTGGGGATTATGGATCGGGTTCGATATCCTTGTAGGGATCGCCTTAGCTGCTCCTGGACTTACCCTCGGTACTGCTGTTCATCTCTTCGGGATGAAGGAGTATCACCATTTTGTTAGACCGGCTATCCTTTCAAGCCTTCTCGGGTATATATTCGCTGTATTTGCGCTTATGTTTGATCTTGGCCGTTATTATCGGATACCTTATCTCCTTGGTTATTCGTGGGGATTTTCCTCCATCCTTTTCTTAATAGGCTGGCATTTCTTCCTTTATATAAATATCTGTCTGATTGAATGGGCCCCTGCCCTTTTTGAATGGTTAAATCTGAGGAAAGTCCGTGAGTTCTTTGTGAAGCTGGCTATCTGGGCAACTATTTTCGGGGTAATAATAGCTGGTGGCCACCAATCTGCACTTGGTGGTCTGTACCTTGTCGCCCCTGCCAAACTCCACCCCCTCTGGTATTCAGCCCTGTTGCCTGTATTTTTCCTTTTATCAGCTATCTTTGCAGGAATTTCTATGGTAATTTTTGAAAGTACTGTTACCCATAAAGTTTTCAGAAGACAGCTTAAGCACTTTGACCAGGCTGAATTTGATAGGCAGACTATTGGCCTTGGTAAGGCTGCGGCTTCAGCTTTATTTATCTATTTTATACTGAAAATATTTGACATAGCCCATTACAATAACTGGGGTTATCTGAATACACCTTATGGTTACTGGTATTTAGTAGAAATCCTCGGGTTTGTTCTCCTGCCGGCTCTTCTTTTTACTCATTGTGCAATAAAAGGAAAAGCTAAACTTGTGCGATTCACAGGCTTTTTAACCGCGTTTGGTGTAATACTAAATCGTCTTAATGTATCCATTGTTGCTTACAACTGGTATCTTCCGTCTTCAGAAAAATACTACCCACTGTGGAGTGAGATTGCGCTATCCGCTGGAGTGGTTGCTATGTTGGTCGTTGCATATCGGTTCATAGTCAATCGCATGGCGATTATGTATGATCATCCAGAGTATGAATCAGCCCATTAAGGAGCGGGACCAGTACTGCAAGGAGGTAATATGGCAGCCATCGAAGTTGAAGGAAAAAAGATTGAGCTCGATGATGAAGGGTATATGGTGAACTTTGAAGACTGGAATGAAAAGGTAGCATGCGCTCTGGCAGATATCGAAGGAGTCAGTAAAACCTGTCCACTTACAGAGGATAAAATGTTTTTATTGAAATTTATAAGAGAATATTATAAGAAATATAATGCTTTTCCGTTACCTACAGCTGTATGCAAAAATGTTCATCAACCAAGTCAATGTGTTGTGGAAAGATTTATTGATCCCTTTAAGGCATGGAAGATAGCAGGACTTCCTAAACCTCCAACTGAAGTAGTTTACAACATCGGCAGAGAGTGTGGATGAGTTGTCATGCCGAATCCGCCTGCGCGTACGAAGCTATCTCTTATTTAACGCAGTTACGATTCTAAAGGGTAATTCTCCCTTTTTTGGCTCTGTATAATGCAACAAGCTTCTTCACCGTTAAAGGAAAAATGCCGATCAATGCGAACGAGATGATCAGACTGGGTGATAGGATTCCCTTTGCTGATTCAATTTTTGCCAGTTCTTTTCCGGCGTTGATATAAACCATTGTTCCGGGAAGCATTCCCAATTGTGAAACCCAGTAAAATTTATAAAGCGGCATTTTCGTCAAGCCCATTACGATATTGATCATCCAGAAAGGAAACACGGGTATCAACCGCATGATAAAGAGATAAAAAGCTCCTTCTTTCTCAATTCCTTCATTTACCTTTCTGATCTTGTCAGAAAATTTTTCCTGAACCCAATCCCTCAGCAGGAATCGCGATACAAAACAGGCAAGTGTTGCTCCAATAGTGCTGGCAAAGGAAACTATTAGTGTTCCTTTCCAGAGGCCGAAAAGTCCTCCGCCGGCAAGTGATAAAATCGTGGCTCCTGGCAAAGAAAGCGAAGTTGTGAGGATATAAATGACCATATAAGATGACACCACGGTTACGGGATTTTCCTGGTACAACATCTGAAATTTCACCTGCGATTCTTTGATATACGAAAGAGTCAGATATTGGCTGAGGTTAAATATTTTAAATGCCGCAACCAACCCCAGAATGACAACCACGATGATTATTTTCTTAGCAATTCTCTTTTTCATTCTTGCCTTGTTTCACTCTTTTGTGAGGATACTTTCCTTTTTTCGTAACAGGACAACATGGCGGCGGTGGCAGTGCCTCGCAATAATCTTTTTTTAGTAACCTAAGTAGCTCCGGAATAATTGGATCAACAAGAAAATAACACCTCAGTTTCCCATCCATGTAGTAGTCAATAACCCCTTGCATTCTTAGAAGTCCAAGATGCTGGGATATATTGGGCTGGCTTATCTCCAGGAATTCTTCGAGGTCACTTACACACTTTACGCCCTTTGCGAGTTCATCGAGAATCCTTATTCTTACCGGATGCGCTATTACCCTCAACAACTCGGCCCTTTCCCCCAGAGACCTCATATATTCCTCCTATGTTTTTAATGTTTTCTGCATTCTTAATAGGAAATCTTCCGCAGGTATATAGTCAACAATTCTTAATTCTTTAAGTTCCTCGCCTCTGAAATTGAGAAATATGACTGTCGGAACTCCTTTGACATCATATCTTTGCAATAATTTTGTAACATCTGCATCAGCTTTTCTTGTCAGATCTACCTTAATCATAGTAAATTTCTCAGATTCTTTCACGACATTTTGGTCATGAAATGTCCTTTTTTCCAGTTGACGACAGGGAGTACACCAGTCAGCATAAAAATCAATAATTATCGGTTTTCCGGAAGCTTGCGCATTTGAAAACACACCAGGTGAATATGGCTGCCAGGATACGCCCGGTCCCTGCAAGAGAACTGATGATATGACGAATATAGAAAATCCAATGGCCAGGGCACCAACGATCTTTTTTATGAGAACAAAGGCTCGAATATTTTGGCCTATTTTATTTAAAAACCCCAGATGAACGCCCGCAGAAAAAGCCACAATAGCCAGTATAAAGGTACCCATGTCACGCCATGGGAAAAGAGGTTTCAAAAAATACACTGCCATGGCAAGCATGATCCACCCAAAAACATTTCTGATCCATAACAGCCATTCGCCAGAACGGGGAAGCTTGTTCAAATTTCCTGCAAATATAGAAAGAATGAAAAGAGGAAGACCGAGACCAACACTCAGGATAAAGAATATGAGAAATCCGAATAGTGGGTCACCCTTCTGAGCAACCATGGTCAGAAGTCCTATAACAAACGGTCCGATACACGGTGCAGCCACGATCCCCAGCGTCAATCCCATAAATAATGACTGGGCATAGCCTGTATGAGATCTTGACGTTATGTGACTTAAAAAGGCCGGCAACCGGAGTTCCCAGAGTCCGAAGAAATTGAGCGCCATCAAGAGCAGCACAGATGAGACAAAAATGAGGACTGCTGGATGCTGGAGAATTGAACCCATTAATTTTCCGGTGAGAGCTGCTGTTACGCCAAGAGTAGAATTCATCAGAGAAAGCCCAAGAATGTAGAGTACTCCGTGAAGAAAAAGATATCCTTGACGTTTACCACTTTCGTTTCTTCCGCCAAAATATGAGGCGGTAATTGGAATTAGGGGATACACGCAGGGGGTAAGATTTAAAGCGATACCTCCAAGAAAAACGCCAATGAGCGTAATAATTAAGCCCGTTCTGAAAACACCGGGCGAAATGCCTTCTTTTTTCCCGGGCAAGAGCCCTGCTTCAATAGCTAACTCCATTTCCTTCCACTTTGGAAACCCCTCAGCAAAACGGTATATATTCTTATATCCAAGCCTTACAGCCAAACTGGCTGCACTGTGACTTCGCACTCACGTCAGACCGTCTCAGTAAAAAACTATTTTCCTGTTTTTGTCCGGACCTAAAACTTGCTTCATCTCCGACCGTGCTAAAGGGGAATATTGGTACCACCAGGTCGGGGGAGCATCAAGATGTAAGGCTCCCTGGATATGCTGCATTTGAAAGGCCCACTCTTGTCTTGTATCTACGAGAAGAAAAGATGCTGGATCTTTGAGATATTCTCTTTTCAATTCATCCGGTGTAATGAGTTTATAGCCTCCAGCTCTTGCTTCAGCGGCAACACCATCCCTTTCATGAGCATCGTTCTCATTCACCAACTGTCCCTGAACCGGCAAATTTACAAATAGCAAAAACAGCAGGCTTATAAGCACTATTTTTTTCATAAAGTTAACCCTTCTTTCTAAACAATTTGCGTAAAAACCCCTTACCTACATCTATATATTCCAATCCCAGATGTCTACAAATAATAGCCTCAAGCTCTTTTTCTGAGATGTCACGTCCTTTGACTATAACCTCATTACCCACCATTATTGCTGGCGCAGTAGGAAGATTTGTTGCCAGATACTCATTGGTACTGTATTCCTGCCGGGGTTTTAATGTGACTTCAATCTCGATATTATACTTTTCACCCAACCTGGGTATTATTTCTTCGTAATGCTTTCAGGTCTTCCCTTTTGGTTCATTGAGAAAAAAATGAACTTTCACCATATGTTCCTCCTTTAATACAGCGGTAACCAATCCATATACATATATAAGAGGGTATTTAGAAGCAGATCAGTTTATCACTTATGACAACCATCTCATATAAATCCTTCTGGCCGCCTTTACGACAAACCTCATTTTCTTGCAATCCTCTGAAACCAAGACATTTTCCGCATGCCAACAATTTGCCCTCTGCAAGCACAAACGACTTTGCTTGTTCTTTGATGTTGAATTGTTTAGAATCAGCACTTTCATATGCAACTGCTTTTGCATTCAAAAAGATCGTAACTTCATTATTCACATCAGTGTTCAAACAGAGATTTGCAAAACGAAAGGCGTTCCAGAGTGTTTCCGGATCATCAGTTGAAATAAGGATCCCTATTTTCATCTAAACCTCCTTTTTTAATGACAATAATAACATATCATATTAAAATATGCAAATATTATTATATTTTTATTAATAGTTTCGAAATAAGGATATTATCTGTGAAAGAAGGAGATTTCAGAAATGACAGGTGGAAAAGGTCGGAACAGAGGTATCGCAAACAAAGGAGTTAAAAGGGATTTGTTAGTATGCTATTTCACCTTTTCCTGAACGTATCTTATGGCCTCCGCCACTTTATCTTGAGAAATGCGGCGCACAGTAATTAATAAATCCTTAATTTCTTTTTCTTCTTTCCTGAGCAATTTACCAATATAAAAAGAATCCGCTTCCGAGTCTTCCGGTAAAGAGCCACACCCGCCAGCCAGTCCTATAAACTCATCATTTAAGAAGATGGGCACTACAAACTTAACAAAGCCTGCGTCACATTCATCTATTATAGGTTCTCTTTTCTCCTTAGCCATTTTTGAGAACCTTTGCGAAGCAGATATACATATGACGCGGGAGTCTCCTCCCCTTATGATAGGACATATCTGATTAGCCCATCCTGTTGAGGAATGAACAAGCATTGCTTTTTTATCATATACACCACCATTAAGACCAAAACGGGCATTAATTTCCTCGGCCAGCTTCTTCCAGCTCTCAATAGGCATTATATCAGTCAGTTCCATTTTTACCTCCCTCTATTCTTTAATGAAAAAGATTATCATTATCGAAAAAAAAAATCAAGAGAAAAGTTTCAAATAATTGATGGCACAAAACTTGACAAAAAAAATACAATATGTTATTAATAATGGAAACCATTATCAATTGGAGGTATTTCTGTGGCAAAGAAGAGGATTGCAGTTATAGCGTGTAAGAATATCAAGGGAACGAGTTGTGTCGGTGGATGTCTCAAATGCTTCAAAGGGATTGCCGAACGCGCAGGAGAATATGAGCGGTGGAAGGATTATGAAGTCGATGTCGTAGGCATGGACGATTGCGGCGGCTGTCCCGGTTTGGTAATACCGAAGTTAGTCCTTATGATGGACATGGGCAAATTATATAACAGGGACTTTGACGCTGTTCATCTCGGGACATGCCTCATTAAAGCCACACAGACCGCAAAGTGTCCCATTGATGTCGAGGATCTCAAGAAAAAAATCGAAACCAAATTCAATAAGGAAGTTATCCTTGGTACACACCCTTATTAAAAATCTGTTGCGGGGGAAGGAACGGTAATGCCGTGGAGAGATGGCACAGGGCCACCCTGGTGGCACGGAAAGATTAAGGGTTGCGGATACAGATTAACCGCCCCCCGGCAGGCAATTTTGGATGTTCTGAGCAAAACCTCTAAACATCCGAGTGCCGAGGAAGTTTATCTGGAGGTGCATAAGGTCTATCCTGCGATTGGGCTCACTACTGTATATCGCACTCTAGAATTGCTTGTCCAGGCAGGGATGGTCTATAAATTCGATTTCGGCGATGGCAGGGCTCGCTATGAATTGTCTGAGGGTCCGAAAAACATTGGCCATCATCACCATCTTGTCTGTACCGGATGCGGAAGGATCATTGATTATACTGATTTCATCGACGAAGAAATTGAGCTGTTGAAGAGGACAGAGAAAGGTCTCTCCAAAAAATATAATTTCAGAATCAAAAACCATCTGATACAGTTTTATGGTTTGTGCGAAAAATGTAATACCAAATAAATTTTTTTTCCAACAATTGAAAATGGTTGTCATTAACAAAAAGAGAGGAGGTGACAAGAAATGCCTTTTGGAGACAGGACAGGTCCCCTCGGCTTTGGTCCCGGAACAGGTAGGAGGGCAGGCTATTGTGGAGGCTTTGGCATGCTGCGTTACACGAATCCAGTGCCTGGTGGAAGATTCGGATTTGGCGGCGCTTCGGGAAGAGGTCGTGGATGGTTTGGAAGAGGCCGTGGATGGAGAAACAGATATTGGACAACCGGTCTGCCTGGATGGGCAAGAGGTGGTTACGGTTATCCTCCCGTCGGAGCTATGGTTTATCCATATGGCCCCGACTTGTCAGAAGAGGAGGAAATGAATCTGCTGAAAAATCAGGCTCGACTCCTCAGAAAAGAACTGGATGAAATCGAAGGTCGTATCAGCACACTGGAAAAAGCACGGGGGCAAGAGGAGCAAGGTTAAACCGGATGTCATTGCGATCCGCCCCCCCTTCCGGCAGATCAGCAACAGTAATTTTGAGTGCTTTTCTGCTTAATGTGGATCGCAATGACTATTTCTTAAGAATTAAAGGCTGTTCAATAACAGACAGTATTTTTAGGAATAAGGGACAACGCAAAAAAGAATAAAAGCAAACGATATGAAAGCAGCAGTTACATTACATAATTATCTCACAGAAAATAAGCATTTTTATAA
>JBFLXE010000098.1:0-10416 GCA_040757455.1 Nitrospirota bacterium
TTTAATCTTATAAAAGGCGTAACCCAGAAGATAATACGCGTAGGGATCGGGTTTCTCTTCCACATATTCCTGCAAGTGTTTGATTGCACCTTTGTAGTCTCCCATCCTGTAAAGAGACATCGCCTGATCGAAAACCGTTTCGTCGGCAAAAGTAACCGAAGTCGTGAGAAAAAGGGCCACAATTAAGAAGAAAAAAATTTTCATTCGTGTCCTCCTAATCGAAATTAAGGTTAAATTCTTTCTCCCGCAGTCGGGGTAGTATAGGATATGGCGCGAATACTTTCGGCTCGGTACCTTCTCTGAAATATTCTCTGATACCTGCAGCCTCATTTCTTACGAGAAAGCCTGTTGCCGGATCTATCCAACAAGTCACAATTCCCTCGGGGATCGCAAATTCCTGGGCTCCAGCAGAGATGTTTTTCATAAAATCGACCCAGATCGGAGCTGCTGCCCGGGCACCAGTCTCATGAGAACCCAGAGGCCTCATATCATCAAAGCCAACCCATACGGCTGCAACCAGATCTGTTGTGTAACCCACGAACCAGGCATCTCTGTAATCATTCGTCGTGCCCGTTTTTCCGGCGACTGGCACCCCAAGAGCTTTAGCCCTCCATCCGGTACCGTTTTGTACAACATCTTGCATCATTGAAGTTAAAAGGAAAGCTGTTTGCGGATTCATGACTTCTTCTGCTTCGGGCTCATTGCTCTCTACAATACGGCCCTTTGAATCTACAACGTATTTTATGGCGATCAGCTTGGACTTCATGCCATAACTTGCTAATACGCTATAAGATAGGGCAACTTCAAGGGGAGTCATGCTGAACGAACCGAGTGCAATCGTCAGATTTTCCGGCATACTTCCCTGGACACCCATGTTCCTCGCACAGCCAATCACATTTTCCACACCCATGGCCTCGACTAACTTTACTGTAACCACATTCCTCGAGTAAGTCAACGCCTCACGCAGGGTTGTGGGACCATAATACTTGTGGTCGTAATTTTCGGGAGACCAATCGCCACGGGGCCCTCCGGAATAAGTGACAGGTTCATCAACAAGAATGCTGGCAGGCGTGAAGCCATGATCCAGCGCACACGCATAGACGATGGGCTTAAAGGCGGAACCCGGCTGGCGTTTTGCATATAGAGCCCTGTTGAAATCGCTCTTTATGTAGTCATATCCTCCGATGAATGCACGTAGAAAGCCGGTTTCATGTTCGATCATAACAAGTGCACCTTCCACTTCGGGGTCCTGGTCAAGAGCCAGTCTGACTCTTTTCCCACTGATATCCTTAATGCTGATCTTCACAACATCACCCGGTTTTAGAATCTTTGTCAGTGAAAAATTTTCCAATATCCGAAACGTTCGCTTTCTGATGTCGATAACCTTCGCGGCCCATCGTGCATCCTCCAAGGAAAGGCGACCGATTATCCCCCTCGTTTTGATCAAAGCCTCTTTGTCGGTAACCTTTAAGACTAATCCAGACGATATGTCCCCGGGATTTGTCACAACAGGACTGATCAATTCTTCGCCCTTCATTTCCTTGTCGACATCGATATCTTTGCGGTGGTCGACCGGACCTCGCCAGCCCCGTCTCTTGTCGAGTTCGCGCAACCCCTGCTGGAGTGCTTTTGCTGCATAAAGTTGAGCCTTTCTGTCGAGCGTCGTATAGACCCTTAGGTTGCCCTTATAAACGGTTTGCTCCCCGTATTTCTCGACGAGATAGTCTTTGATGTAGTCAATGAAATAATTATTAGCCTCCATGCCTTTCTTCATACTCGAAAGGTAAAGTGGTTGTTTGATGGCATTGTCTCTTTCTGACCTTCTGATATAACCTTCTTCTACCATAAGGGTAAGAACAATCCGTTGCCTTTCCTTTGCCTTAGACAGATCGTTGAATGGTGAAAAAATTGATGGAGCCTTGACCAAGCCGGCTATAAGAGCAGCTTCCGGCAAATTTATGTCCTTCACTGATTTTCCGAAATAAATCTTTGAAGCCATCTCCACGCCATATGCGCCATGACCAAAATATATCTTATTCAAGTAGAGTTCCAATATCTCCTTCTTGGTGAGATTCTTTTCTATTTTAATGGCAAGGGCCGCTTCTCTGACTTTTCGCTTAATTGTCTTTTCAGGAGTGAGAAATATGACCTTGGCGAGCTGCTGTGTGATTGTGCTGCCACCCTCCTTAAGTTCTCCGTAAACGACGTCTTTTAGCAGTGCCCTCGCGATAGCAATATAGTCAATTCCCTTGTGTTTCCAGAAACGGCAATCCTCGACCGCGATGACCGCATTTATGACGTTTTCAGGTATCCTCTCTATCGGGACAAAGACGCCTTTTTCTATCTTCAACTCGCCAATAAGAACATCATCGTCGGCATAAATTTTTGTACCGGTCTGGGGCCTATAGTCCTTTATCTCCTCTATAGAGGGTATTCCCTTCGTGTATGCGAGATATGCTCCTGCGAAGACTCCCACAATTAAGGAGAGAGTGACGGTAGCGAGCATCAGTTTCAGTCGCATTTTAAAATTATACCTGCCAAATTTGACGGCTGTCAAAAGCCGGTAGCTCCACTTCTGTGATACGTGGGTCTGGAGGAATGCCCTTTCGCTTGGTAAACGAAATCTCAGACCAGTCTAAGGCTCTGTCGCTCGAATTTGCAAACTCGGCCTTCAGCCTCAAACAGTGCAAATTCGCCCCTTAAGGGACGCTCCTTTTGCCAAGACTGGTAACCGAGATTTCGTAAAGTCGCTCAAGGGCATTCCACCATCCAGAAGAACAGCTTTATCACGAAAAAGGTGATGCTTACCATTATTGCGTTACATTGACTTGAAACTTTGCATAAGGGTATATTGTGTATTATGCATCAGCATTCGGACTATGTTCCCCTCCATCTTCATACAGAGTACAGCCTCCTTGACGGCGCAATAAGAATAAAGGAGCTTGTAGAGCAGGCGAGGCTTTACAGAATGCCCGCCGTTGCGATAACAGACCACGGAAATCTTTTTGGTGCAGTGGAATTTTACAGGCAGGCGACTAAAGCGGGGATTAAACCAATAATAGGCTGTGAAATATATATAGCTCCAGGAAGTCGCTTCGAAAAGAAACAGACACAGGATATTGACGAGGCGTCCTTCCACCTTATTCTTTTGGCAATAGACAACAACGGATATAAAAATCTCGTGTCGCTTGTGACAAAGGCGTATACTGAAGGATTTTATTACAAGCCAAGAATCGACATAGATCTTCTCTGGCAATATGGCGGCGGCCTCATAGGGTTGACCTCCTGTCTTAAAGGAGAGATACCATATTATCTGCAACGCGGAATGGTCGATAAGGCCAGGGAGAAAGCCCTTGAATACAAACGCATATTTGGGCCGGAGAATTTGTTCATAGAAATTCAAGATAACGGTATCCCCGAACAGGAAGAATTGAACAGAAGCCTTATAGAACTTGCGCGAGAATTGCACATCGGCATTGTTGCGACAAACGATTGTCATTATATGAAAAAGGAGGACGCGAAAGCCCATGACGTCCTGCTCTGCATACAGACTGGAAAGACAATAAAGGATACAAGCCGTTTACGTTTTAGCTCTGACGGCTTCTATTTCAAATCTCCCGAAGAGATGAAGAAAGCCTTTAAAGAAATCCCGGAAGCGATATTGAATACGAGGGCGATCGCTGAAAAATGCAATCTGGAGTTCAGATTAGGTGTAAATTTGCTCCCGGTATACGAACTTGAGAATGGCGAAAGACCCGAGGCGCTTCTCGAAAAACTCGCTCGTGAAGGGCTAATCGGCAGATTCGGTCCCGAACCAGGCACATCATATAAGGAGAGGCTAGAAAGGGAACTCGAAATAATAAGAAAGATGAAATATTCATCCTACTTCCTTATAGTCTGGGATTTTATAAGTTATGCAAGAAAGAGAGGCATTCCCGTTGGGCCGGGAAGGGGCTCAGCAGCGGGAAGTCTGGTGTCATACTGCCTCGGCATTACGGATATAGATCCAGTTAAATATGGCCTCCTCTTTGAACGTTTTCTTAATCCCGAGAGAGTGAGCATGCCTGACATCGATGTTGATTTTTGCAGGGACAGGAGGTCGGAGGTGATATCCTATGTGTCAGAGAAATACGGACATGATCACGTTGCCCAGATAATTACCTTCGGGACCATGGCGGCAAAAGCTGCGATAAGGGATGTCGGACGGGCACTGGATTTTCCTTATGGGGAGGTGGACAAGATAGCAAAATTAGTCCCTAATTCTCTGAATATTACCTTGCAGGATGCTCTGCAGACAGAATCACAGTTAAGATCACTGTATGACAGTAATCCCAGGGTGAGTGAATTGATCAGTACAGCTATGAGACTCGAGGGATTATGCAGGCACGCCTCGACACATGCTGCCGGCGTAGTGATCTCTCCCACGCCGTTGACGGATTTTATGCCTCTCTACAAGAACCCTTCAGATGGAACGATCATGACACAATTCGGCATGAACTCCATAGAAAAAATAGGGCTGTTGAAATTCGATTTTCTGGGGCTGAAGACCCTTACGGTGATCGACAAGACCGTAGGCTATATTAAGGAAAAAGATAATAACTTTTCTATGGCAAACATCTCCTTCGATGATGAAAAGACATATGAGCTTCTGAGTTCAGGAAATACGGCGGGCATTTTCCAGCTTGAAAGTGAAGGCATGAGGGATCTCCTGGTTAAAATCTCTCCTAACCGGTTTGAAGACCTGATAGCGATTGTTGCTCTTCACAGGCCCGGCCCTATGGGAAGCGGAATGATAGACGATTTTATAAAGAGGAAGAAAGGCCATATTCCGGTGAAATATGATTTGCCGCAGCTCAAGCAAATTCTTGATGAAACGTATGGCATCATTCTCTATCAGGAACAAGTGATGAGTATCGCAAACAAGCTCGCTAATTTCTCCATGGGACAGGCCGATATTCTCAGAAAGGCCATGGGAAAGAAAAAGCCTGAAGAGATGGAGAAACAGAAAGAAGCATTCATAAAAGGTGCGAAAGCAAATGGCATATCTGAGAAGAAGGCATCAAGAATCTTCGACCTGATGGCCTACTTTGCAGAATATGGCTTCAATAAGTCACACTCTGCCGCTTACGCATATCTTGCCTATCAAACTGCCTATCTGAAAACTCATTACCCTGTCGAATTTATGACTGCAAGCCTGAGCGCGGACATGGACAATACTGATAAGATAGTTAAGATTATTGCCGGATGTCGCGAGATGGCTGTATCGATTCTCCCCCCGGACATTAATCATTCAGGGAAGGAATTTACGGTTATCGGCAATTCGATTCGTTTCGGTCTTGAGGCAGTAAAAGGCGTAGGTTCTGCGGCCATAGAGTCTATACTGGAATCGAGGAACAATCAGGGGTTATTCGCATCATTTCCAGATTTTCTGAAAAGGGCCGATCAAAGGAGAGTGAACAAAAAAGTTATCGAAAGTCTTATCAAGGCGGGAGCTTTTGATTCGCTGAATATCACTAGGGCGCGAGCGATGGATGCGTTGAATGAGTATCTGAACGGGCATTCGAGATCATATAATGCGCGTGTTTTTGGGCAACAGAACATTTTCGGTGACTCAGTTGAGACATCTTCACCGGCTGACCGGGAATGGAGCAAAGAAGAGTTTTTAAAATATGAAAAGGAAGCTTTAGGTTTCTACATTTCGGATCACCCGTTAAAAAAATATGCCAGGCTGCTTGAAGATTTGGGAGCAGTACGCATTACTGATTTTGACGAGATACCGGGTGGAAAAGAGGTCCGGGTAGGGGGGGTTGTAGCAGGCATCAAGAAGATCCAAACGAAATCTAAGGCCGAAACAATGGCATATTGCACCCTGGAGGCACCTGAGGGAAGTCTTGAGGTGATAATATTTCCGGAGCTTTACAGAAAGAGTCTGGCAATTCTCCAGAAAGATGTGCCTCTGATTGTGTCAGGGACAGTTGACAGGACAGAAAAAGGAATTAAAATCCTGTCCACGGAGATACGCCGATTGGATGCCCCGGAGGCAGGACCAGATGATAAGATCGAAATAAGTCTGCAATATCCATTATCCGGCAATCTTGATCTTAGACGATTGAAATCCGCGTTGTCATCGATAAGCGAAGGTACACATCATCTCTATCTCAGAGTGTTTCTTGAGGACTCGGAGACACTGATAGCCACTGACCTCAAGATTTCAACTGACCAGGAGACTATACACATGCTTGAGGAGATCATTGGAAAGGGGGCAGTTGTTTTCAAATGATCAGATACTATCTTGATTTTGAAAGACCTCTCGAGGAACTCGAACTAAAAATAGACGAACTTAAAAGGATTTCCAACGGTCGCGATATTGATATATCCGGCGAGATTAAGAAACTCGAGAAGAAGGTAAAGGACCTCCGCTCCGACATTTTTTCGTCTCTCACAGCGTGGCAGAAGACACTCATTGCCAGACATCCAGATAGGCCTTACACATTAGATTATATAAATTTGATGGTAGATAATTTCATCGAAATACATGGTGACAGAAGATTTTCCGATGATCCTGCTATTGTCGCGGGAATAGGTAAAATAGGGAATGTCCCTCTGATTATCATCGGTCATCAGAAAGGCCGTGGGACAAAGGAAAGGATATATCGTAATTTTGGTCAGCCTCACCCTGAGGGTTACAGAAAAGCGCTGAGGGTTATGAAGCTTGCCGAAAAATTTAAAAGACCCGTGGTAACACTAATTGATACACCGGGTGCTTACCCCGGAATAGGTGCAGAAGAAAGGGGCCAGGCAGAGGCTATCGCAGTAAACCTGATGGAAATGTCGAGGCTCAGGGTTCCGGTAATTTCGGTAGTCATTGGAGAGGGAGGAAGTGGTGGAGCTCTTGCTCTCGGTGTCGCAGACAGGATATACATGCTCGAACACTCTGTTTACTCTGTTATCTCACCTGAAGGTTGTGCTGCCATTTTATGGAAACGACATAATGATCTTAATTCGGAGGATTTCGCGAAAGCGGCAGATGCGCTTAAATTGACTGCCCAGGATCTCCTGAGATTCAAGATTATAGATGGCATAATACCAGAACCTCTCGGGGGAGCACATAGAGATCCGGAGTTGACAGCAAAAAATATCTCTGAGTCGATTCTGCTGGCTCTGGAGGAGCTTAAGACGAGGACCCATGGCAAACTTTTAGAGGAACGATATAAGAGATTTCGTAGAATAGGAAGCTTTAGGGAAGAGATCGAATAGGATCCTGTCGGACGAACCCATCCGAGGTCATTTAATCATGGTCAAAAAAATTTCCCGCGTGCCCCGGAGCCCCGGCGTATATATTTTCAAGAATTCAAAGGAAAAAGTTCTTTATGTCGGTAAGGCGAAGAACCTAAGAAATCGTTTGAGGAGTTATTTCCAGCGATTCTCGCAGCTTGATGCCCGCAAGACTGCAATGATGAGCGACGTCAGGGACTTCAGCTACATAGTGACTGAAAACGAACTTGAGGCTTTTGTCCTGGAAGCGAATCTAATTAAACAGTTCAAGCCCCGATTTAATGTTGTCTTGAGAGATGACAAGAATTATCCTTATCTGAAACTAACTGTAAACGAGGAGTGGCCGAAGATAGAAGTTGTAAGAAAGATTAAGAAAGATGGTGCGTTATATTTCGGGCCGTATGTCCCGGCGGGTTCAATGTGGGAGATTCTCGCATTTGTGAGGAGGAACTTTAAGATAAGGGACTGCCGTTTTTCATTGAGTAATAAAAAGATGCGACCGTGCGTCCAGTATCAGATGGGAAAATGCGTCGCCCCGTGTGCCGGAGTGATAAGCAGAAAAGAATACCTGAAACTCATCGATGAAGTAAGACTTTTTTTGAGTGGCGAAAAGAAAAGCCTTATTGATGGTCTCAGAGAGAAGATGAAGATGCTTTCAGAAGAGATGAGATTCGAGGAAGCCGCCCGCATAAGAGACAGAATAGAGGCGATCGAAAAAGCCTGGGAATCGCAGAAGGTTGTCGCACCTGAACTGGGAGACATTGATGTCATAGGTTTTTATCGTAGCGAGGGTGACGCGTCTTTTAAGGTCCTTTTCATAAGGAATGGTGTCATGATTGGCTCAAAAGATTTTTTTATCAAAAATACAGGGATTGCAACAGATGATGAACTCATGACCACCTTTATTAAACAGTTTTACCTGAACGAAATTATACCGCCGTCAGAAATCCTAGCCATAGCGGTTCCGGAAGACGCATCTTCTCTGTCGGCGTGGTTGCAACAGAGAAAAGGGGAGCCCGTGAAGATTTTCGTTCCTTCGTCTGGAAAGAAAAAGGAACTCGTTGAGATGGCGGCAGAAAACGCCAGGATAGCTTACATGTCACGGAAGGAGATGAAAACTGACGAAATACCAGGAGAGATTAAAGAAAAACTCGGGCTGAAGAAGCTCCCTGAGAGTATTGGAGCGTTCGATGTGTCAACCATTTCGGGTGATGAAGCAGTGGGCTCGTTTGTCTACTGGACAGGAGGCGATTTCAAAAAGGACAAGTACCGGAGGCTGAAGATAAAAAAGGTGGCGTCGATAGATGACTACTCGATGATGGAAGAAATAGTCGGGAGAATCATTGAGAATCTCGGAGGCGATCTGCCTGATCTCGTTATCATTGACGGAGGGAAGGGACATCTTGAGAGGGTGAGAAGGATTATCGAAGGGGCCTCTACAATACTTAAAAAGAAGCCGGATTTGATTGCTATAGCCAAAGACCCGGACAGGGCCTATCTTACGTTTTCGGAAACGCCTGTGGATCTCGAAGACAGGAGCCGTTCCTCTCTTCTCCTCAAGAGAATAAGAGACGAGGCTCACAGATTTGCAATCGGTTATCACAGGAGACTGAGAGAGAAAGAACTCATGAAATCTCCTCTCGAAAAAATTCCAGGGATAGGTACAAAGAGAAGGCTTGAACTTTTAAGGGCTTTTGGTAGTATAGAGAACATAAAAAAGGCGACTGTCGAGGAGATAAACAGGATCCGGGGTTTCAACAAGAAAATAGCTAAAAAGCTTCTGAGTGAGCTTAGGAGTTCAGCCGAGTGATACCGCAGGAGGCTCTGCAAGATTATCTAAAAGAGGTTTTCGGTCCCAATGCCAGGCTCTTAGAGTTTAAAAGGCTTGGAGCCGGTGTCCACGGAGCCGGGTTTCTCCTTACCATCGAGACAATAGAGGGCATAAAATCTTATGCCCTGAAAGACCTTGCACCAGAGGGCCTCGGCCATGACTACCCCTCTGACAGAGCAGCAGTCTTCCTTCTTGCCAACGATACCTATGGAAAACTCCCCAGGCACATAAAAGCCATCGATGTCATCGCAATGAAAGAGGGCGGCGCGATGAAATCCATTGGCGGTGGAGTCGATTATTTTCTCCTCATGGAAATTGCGGAGGGTGAGAACTACTTCCGGGACCTGAGTGAATTCTCACAGAAGGAATCCCTTGACGACAAAGACAGAGGGAAGATAGATGCGATGACTGAGTACCTTGCTGAAATACATTCTGTGAAAAAAGATTCAAAAACTCTTTACTGGAGAAAGCTCAGAGACACAATTGGTCATGGCGAATGTCTTATGGGTGTATTTGATTCGTATCCCGACGGCACTCTCTCTTATGATGAAATGGCAGTGATCATCAAGAAGTCAGTAGACTGGATTGCAAGGCTAAAACCAAAATACAAAAGGCTTTCACAGATACACGGCGATTTTCATCCCGGGAATATATGGTTTCAAGAGACCAGAAGTCAAAAGTCAGAAGTCAGAAGTCAAACCACCATATCCCCCCCTTTGGAAAAGGGGGGTAGGGGGGGATTTGATATTAATTTCGTATTACTTGATCGCAGCCGCGGCCCATGGGGCGATCCGGCAGATGACATAACAGCCCTCACAATAAATTACATATTCTTTTCCATATGGCATTTTGGTTCTGTACGAGGTCCTTATCTCGAAGGGCTGGAAATGTTTTTTAAAAGATATGTGACCTTGACCGGCGATGATGAACTCTACCGCGTCGTTGCTCCCTTTTATGCCTTCAGAGGCGCCGTCGTGGCAAACCCTATCTTTTATCCCGATCTTACCCCTGAACAGAGAAAACTCATCTTCAGGTTTGTCAATAATGTACTGGATAACGATAGATTCAGGCTTGAAAAGGTGAATGGTTATTTAGGGTAGGACCTTCCTGTGTTTCATGCTTTAAAGAGTAATCAAAATGAGGCAGATTATAACCAGAAATCAATACGAGATAACTTTCCAATCCTAACCCAGATAATTCATAAATTCTGCTGAAAAAAATAGCCAACAATCCTGAGAGCTTTGGTATTATTAAGTTTGCAAAGGCTCAAAACCAAAGAAAGGATGGTTGGCTATATGACAGAGTGTATC
>JBFLXE010000099.1:0-10403 GCA_040757455.1 Nitrospirota bacterium
GTGGGGCTTCTGACGAAGCCGATTTTCTACTCAACCTCGGTTTTTCAGTATATGGATATCAATTATGCCAGGAGGGGGTCAATTCTATTTGCTGAAAAGGGGTCAAATGTCTTGACAATCTACAACTCAGGATTCTAAAAGAATATTTACATCTTAACTTTGATTTTGAAAAGTCTTTTTATCTCCTACCACAAGAAAATCAGCATTGCCAATTATGGCTGAAGCAAGGACAGGTATATCTTTGTCGGAAATGTGGCCAAACAGGTTTTTTATATCTTTATATGAAGGCAGTGGTATGACCTCGAGGTTAAGCCTTCTCATCATCATTTGATTATATTAAATTTCCAATGAACTTTTATATTCGACTTAGTATTACCAGGAGGACATTGATCTTTTTTCTGTGGATCGTAATCAGGTTTTTCAGCTAAACTGTCTCTTTGGATAAGAAAGTGAATGGATGCCTCATGCTCGTATCGATTTTCGCCACCAGTCCTTTCAATTGCGTTACCACAGGATTCCCATGATTCAGAACCGCTCATTTCTCTATTTGGTTTTATGTTGATGATGAACAATTAGAGAGCGTTTTCTGTAAACAGTTGAATTTATTCACTTAACATTGGGACAGTAGTGATAGCAGCATTACTTCTATTTTTTTAAAATATCTTCTGCTGTAAAAAAAGATACTTTACCTTTGCGCTCCTTTGCCTCAAATTTTTTTATCTCGTCCAAATCCACGACATTTTCATACAACTCAAGCAACGATTTTTTAACTAACGCCGATTTATCCTCATGAAAATACTCGGCCAGTTTCTTTAGAATCTTTTCTTCATCCTTATTCAATCTAACGGATATTATTCCCATTTATCATATACCTCCTCTCTCTTGGCAATTGATATAACGTAATGGTTATTGTTCTCAATATAGAATATGGCTCTATATTTTCCTTTTCTGACACAATAGTATGTCCTCTTTTCAGATGCCTTTACTTTTTTAATATCAAAAAGGCTGAGATCATGAGTTGTATCTAAAGCAATAAAAACGTTATTAAATCTTTCAAAAACATCTTTGGGTAAAGAACCTTTAGCAACCGACTTTTTAATGTTCTCTTCATAAACAACCATGATATATGTTTACATTGTATTACAGCATTTGTCAAGATGCGGTATGGTGGAATGTACTTTTAGCTATAACGCGAAGGATGAGCAGCCGGTCGTTTGACTGCTCGATCCAATTGTTATCGCGCCTCTATTTTTTTCTGCGGGAGCCCTCTGGATAAATAATCTCTCCGGAACGAAGCGATTCTTCTCCTATCATTTACGGATGCTCTGAATTTTCAGTAAACTGAGGAAAACAATACTGCCATCCGATTGGCGCGAGGGAAGTAATCAAAAAGAGGTTGCTGCCGAAGTGAAAGCATAAAGGTTCGGGAAAATCTCCGGAGGGAGGAAGGGGAGCAAAAACGCTCCCCTTGATTTTTACTTACTGACTGCTCTCAGGGCTTTTTTGTCGTCAGAGGTGTTCAAAACACATGTAGACGTTCTGCCCGATGCCGCCGTGGCAAATAGATAATTGATATTAACGCCCGCATCAGCGATCTTTTTTGCTGCCCTATGGAGAGATCCAACAGTATTCGGCATTTCGACCATTAGTACGTCCTCTTCCTGTGGGCTGATATTAATCTTTCCAAGAGCTTTTTTCGCTCTGGCATTGCTTTCAGTAATCATCATGAAAAAAGCCTTATTTTCCATTGCGTATGCGCAGATGGCGTTGATGTTAACCTTTGCCTCAGCGATAACAGCGGTTATGTCTGAAAGCAATCCAGCCCTGTCTGGCATGCTGAAGGTCAACTGTTTTGCCTTTTTTGCCTTAGCCATAATTACCTCCTCAGATCTTTTTCTTAAATTTTAGAATATGGGATAAATAAGTCAACCTTGGCAAAGAAGTTTCTGTGAATCAAAAAATCTTTTCTGGATAAACCTGAATTTACTTCCGGAAAGAATAAAGGTGCTGCGAGATCTTTTTCAGCAGAGTTTCCTTCGCAGACTCAAGGCTTTCTTTTATCTCGAACCCCGCTGCATTTTTGTGCCCGCCGCCCCCGAAAATTGTGGCAATAGTTGCAACGTTTATATCTCCTTTAGACCGAAGGCTCACCTTCCAATAATTCTCACCCAGTTCCTTTAAGAAGACTGAAACCTTCACATCCTTCATCATTCGTGGAAAGCTGACGAAATTCTCTGTATCCTCCGGCTTTGCCCGTGTTTTTTCAAACATTTCCTTCGTAGCGTGGATTACTGCGACCGAATCGCGAATTTGCAGCGTGCCCAAGGCAATGCACAACAAAAGAAATCTTTGCTCTGACCAGGTTTCATAAAGGTTCTGAGAAATGAAGGCCGGGTTTGCGCCCGATTCTATCAGGTCAGCGCATATTCTTAGCACATCGGCAGTTGTGTTGCTATACCTGAACGTTCCGGTATCGATGGCGATAGCTGAATAGAGGTTGGTGGCTATGTCGTCGGTGATCTCTGTTCCCAACTCCTTCAGCAGATAATACACCATTATGCCTGTCGCCGCAGCGCGGGGTTCCACCCATCTTATATCACCGAATTCCTTTTCTGTCTCGTGGTGATCGATCACGACAGAGTACCTAAAGTCCAGACCATTAACCCCCGCTCTTTCGGGAGTGTTACAGTCAAGAAGAATCACCGAGAAAAAAGAGTCTTTTGACGAAGGGATTGCTGTTCTGAATTTTTCGGAGCCCGGTAAAAACCGATAAATATCAGGAACCCCGTCCTTGTCAAAAAGGATGGTATTTTTACCTAAGCGTTCCAGTCCCGTTGAAAGGGCAACCGATGAGCCGAGCGCATCCGGTTCAGGATCAACATGAGTTGCGATCAAAAAATTATCTTCCTCTTTCAGAAAGGCCAGTATCTTATCCGGAACCTTCATCTTTTTGCTTGATCTCCTTCAGGAGTTTATCTATCCGGCTTCCATACTCTATTGATCTATCGAGCCTGAACTCGATCGCCGGAACAAATTTGATCCTTAGCCTTTTCGCCAACTCGGAACGTATAAAACTTTTTGCAGAATTCAGTATTTCGAGTGTGGTCTTTTTTTCTTCTTCCCTGAGGACACTCACAAAGACCGAAGCCATCTTTATGTCCTCCGTCACATCGACACCCGTTACCGTTACAAAACCTATCCTTGGATCTTTAATCTTGTGAGCGATGATATCAGCTATCTCCTCCCGAAGGAGGTCGCTTACTCTCTGGGCCCGCTTAAAAGGAAGCATTTATTGTCTCATTAGATAGTCATCAGTCATTTAATATAAAAGCATTAAATGAGATGCTGAAACGAGTTCAGCATGACGAGATAAAAGGTGTCATCCGATCCCCGCTAAAGGCGGATCAAGCGGATGTTTCGGAATCTCAAAGTTGCAAAAATAAATCATTTGCGTTTGTAAGTTTATTTAATTTGACTAATGACTATTGACTGATTGACTTTTAAAGTTTTGCGGCTATTTTTTCTATGATGTAATTTTCGAGTATATCTCCCACTTTTATATCATTGAAATTTTCGATCATTAACCCGCATTCATACCCTGATTGAACCTCTCTCACGTCCTCCTTGAACCTCTTCAAAGACCCGATCTTGCCGTCATATACTACGATATTATCTCTTATAACCCTTATGCCGTCACTCGCCCGGCTTATTGAACCATCCAGCACGTAACAGCCTGCAACCGCGCCTAGTCTTGATATCTGAAAGACCTGACGAACTTCGGCTCTCCCGATCGTCTTTTCTTTAAGTGTGGGTTCGAGTAAACCTTCGAGTGCCTTCTTCACATCCTCAATCGCCTCATATATTACATTATACAACCTGATATCGACACCCTCCTTCTCTGCGCTCTGCGAGGCTTTCAATTCAGGTCGTACGTTGAAGCCAATTATGATTGCCTTCGAAGCAGCTGCAAGCATTACATCCGATTCCGTAATGCCTCCTACTGAGGAATGGATTACTTTCACTTTAACCTGTGAGTGGGCAATATTCTCGAGAGCTTCCTTTATTGCCTCGACCGAACCCTGGGCATCACCTTTGATAATAATGTTCAGCTCCCTGATTTCGCCTTCTTTTATTTTTGCATAGAGATCATCGAGGGTAAATTTCCTGCCTATTGCTATTTCCGCAAGCCTCTGTTTCTGCTGACGTGAAAGGGCTATCTGCCTGGCCCTTTTTTCATCCTCCACGACTATAAAAATATCGCCCGATGACGGCACATCAGAGAATCCTATTACCTCCACAGGCGTCGAGGGACCGATTTCTGAGGCTCGTCTGCCCGTATCATCAATCAAGGCCCTTACTCTTCCTGCGTGCATGCCCGCGATGAATGCATCACCCACTCTGAGTGTCCCCGATTGCACCAGAACAGTTGCGACAGGACCTCTGCCCCTATCGAGCTTTGCCTCGATTATAGTCCCTTTTGCTTTTCTGTCGGGATTTGCCTTGAGCTCCATAATCTCAGCCTGCAGGAGTATCATCTCGAGAAGGTTTTCGATGCCCATGCGCTTTTTAGCTGAAACTTCAACAAAGATATTCTGGCCACCCCACTCTTCGGGAATGATGCCACGCTCTGCCAGTTCGTTTTTAACTTTCGTTGGATTTGCCTCAGGCTTGTCGATCTTGTTTATGGCCACAACAATAGGGACATTTGCTGCACGTGCGTGATCGATGGCCTCTATCGTTTGCGGCATAACACCATCATCAGCTGCAACAACGAGAACGACAATGTCTGTTACTTTCGCTCCCCTTGCCCTCATCGAAGTGAAAGCCACGTGGCCGGGAGTATCAAGGAATACCAACTCCTTACCCTTTAGATTAACTTTATATGCGCCAATATGCTGTGTAATACCGCCAGCTTCGGTCTCTGTCACCTTTGTCTCTCTTATCGCATCGAGCAAGGACGTCTTGCCGTGATCGACGTGGCCCATTATAGTCACGACCGGTGATCTTGGGAGGAGTTTATTCTGATCATCCGGCGCTTCGACCTCCAAAATGTCCTCTTCAATCGGTGCAAGCTCAAGTTTGACGCCAAAACTGTCCGCAACCAGCAAAGCTGCATCAGGGTCGACTGGCTGGTTAATCGTTGGCATATAGCCAAGTTCCATGAATTTCTTTATGACATCCGAAAGTTTTACGCTTATCAGCTCTGCAAATTCCTTGACTGTCATTCCTTCCGACAGTTTGAGAGTCTTTTTTCTTTGCGCCACAGGTTGGATCTGTGGTTTGCGCTCCTCCGCGCGAACCATCCTGGTTCTACCGAGCCTTCTCACCGGCCTCGGTTCATGCCATCTCTTGGGCTCTATTTTTCTGATGCTCTGGAATGCCCTCTGCATGCCAGGTTTGGTTTTAAATTTTTCTATCTTTTCAGTCTCTATTTCCTTTTTGAATCTATCAGGTATCTTCAACTCTTCTTCTTCCTCGTGTGTGACTATACTTTGCACCCTCGCCTCTGGCATCTTTGCTTCAACCTCTGCTTCTCTCTCTACTGGCTTCTCTTCCAGAGGAGAAATTTCGCTCTCAGCTTTCTTTTCTACCGTAAAAACCGGCTCTTTTATTTTTTCAGAGACTGTATCAGCAACCTTTGGAGTTTCTTCCGGGACCGATATTTCTTCGGCTTCCTCTCCCAGAATTTCTCCGGCTCTCCCCTTCGCCTTTTGGCGCAAAATTTCCTCTATCTTCTCGGCCAAATCGGACTCGATATTTGAAGAATGAGTCTTACCCGGTATGCCGAGATTGGAAATCTCGACCAGAATGATTTTATTTGTTACTCCTAAACGTCTTGCAAGTTCGTAGATTCTCATTTTAGCCATTTATTATACCCATGTTCTATCAGGGTTTGAAAAAACTTGTAACCTGAGTTGTATCATGTTATCATAACATTCTGTGATAATGCAATGAGTGAACCCGATGAATATCATATGTGTTTTTGCTTTCTAAAGGAGGTTAAAGAATGGCAGGTTGCGTAGTCTGCGGGAAACAGAGAGTGGTGGGGAATAATGTCAGCCATGCGAATAACAAGACCAAAAGAGCAGTAATGCCCAATCTTCAACGGATGCGAATATGGACTGAGAAAGGAGCAAAAAGACTCTATGTATGCACCAGGTGTCTCCGCTCCGGATTTGTCAAAAAGGCGGTATAGTGCACAGGGCAGATTCGTTGCTCGCGTCCTTTATTGAAGAACAGGGACTGCAGGAAAAAGTCAGACTCGAGAATATCAAGAAAGACTGGCATAAATTATTCAACAAGCCGCTCTCTTTGCACATGTATCCATCTGTACTGACCGGGGGAGAGTTGCTTCTTAATGTTGATTCTCACGTTTGGCTGAACGAACTAAATTATTGCAAAGGCGATATTGTAAGAAAACTTAGTTGTCATGGTGTAAGAAATGTACGTCTAAGGCTGGGTAGAGTAAGAAAGGCTGTAATGCCAGGCGCACAAAAAAAAGGATTGAAAGATAGGGCACTTTCTGCGGATGAAATATCGTTTATCGAGGAAATGACATCCTTTGTCCAGGATGAAAGGCTCAGAAGCGTTCTTCAAAGTGCGATGGGTAAAACTTTTCGCAGGTCTCCGCTTGAAAAACTCTCCAGATAATTTCACTCTCTACGCTGATTCCGCCTGTTTTTCAAAAATGAGAATCGGCCTTTCATTTTTCAAAATAGTGTCTTCGGTAATAAGGCAGTCCTTGACACCCTTTTGAGAAGGGACCTCGTACATCACATCCAGCATTATTTCTTCCAGTATCGATCTCAGTCCACGGGCCCCGGTCTTCCGACGCATCGCCTTTTTTGCGATGGCTGCAAGAGCCCCATCAGTGAATTTGAGCTTCACATTCTCAAAGGATAAAAGCCTCTGATACTGCTTCACCAACGAGTTTTTTGGTTCTGTCAGTATCTTTATCAATGCCTGTTCATCAAGTTCGTCAAGCGCGGCAACGACCGGCATCCTCCCGACAAATTCGGGAATGAAACCATATTTAATCAGGTCTTCTGGCTCAACAAGACTGATGATCTCTCCTATCTTCCTTTCTATTCTTTTTATGATATCGGATACAAAGCCAACTGTTTTCTGACCCGTCCTTTGATCCACGATCTTGTCAAGGCCGATGAACGCCCCCCCACAGATAAAGAGTATGTTGGTCGTATCAACCTGGATAAATTCCTGCTGCGGATGTTTTCTGCCACCCTGCGGCGGAATATTGGCAACCGCGCCCTCGATTAATTTCAGCAGAGCCTGCTGGACTCCCTCGCCAGATACATCACGGGTTATGGAGGGATTTTCAGATTTACGGCTTATCTTATCTATCTCATCGATGTAAACAATGCCTCGCTGAGCCTTTTCGGTATCATAATCAGCCGCCTGGAGAAGTTTCAGTATGATATTCTCTACATCTTCTCCCACGTACCCTGCTTCTGTCAGAGTAGTTGCGTCAGCAATGGCGAACGGCACATCGAGCATCTTTGCAAGTGTCTGGGCTAACAGCGTTTTGCCTGTACCGGTAGGACCTATCAAGAGTATGTTACTCTTCTGCAATTCGACTTCCGGCTCGAACGGACTGTAAATCCTTTTGTAATGATTATGGACGGCGACGGAGAGTATCTTTTTTGCCCTGTCCTGACCGATCACATAATCGTTGAGAAAACGATGGATCTCTTTGGGGGTAGGCAGCTTGGGTAATACAGTCCCCTTTATTTCTTCCTGAAGTGAGTCGGCAATTATCTCGTTACAGAGTTCAACACACTCATTACATATATAAACAGTAGGCCCTGCGATAAGTTTCTTGACCTCGGCGTGCCCCTTCCCACAGAATGAACACTTCAAAGAGTTCTCATCTCTTCTGGCCATTGAAACTCCTGTCTTTGAGGCTGGTGATCACTTCATCGACTATTCCGTAATTTTTTGCCTCTTCTCCTGACATAAAAAAATCCCTTTCTGTATCGGCCTGAATCTTTTCGAGGGTCTGGCGGGTGTGAAAAGCGAGTATTCTGTTCAGTGTATCCTTCATCTTGAGTATCTCCCGCGCGTGTATTTCGATATCAGTGGCCTGACCCTGAAAGCCCCCCATAGGTTGATGCAACATAATTCTTGAATGAGGCAAAGCAAACCTCTTGCCCGATGTTCCCGCAGAAAGCAAAAGTGCTCCCATGCTTGCAGCCTGTCCGATGCAATAAGTAGCGATATCAGGTTTGACATACTGCATCGTGTCATATATTGCGAGACCGGAAGAAACAATGCCACCCGGCGAATTAATATACAGGTGAATGTCTTTCTCGGGATCTTCCGTCTGGAGGAAGAGGAGTTGGGCAATGACAATATTGGCTACATAATCATCGACAAGAGAGCCGATAAAGATTATCCGGTCTTTGAGTAGACGGGAATATATGTCATAAGCCCTCTCGGTGCGTCCAGTTTGTTCTATAACAATGGGAATTATACTCATGCTATCTCCTCTTTCTCTATTTTGGATTTTGACAACAGCAGATCAAGGACTTTATCCTCATATATCGAATGTCTGAGAGTTTCAAGAGCACCTTCCCTCAACTGGTAGAAGTTTCTGACTGCATCGGGCGAAGTCGAAAGCCTCTGGGCAATAAGAGAAATCCTTTCGTTCAGTTCGTCATCATTTACAGTGATCCCCTCTTTCTGTCCGATCAAATCTATAATTACCGATGCCTGAACATTTCTCAATGCCTTTCTTTTTATCCGCGCGCTTGCGTCTTCTCTATCCCTTTTTCCGGAATCCGTTTCTCCTGATTCCGCCTCAGGCTTCAGAATATCGGATTCAGACAGTGATTCATACTCCTCGGTTTCCTGTTTTGCCGGTGCCGGCAAATTTCCTTCTATCATAAGGGAATCCATTTCTCTCATCAACATGGCCTCGGGTACCTCGAAAGTAGTCGATTCAATGAGTCTGTTCACAATTTCCGCTTTATATATCTTTTCAGCCCTGTCTTCCTTAATTTTAAGCAGTTTTTGTCTCAACTTTTCCTTTAATTCAGCCATATTCTCACAGCCCAGATCTTTCGCAAACTCGTCATCAATGGCGGGAAGATTTTTTTTCTTCACCTCTTTAATCACAAGGTTCAGGTTCACCGTCTTCCCGGCCACTTCTCTATTCTTGAAATTCTGATCGAATGTATAGGTCAATTCAACAGTATCACCCTTTCTCTTACCTAACACCCTGTCCATTATGTCAGGAGGAAATATCTCGTTACCCATCCCCTGCACTATTTCCTTCAAAGACGGCACATCTTCTCCGTCGGCCATTAAACTGTCGATATAATCGAACGTGACGAGGTCGTCCTTTTCTATTTCCTTATCGGCCACCTCGAAGACAGCTTTTCGCTCCTGAAGATTCTTCAACGCCTCTTCTATGTCCTGTTCGCTTACAGTAACCGGGATTCCCTTGATCTTTATATTTTCATAATCCAGATTCTCAATCTTAGGCAACACTTCTACTGTAAACGAAAGATTCAGAGGAAGGTTTCTCTTGAATTCTATCTCCTCGTCCAGTACCGGCATTGTGACGGGTCTGATATCGGCTTCTTTGATCGCCCTGCTGTAGTATTCGGGAATCACTTTTTCAAGGACTTCTGCTTCGACCTCTTTGCCATAACGTTTTTCTATGAGGTTAACCGGGGCTTTACCCTGTCTGAACCCCGGTATCCGCACCTTCTGCCTGAGTCGGGCAAGGGAACCGTCCATCTCCTTTTCTATCACATCAAGCGGAATTTCAATTCTTATGCGCTTCTTCGTAGCATTGATATCTTCTATTGATTTCAACAATTGTTATTCTCCTTGATATTTAATCTAAACCACGCTGGGAATCTTTGTCAATTTGGAATGCCTCATCCTTTCTATTTTGGCGCGCGTATAATGTTATAATTTTTTGTGAACCTTTACCTCATCGACGGAAATTCATATCTTTACCGGGCATATTTCGCCATAAGAACGCTTTCAAGCTCTAAAGGTCTTTCGACCAACGCGATCTATGGATTCACGAACATGTTACTTAAAATCATAAGGGAGAAAAAGCCTGACGCCATTCTGGTATCTTTTGATTCGCCAGTTCCCACGGAACGACACAGGATCTTTGAGGAATACAAGGCCCACAGACCGGAAATCCCGCGCGACCTGCCTGAGCAGATCCCTTATGTGAAAAAGATTATCTCTGCTCTCAACATAGGAGTGTGGGAAATTCCCGGTTACGAAGCTGATGATATTTTGGCTACCATCGCAAAAAAAGCAGAGTCTGAAGAAGTTGAAGTTTTCGTCGTAACCGGGGACAAGGATATGCTTCAGCTTGTGGGTGATAAGATTAAAATTTATGACCCGATGAAAGACAG
>JBFLXE010000100.1:0-10172 GCA_040757455.1 Nitrospirota bacterium
GAAGGCTCCAGACTATCCGGAGAGAGCAAGAGAGGCTCTCAGGGAAATGCACCGGCAGGTGGGTAATCTCATAATGGATGAAAAGGGTATTGCCCTTAAGGGTATTATCTTGCGGCATCTGGTTATGCCAGCGGGAGTGGCAGGGACGAAAGAGATAATGCGTTTTATCGCCAGAGAGATATCATCCCTCACATATGTAAACATAATGGATCAATACCGGCCATGCGGCAATGCTTACAGGCACCCTTCCATTAATCGCAGAATCACATCAGATGAATATGAAGAGGCGCTGAAGGCTGCTAAGGATGAAGGACTCGCCAGACTGGACAACCAGGAAAGAAGAACGATGGTCTTTCGCTGGCCATGGTAGATGCAAAAATAACTCTTTTTGATTCTTAGAAATCTCACGTTGGTATTTATGGTCTGAGAATGAAGGGAGCGCAAAAAGCTGATGGAGATGTCACATTCCCTCTCATCACCATGTTCTTCTGCGGGGATGTGATGACCGGAAGGGGAATTGACCAGATATTGCCACACCCGAGTAATCCGCGCATACATGAGCCATTTATGAAAAGTGCTGTCGGCTATGTTGACCTTGCCGAGGAGGTTCATGGCTCAATTCCACGGCCTGTCGACTATTTCTATATCTGGGGCGACGCCCTTGATGAACTGAAGAGGGCGAAACCAGATTTAAGGATAATTAATCTGGAGACGGCCATAACCTCAAGTGATGACTACTGGAAAGGCAAAGAAATCCATTACAGAATGCACCCTGAGAACATTGCCTGCATATCAGCGGCTCAGATAGACTACTGTTCTCTGGCGAACAATCATATCCTCGATTGGGGGTATTCCGGTCTCACAGAGACAATGGATACGTTGGAGAAAGTAAACATAAAACATGCAGGTGCAGGTAGAAACCTCAAGGAAGCTGAAGCTCCTGCAATCATGACAGTGGAGGGAAAAGGCAGAGTAATAGTGTTCTCCTTTGGATCCGAAACAAGCGGAATATCTCCTAACTGGGCGGCAACCTCTGACAGACCAGGTGTGAACTTTCTAAGGGACTCCTCGAGAAAAACGGTCGGATATGTGAAAGAGAAAGTCGAAGCAGAGAAGAGGAAAGGGGACATTGTGGTTGCCTCCATACACTGGGGAGGTAATTGGGGATACGAAGTCCCGCAGGAACAAAGGGATTTTGCCCATAAACTCATTGAGGATGCAGGCGTCGATTTGATCCATGGACATTCTTCTCACCATGTAAAAGGTATAGAAGTTTACAAAAACAGGCTTATTCTCTATGGCTGCGGTGATTTCCTGAACGATTATGAAGGAATAAGTGGATATGAGTATTACAGGGGTGATCTGTCATTAATGTACTTTGCGAGTGTTGACCCTTCGAATGGAAAGCTGGTTCACTTGCAGATGACCCCGACTCAGGTTAAGAAATTCAGGATTAACAGATCATCAAGGACGGATGCGGTTTTGCTTAAGGATATTCTCGACAGGGAAGGTAAAAGATTTGCAACCCGGGTCGAATTGAATGAAGACAATACCTTGACTCTGCGCTGGAAATAGAATTCAGCGTAATAAGTAAAAACCTTTCCTCTCTTTTGAAGCTTGGCGGTTGTTTCTTGCCGTTATTTGAAGTCTGGAATGATTCACTTATATGCGACGTATACTTCACATTGATATGGATGCCTTCTTTGCTGCAATAGAGCAGAAAAGGAGGCCTGAATTGGTTGGAAAGCCTGTGGTGGTAGGCGGAGACGGAGATCCGACCAAGCGAGGCGTTGTATCTACTGCTTCATACGAGGCAAGAAAGTACGGAATCCGTTCTGCAATGCCATTAAGAACGGCCTATAAACTTTGTCCCGAGGCGGTTTTCCTTCCGGTGGATTACAGGGAGTATGTGAAGGTATCCGAAACCATCAAGAATATCCTCAGAGATATTACTCCCTTGATCGAGGATGTAGGTATTGATGAAGCCTTTCTTGATATAACGGACGTTAACGGACCGCCCGAGGAAATTGCCTTTGATATTAAGAGAAAAATTCGGGAAAGGACGGGCTTAACCTGCTCCATAGGGATAGCGCCAAATAAGCTCCTTGCAAAATTGGCATCGGATATGAAGAAGCCTGACGGCCTTACCATCTTGTCCGAGAGTGACGTTCGAGGCACGGTCTGGCCCTTGCCGGCAAGAAAGCTCTGGGGAGTTGGCCCGAAGACCGAAAGGCATCTTAAGAGCATGGGCATACATACTATCGGTCAACTTGCCTCCTTACCTCTTGACAGCCTTGTAATGGAATTCGGAAAGTCCTATGGAACATATCTCTATTATGCTTCAAGAGGGATGGATGAAAGTCCAATAGTCGTACACTGGGAGCCAAAATCAATGAGCAGGGAGATAACATTCCAGAAGGATATCGAGCACTGGCAGGAAATCGCAAGAAATATAGCAGATCTTGCACGTGAAGTTTCAGATGATCTTAAAAAGTCGGGTTATAAAGGCAGAACTGTCACCGTGAAAGTCAGATTCAGCGATTTTAAAACTACTACCCGTGCCAGAACCCTCGATGCCCCCACCGATGACGTCAAAGATATCAGAAAGGCTGCTTTCGAATGTCTCGGCCGTGTAGAGTTCAAAAAGAAGGTCAGGCTCCTCGGGGTCAGGCTCGGAAACCTGCAGAGAAGCTGATATAATTGAGCTATGAAAGTCCTCATAGGCGGCGGAAGCGGTTTTATCGGCCAGCATCTTGCTCAATTTCTGCTTGAGAAGGATTGTGAAGTCACTATTCTGGATCGCCATAAATCGCGAATATCTTCGCCAGGATTGACGTCCTTTATTGTTGACCTGCTTAAACCGGAGCGTTTTGAGAAAAAGTGGTTTGACGGTGTTGATGCGGTGGTAAACCTCAGCGGCAGAGACATTTTCACTTTCTGGACTAAAGAAGCGCGAAAAGAAATATGGGATAGTCGTGTAACTGTTAACAAAAACCTCATTGATTTTATTTCGCACCTTGGGCAGAAACCAAAGATTTTTATTTCGGCTTCAGCGGTGGGATTTTACGGAGATAAAGGTGAGACCTTGCTCACCGAGACTGCCCCGCGGGGTGAGGGTTTCCTTGCCGAGGTCTGTCAGGCCTGGGAAGAGGAGGCAAGGAAAGCCGAGAATTTCGGGCTTCGGTCCGTTCAGGTCAGAACTGCTCCGGTATTGGGGAAAGGCGGAATACTAAAGCAGATGACCAGATCCTTCCGATTTGGAGTCACCTTCATCTTCGGACGGGGAAATAACTGGTTTTCATGGATCCATATGAACGATATTGTCCGCATCTATCATTTCTGTATCGTGAATCAGAACTTGGCAGGGCCTGTAAATGCCTGCTCCCCGAATCCGGTTCGTTTCCGTGAATTTATAAACCAATTGAGAGAATTCAAGAAGGCTGTAATAATCACGCTTCCTGCATGTCTTCTCAAAATTGCATTGCAGGAGACTGCAGATGTGGTGCTTTTCAGCCAGAGAATGGTCCCCTCGAAGCTGACTGATCTCGATTTTCAGTTCAGGTATCCTCTTCTTAGAGATGCTCTAAAAGCGACTCTTACAGAGTGACATTCGGAAATAAGTGAAGGGGTTTCTGAAAGGTCTTAAACTTGAACAGTCCTTCTGGACTCAACCTCCTTAACGAGAGTATTTATCTCTTCAGCATCCATAGTCTCTTTTTCCAGAAGAGCCCGTGTGAGAGCTTCCAGAATATCCTGGTTATCGGTAAGAAGCTTCCTCGCTCCCTGGTAAGCCGCCATCACGATCCTCTTGACCTCTTCGTCTATCTCAACAGCAGTCTGCTCGCTGTAATCCTTGTGTCTCGCTATTTCCCTTCCAAGGAAAATCTGCTCGTCTTTTTTGCCAAATGTGAGAGGACCAAGTTTTTCCGACATGCCCCACTCGGTAACCATTTTTCTTGCAAGCTCCGTTGCCCGCTCAAGATCATTGCCGGCGCCTGTGGTGAGATGATTAAGTGCAATTTCTTCAGCAGCCCTTCCTCCAAGCAACACACAAAGAGCGTTCATAAGATATTCTTTCGAATAGGTGTACCTGTCATCAAGCGGCAACTGCTGAGTCACGCCAAGTGCTCTGCCTCTGGGAATGATGCTTACTTTATGGAGCGGGTCAGTGCCTGGTATCAGCTTCGCCACGAGGGCATGACCCGCCTCATGATAGGCGGTGTTCTTCTTTTCAGTCTCGCTTATGATCATGCTTCTTCTCTCCACCCCCATTAACACCTTGTCCTTCGCAGCCTCAAAATCAGTCCTTTCGACCTTGCTTTTTCCCTTTCTTGCCGCGAGAAGAGCTGCCTCATTTACGAGATTCTGGAGATCTGCGCCTGAGAAGCCAGGTGTACCGCGGGCTATTTCATCAAGACTCACCTTTTCATCCAGAGGAATATTTCGAGAATGCACTTTCAGTATTTCGAGCCTGCCCTTCACGTCCGGCTGGGGAACAACAACCTGTCTGTCAAACCTTCCGGGTCTCAGCAGGGCGGGATCAAGAACATCCGGCCTGTTTGTGGCTGCAATGATAATAACTCCCTGATTCGCTTCAAATCCGTCCATCTCAACCAGCAGTTGGTTAAGAGTCTGTTCACGTTCGTCATGACCACCACCGAGTCCTGCACCCCTATGGCGGCCCACCGCGTCTATCTCATCAATAAAGATTATGCATGGCGCGTTCTTCTTTGCCTGATCAAAAAGGTCTCTCACCCGTGAGGCTCCCACTCCCACAAACATCTCGACAAAGTCAGAACCGGATATAGAAAAGAATGGAACGCCCGCTTCTCCAGCTATCGCCCTTGCAAGAAGAGTTTTTCCAGTTCCTGGCGCCCCCACAAGGAGAACGCCCTTGGGTATCTTCCCGCCGAGCTTCTGGAACTTACTGGGATCCTTCAGAAAATCTATTATCTCCTGAACCTCCGCCTTTGCCTCTTCTATCCCCGCGACGTCAGCGAATGTCACCTTGACTGTCTTTTCAGAAACCAGCTTCGCCTTCGCCTTGCCAAAGGAAAGTGCCTTGTTGCCTCCTGTCTGCATCTGCCGCATAAAAAATATCCAGATGGCAACAAGAAATATAATAGGACCCCATGAGAAGAACAGGTTCCAATACCACGGATTCTGTTCTTCCGGCTTAACCGTAATCTTGACATTCTCAGCCCTCAACGTATTCACAAGGTCCGGATAATCGGCCGCAAAAGTCTTGAATTCCTTACCATCCTTAAGCTGACCCGTAATTACACTTCCTTTAATTGTTACTTCCCGGACTTCACCGGCCTCAAGCCTCGTCATGAAATCCGAGAAAATCATCTCGTCCTTTGCCTTTTTCGGATAGCTCAAGAGATTGAAAAGGAGTATCATCATAACTCCGATTAAGAGCCATACAAAAAGACTTCTGTATACGTTCAACCTGTTCACTCTAAAACTGAATTCTCCTTATTTTGTTTTTATGAATCCGAAGAAACGTCTGCTGTTTTTCCCTCCTTGAAAGGGTTAACGTGGAAGGGGTTGTTTCAACCTCTGTACCGGATATCACTTATTAGTATTTTAGCATATAAAACCTTTTTTCAGTAAACAGACAGTTCTTTTTCGATTAATTCTCTCTGTATGTTAATCAGACCGCGGATACCCTCTTCTGCCATTGTAATCAACCTGTTAAGCATTCCCTTTGAAAAAGGCTTACCTTCTGCCGTACCTTGCATTTCGACAAAATCGCCTCTGCCCGTCATTACTATATTCATGTCCACCTCTGCCACGGAGTCCTCGAGGTAACAGAGGTCAATCATCGGTTCACCCTTGACGACACCCACACTCACCGCAGCAAGATAGTCTTTGATGGGCATCTTTTCCATGAGACTGTTTTTGAGCGCATATTTTACTGCATCCGCAAGACAGATAAACGCGCCTGTAATCGCTGCCGTTCTTGTGCCTCCGTCCGCTTCCAGAACATCGCAGTCGATCCAGATTGTTCTTTCGCCAATGGCAGAAAGATCAACAACGGATCTTAGCGCCCTGCCTATAAGCCTCTGTATTTCGTGCGTCCTGCCACTAATCCTTCCTGTTGTGGATTCTCTCGTTGTCCTTATTTTAGTAGCCCGTGGAAGCATCGAATATTCTGCCGTTATCCACCCTTTTTTTTGGTCCTTGAGAAACGGCGGGGTCTTCTCTTCGATGGAGGCGGTGCAGATGACCCTCGTATTTCCCATCGAAATCAAAACCGAACCTTCTGCAGTACCTATAAAATTCCTGGTTATCTGGACATCGCGAATCTCATTGTTTCTTCTCCCGTCAGGTCTCATTCATCCTCCGATCTTGCTCTCCTTTCTCCCGCCAGGCTTACGTCCTCTACAGGCGGCATCTCAACCAAC
Source organism: Nitrospirota bacterium (assembly GCA_040757455.1). Classification (GTDB taxonomy): domain Bacteria; phylum Nitrospirota; class Thermodesulfovibrionia; order Thermodesulfovibrionales; family SM23-35; genus Kmv42. Next base: position 6,411 of record JBFLXE010000100.1, read on the forward strand.
CTTATGTGCCCAATTTTTTCACCGAGGAAATGCTCCCCCACTCTTAAGAATCTTTCAGGTGAGTCCGTCACGTAGAACTCTCTTATCGAAGCATTCTTTTGTACTCTTTTCAGGCCCAGCTTCATAAGGATCGTTCTGACCTCCCGTGCTGTCTCAATGGCAGAATCAATCAGTTTGACCTTCCCTCCCAGAATTTCCGATATCACTTTTTTCAATAAAGGATAATGAGTGCATCCGAGAACGAGAGTGTCTATGCCCGTCTCTTCAAATCCTTCAAGATACCTCTTTGCAACTAGATTCGCGATCTCCCCTTCTGTCCATCCCTCCTCGACGAGGGGGACAAACAGGGGACAGGAGAGACTGTATACGTCAATATGTGGATCGATATTTTTGATCGCTTTCAGATATGCATGGCTCTTAACGGTAGCTTCTGTTCCGATGACACCGACTTTCTTGTTACTCGTCATTCTGACCGCTGCTTCTGCCCCCGGTTCTATAACACCGACCACCGGTATCGGGATTCTCTTATTGATGGCAGCAAGGCTGATCGAAGAGGCGGTATTACAGGCAACGACAAGGAGTTTGATATCCTTCGAAAAAAGAAAACTGGTGTTTTCGAAGGAGTATCTGGTTACTGTATGCGGCGATCTTATCCCATAGGGTACACGGGCCGTATCACCAAGATAGATCGTATTTTCATCAGGCAAGACCTTTATTATCTCTTTTAAAACAGTAAGGCCGCCTACTCCTGAGTCAAAGACGCCGATTGGCTTCTCTTTTTTATCCACGCGAGTCCTGTTCTATCCGGATTCTTCAAAGGCCACCATGTCCTTCAATGGGTACAGGAGATAGAAATGGCCTCCCAGTGTTTCTATTTCTCTTCCCTCTATGAGCACCTTTACGTCCTGAATGTCCTCCACATTTGAGATAAGACTCTCATATAATCCTTTTAGAAGAAGAAATTCGGACATTACATCCCCTTGAAAATTTCTCCGGAATTCATCCGACAAGTCAATATACAGTATCCGATCCGTGCCCTTATAAATCCCAAGAAGTCTCGTATTTTTGGGTACAACGGAGTATGCGCCGCCTGCAGGGCCTTTCAGATACGCCTCCACAGTCGCCTCAGCAATTGCCATCGGCATATTTCTTCGGAGAATTCTCTTTTCTTCAAATTGAAGGTGATCTTCTGCTGGATAGTAGATTCTCAGTGAAAAATAATCTTCGAAGGCAGTTATTGCATTTGCAATTTCCTGCCCGGTTTTTTTCTGTTTGGAAAGCGCTCCCGAAAAATAAAAATATCCTCCAGCGATACCTCCGAGAAAAATCACAGCCAGGACTAATATCGCCGCCAATCTTCGGAGATTCTTCACCTCTTTCCCCACCTGAGTTTTTCTGTCCGCCTTATCCATAAGCCATCAGCCCTTCAATGATTGCATTGACAATCAGGGCCCTCACTTTCTGGTCATAAATCAGGACATCTGGCCTCGGGACCTCTATAACCACACACGGAGCGCTAACGGAATTAAGCAGCGGCAGAGGCATTTGCCTTTGAACAACCTCTGCGCCAAACTCCTTCTTTATCGCCTTTCCGATGCTTTCTGAAAGATCAAGGCTTTTCTCTACGTACTTCTTTTGTCTCGAAGAAAGGCTGTACAGGTCAGACAAATCCTTCAACTCCCGTTCTTCAAATTTGGGGTTATACAACACAAAGTTCTTTGATGCCGACACATGCAGGCTGATGAATATATCCGGCCTCTTCTGGTTTACAAAAAGAATTCTATCCAGAAGTGGCACATATTGATCCACTTTACGGATGAGGAAAACCTGTTTACCCCTTCTGGAAAGAGCAGTCTTTAATTCCTTCGCAATATCTAAACTTATATTTTTCTCGTGCATGTCGCCGCTGCTGATGCCAAAGTCATAGCCTCCGTGTCCTGCGTCGATCACAATGACCCGTGAGGTGACAAAAGGCGGTTGCTTCTCCGCCTGCAGTGGTACCGTTTTCTGTTCCTTGGGCTGTTGGTTTTCCGCCTTTTTTTCAGGCTGATGGGACTTTTTCTGGATATCAAAAACTACGCGGGCTGGTTCTGGAAGTCTGAAAATCTTCGCCTCACTTTTTTCCGGCAGATTTATGAGGAGAGATTTTTCAGATGGTACGAGCTCAAGTGGAGGCGTTTTCTCCGTTTTCAGGTCGAAAACTTCCGGGAATTCAATTTTGATCTGAGAGGCGGAGGTCGTGATTTTCGCTCTGTTGATGAAAGTTTCCTCAGATTCGAATACAATGCGCATAATTCCCGCCTCGGAACTGAACTTTAGAAGGACTTCCGTCTTCTTCTGAGCAGAAACGGATACTATCGCAGTCACCGACAACGCTATCAAAACGATTAATTTTCTAATCATCAAATTTCCTTTTCCTTCAGCCTCTCCCTTTAAAAACTGACCTCCGAACATTAGGATTAAACATTATACCTTAAAGAATTGCCTTTTATTGGCGGAGGCGGCGGGAATCGAACCAGTATCAACATATACGATATTATAGAATAATATAATTTCAAAACCCAACTCCGCCAGCGATGGCGACGTCTTCAGCTCAACCTCAGACAAATCCGGGACAGCGGGAAGCTTCCTTTGCTTTTGGAATACTGGAGCGTGTTACGGGTAAACCGTGAGACCGAGACTTCTGAAATCTCCGTCAAAAGAAAAACAGGGGATATTGTCGAGTATATGGGTAACCACAACATAAGAGACGGCATCACAAAAAGAGATACGTTTGTCCTTGGATAGTTTTTTAAAAATCTCTTCGGCTGCTCGTCTTACAGAATCATTATAATTAACAATAGACAGGGAAGGCTTGATACTCTCAAGAAACTCAACGGCAAGGCGATAGCTTGCGCGATATCTCAGCAGAGTAATCGTCTCGCTGACAACATCCCATGTTGTGTAAAACGTAACAGAATTTTCTTTACAGAGTTCAAGGAGTTCTCCGGCCCTTTCGTAATTGGAGTCATCAGGAGCTAACGATGCGAAAAAGAATGAAGTATCACAAAAGACTTTATTTTGAGGCGGAATCATTCATCGCCTTCTGCTACATACAGATATTCCTTGATGTTCTTAGATATGGGCTTTGTCTTGTATTTCTTAGATCCGAGGCGTTTCCTAAGCTCAAGAAGCCTGATCGCAGCCTCTCCCGGCTTGATTTTGGGAGGCGTCCTGATTTCAGCAACTACTTCACCATAAACCGTTATTTGGTAGACAGTATCGGGAGAAGTTTTAAGGGATTTTATAATACCCGGCAACCTCTTCCTCGCCTCGGAAATAGAGATGACGTTTTTCATAAGTCATAACCTCATATTAAATTGTACTATATGTACGTTATTGTACAATATTTAGATAATTTTGGATATTTAATTTTATCTGAAAAATGGACGGGGGTTCTGTCCCAGAGCCCATGCAACAGAATAATGCTTCCTAACTGCAGATAATAACCATACGACTGTAGCGGCATCTCTCGTGACAATCCATTCCGCTCTGCCAAGTCGAGATATTTTCGTATGATTTCCTGGTCAAATCCCGGCGATCGTTGTTCCTTCTCATCGATCCCCGCGCATGTCTCAAAAAAAGTAGCCGATACCCTTAGCCCACATTATTCATAAATTTTTCATACATGAGGATTTTAAAGATTTTTGGAGTCGATCGGAGCCAATGGAAGACGAATACGCTGCAGTTTTATACCGAGTCACGCTCTGATTTTACAAAATC
>JBFLXE010000101.1:0-10170 GCA_040757455.1 Nitrospirota bacterium
GATTTTGTAAAATCAGAGCGTGACTCGGTATAAAACTGCAGCGTATTCGTCTTCCATTGGCTCCGATCGACTCCAAAAATCTTTAAAATCCTCATGTATGAAAAATTTATGAATAATGTGGGTTAGAAGTCTTCATATTCTGCCCTGGTCAGGTCATTCAAGGCCCATTTTTTTCAACGCCTCACTCGCTGAATCTCTTGTGCCCTGAACCTCTTCCGGCAGGTAGAGCATTACTCCACCCTTCACCGGCCTAATGACAATCTTTCCTTCCTGCGCCAGTTTGTTTGTGACCTCAACGGGATTTTCTCCGTCAAAATACTTTTTGAAGGCGCTATTGAATCCCGAATATACTGAATGTATTCCCTTATAACCTTCTCTTCTCAGGCTCGTAATGGCCCTTCTGACAAATTCTTCATAACTGAGTTTCTCTGACATTACTTCCCCCTTTCTTTGTTAACTTTATGGATCATTTCGGATGGGCTCCGATTCGAGTATACTCAAGTTTCTCGGAGACTGGTCTATCTGCTCAATAACCGGTATTTCGCTTGATCCGGTGACACCAAGTTCTTTAAACCTTCTTACAGAAGGCAAAACTCTTGATTCTATTGAGGCAACCGACTTATTGTAAGCTCCGACAGCCTTTTCGAGACTCGAGCCGAGATTATCGAGATGCTGGACAAGGACACTAATCCTATCGTACAACTGGCGGCCCAATTCGCTAATAACCTGGGCATTCTTCGTGATCTGCTCCTGCCGCCATCCGTATGCAATTGCCCTGAGCAAGGCGACAAAGGTTGTTGGGGTGGCGACGATAACCCTTTTCTGTATTCCATCCTCTATCAGGCTGTTATCAACTTCGAGAGCAGAGCTGAGAAAGGATTCACCGGGTATAAATAAGACGACGAATTCGGGTGACCGTCTGAACTGCCCCCAATATTCTTTTGAACTCAGCTTATTCATGTGTGTCCTCACCTGCTGCGCATGTCTTTCCATCTTCGCCTTTCTTTCTTCATCTGTACCGGCGGAGATAGCATCGAGGTATGCATCAAGTGATACTTTCGAATCAACAACAATCTCTCTATCCATCGGCAAATGCACTATCATATCGGGTCTTATCCTGCCTTTTTCAGTATCCATCGATTGCTGTTCAGTGAAATCGCAATGCATGGACATACCTGATAACTCCGCAACTCTTCGCAACTGCATCTCACCCCATCTGCCGCGAACCTGGGGCTTTTTGAGTGCTGTGACAAGATTGCTCGTTTCCCTCTGAAGGCTCTCGTGAGTTGAAGCAAGTGCCCTCAGCTGTTCTTCGAGACTTCCGTATGCTTTATGCCTGCTCTCCTCGATTGCCCTGATCTGGGCATCATATCTTTTTAGCATCTCGTGTAAAGGTTTTATCATCCCATCCATTGCTGCCTGATGTTCTCCGAGTTTACCCTTCGTATCTGCAACGACCTTTCCCAGGTGTTCAGATGCAAGCCTGAGAAAATCTTCACTACTACTTTTCAACGCCGCTGACGAAAGGGCGTTGAATGTATCGGTCATCTCTGCCTTCATAGCTTCAATAAGTGTCTTCTGTTCCTCGAAATTTTTCCTGGCAGCCTCAAGATTAGTCAGTGCCTCAACCTTCGACTGCCTCTCGCTATCAAGTTCGGATCTCAATTTCCCGATATCAGATTCCCTTAATTGAACCTGTTGCCTCAGTTCTTCTATCCGCGCCTCGGCTCCGCTTGCCCTTTTCTCAAGTTCTGTAATTTGATTAGCACAGGAAAACTGTATCTCTGCAATCTGTTTTGTATACATTCCCTGCTGACGGGCTTTTGCCAGAAACCAGGCAGTAACGCCACCAATTACGATGCCCAGAATTATAAGAAGTATTGATTCCATAATTAAACCTTTCTCACAATTCCATATATAAAATTGTCTGATGCAAGATGCATGATATAGAATACATGATAAATATCAAATCTGGTATCCCGCATCCCATATCAATTTATATCCTCTCATACACCCATATCCTTCCGCCATTTTTAATTACATCGATCCTTTTCACAAGTCTTTTCTTATAAAGATTCAGAAGCCTCGTGCCGCTAGTGTTCATCTCGATTTTCATTCTTTCAGAAAGCTCTTTGGCGGTCACTTCCCCTCTTTTTAAAATGACCGTCAGCGTTTGCTTCAAGTAATTATTGAGGCTTCCGATAAGCGCTTTTTCCCCATCTTCCATCTCAGCCATCACCGCAAGCTCTTTCCTCTCAAGGGCAACCTCGATGTTCTCCCTCTGATTTTCATTCAGACCTTTAAGGATAATATACTTATCTCCATATTCTCCACTTAGCAGGCGGGAGATAAGCTTTGCAATCACTTCATCAGCGCATGAATAATCGATTATCCCGATATTTGAAAAATCCAGCGCAATTACCTCACCATCTTTCTCTTTCTCGATATCTCTCTCGATACGGGCACGAATCACCTGACCCGACTGCCTCGTCACCAGATCATGCGAGCCGTTTTGAAGTTCTTCCTTGAGGAGTTTATAGAGGTTATAAGTAGTCATGGTCATTCAACGATGGCAATGGAATCTCTAACGCCTGCCTGATTTGTTCATTTGTAAGCCTTATTTTCATTTAGCAATTCCGTTGTATTTATCGCTCTCTAAGGAAAGGAATTTGTCTTTATACTTAAATTTAAGAGAAGAGTCTACCCGTGCTAATTTATTTTTGATCAAATGGGCATTGATAAAAGTTTTATTCTTTAAATAGAGATAGCATAATAGATTGCCTTCGTTGTCATATGTTGTAGAATCAAATTTAAGAAAAACCTTTTCCCCTTTAAGTTTTTCCTGTAAAAATTGCAGTGCCTCTCCATTCCTTTCCTTATTTTCTTTAACACCCAGTAGTTTGGCTCTTAAGCCATTATCTAAGACTATTATTTCAGGGCTTATTATTTCTTTAACCGAATAATAAGTCTCTCTCTGATGATCTGAATTATCTATTTTTGACCCGAATCTTAATTTCTTGAGGTCGATCTTTTTATCAAATTTCACAGGATCCTTAAAGATATATGGAAGTCTGAGGATTTCCTTTTTGAAATCGATAGGCTTTTTTTGCTGGATTATTATGTCTAAGTTTTCCTGCGCAAAACTTTTCAAATCCCCCCTGCCCCCCTTTTCTAAAGGGGGGTGTGGGGGGATTACTAATTTCTGTATTTTTTCTGGGAAGGCGGGCAGGCATACAGGATTAAGTTTCTGCTTGATGATTGGAAGAAATTCCTTATTTATCTCATATCCAACAGAATTCCTGCTCAGATTCCTTGCGGCAAGGCAGGTTGTCCCACTTCCCAGAAACGGGTCCAGAACAGTGTCGCCGACAAAGCTGAACATCTTTATCAACCTTTTCGGCAATTCTTCCAGAAACATTGCAAGATGTCTATCCTGCCTTTCGCCAGAAAAATTCCAATGTCCGTAAAAATATTCATTCCATTCTTCAAGAGTGAGTTTAGACTTTTCCTTAATGTCTCTGCTCACTTTTGGCGGGTCACCCAATTTCTTGAAGATGAGAATGAATTCATAATCGAGTTTTATGATTCCATTGCGAGGATAAGGGAAAGAGCCCATTACTGTAGCTCCACCTGTTGTATTACACGTAGTAACCTTCTGCCAGATTATGGCACCCATATAATCAAATCCGATTGTCTCACAAAATTTAATAATTTCTTCCCTTATTGGAATAACTTTATACCTACCATAATAGACAGACCGGGCAAACTGGTCCCCAATGTTCACACACAGTCGGCACCCCTTATATAGAACCCTGTAACACTCCTTCCAGACAAGATTAAGGTTGTTTATATAATCCTCATAACTGTCATTAAACCCTATCTGACTTCCGTTGCCATAGTCCTTCAATTGCCAGTAAGGCGGAGACGTGATGATGACATGAACACTTTTATCCTTCAATTCACTCATGTTTCGACTATCGCCGATGATTACTGTAGTTTTAGGAATCATATGCCTTCTCCTATACAAATTTTATTTGTAACAGGTTCTTGTTTCATGGTGGTAAAACCATTCTCGGAAAACAGATTCGGTTGGTTTTTATTTCTGTCTATAAGAATTTCTTGATTATCCACCCATGGGCTGCAGAATTGCCATGGCAAATCAGGATTTTTACATCCGCATATTTTGCAGTCTATCCCATATTGCCGTGCAATTCTTTTAATTCGGCTGTATTGGGCAATTCTAATGTTCTTCGGTAAAAGTCTCGTCTTTGCCGATGTGATAACACTCTGCCATGGCTGGCCGACGTACTGCTTCAAGATATTTTGAGCGATATTCGACGGGAGTTCTCCGAAGGAGTTCATAATAGAGGGTCTCATGACAAGAGCGCTGACCGAGATATTTCTTACACCTTCTGTCTTGAGCCTCTTGAGCAAACGGTCGATCGAATTTTCAGAAAATCCCCCTTCACCCCCCTTTACCAAAGGGGGGATTATAGGATCGATGCGTACAGAAACCTCAATCCCGGCATTAACGAGATTCTTTATATTCAGAAGCCTCTGGAATGCGCTTGCAGTGTAAGGCTCGAAGAGCTTTCTATAGTCTTCAGAAAGAGAAACCAGCCCGATCTTAGCCCTGACATTCCCCTTTATTCCCCCCTTGCCAAGGGAGGACATAGAGGGATATTTCCTGAACAACTCAATAAAATCAGATGGAATAAAACCCTTAGTGAGAAAAGACATGCCGATACCTCTCTCGAGGAGAAGCTTCATTGTCCTGTAAGTTATATCTAAAATTTCATCCATATTCTGAAAGGCATCAGATACAGTGCTGAAAGATACCCATCCGGGCAGCTTCTTCTTCCTGTCAAGCTCCCTCTCCAGCATCTCTGGAAGATTTTGATAGAGATGCACCTCCCCTTTTGGGGGTGCATCAGTAAATCCTCTCGCATAACAGTAAACGCATGAATGCATGCAGCCCTTCGTGACGTTTATCGAGGGAGTATCCTTCAAACAGCCGAAAACCGGTGGTTTGAGAATCTGGCTTTTACGATTAACTTTTATAAGTTTCATCTGGTATAACTTTTCTCTCATTTCTCCTCAACAAGCTGCCATTCTGCATAGCCCGCTTTTCTTTCAGAAAGCTTTTTACCTTTTAATGTCACTTTCTTTATTGCAGGATGTGTCTTGACAGAAATATAAGCCCGCACAAGATTTGCAATCGTAGCCTCCTGAAACATAAATTCTGTGTCGTCCTGAAGAACTATAGTAGTTCTCAAATGCTTATGCCCCTCAGGAATTTCGGTGGTTAGTTCTTTTATGTCTTCATTATGGATGGTCATGTTTCTCTATAACCAAGTCTCAAGTCCAATTGTTTTTTCGAGATATCTCAGGTGATTGCAACTCAGGATGCTCTGTGATAACATGTCGGCGATGAAAATGATAAAATATACAACACATGGACATGCAAAAAACAGGATGCGATTGCACAGGATTGAAGAAGCAGAAATTGAATCGGCAATTGATAATCCTGAGTTTACTGAACAGTCGTCAGAAGGGAAGCTAAATGTATGGAAAAGGGCTTCAGAGAAATATCTTCGAATGACTTTCAAAGAAGAAGCCGGGAAAGTTTTAATTATAACTGCCGTGAAAAAGAAGAAAGGTTGGGGATGATTTAGATTGAAAATAGAATACGACAAAGAGGCTGATGCGTTATACATACAATTAAGAGACGTCCGCGTAGAAGATAACATTGACATAGAAGAAGGGATTGCTATCGACCTTGATGGAGATAGGCATATCGTTGGTATAGAGATACTCGACGCGAGCAAAAAACTGTCCCTGAAAGATATGGTAAACATAACAATAGAAAATCTCCCGGTCGATAAGATAGAAACAGCATCTGTCTGATTGATAAACATCTTGATATCGCTGACCCTCTGGCGCAGAAAATCTTTGTAGTCAAGCAGTTCTTCCAGACTTGCGCGCGCTGTGCCCATCAGTTTTAGTTTGCTCTTTTTAGAAGTGCCTGACACCATGTTGCCTTCGGCAATATTCTGCTTGCCGCTGCGCGCCGCCTGTAGCATCTGGTCATATGTGCGAGAACGCTTATCAACAAAGAGGTCGGAAATATAGCAGTGGCGTCATAGATGATTTCAGCCATCTGATAGGATTTCAAATTGCGGTATCCTCCATGAGGACTGATAAGAGCAGGCTTTGACGTTTCATTCTTTTTATCCATCATATTTGAGTTTTTTCTTCCAAACTCCTTTTCGCATTCTGTTGTCGCCTGATAATCTATAAAATTCTGCCTCGTGCATTTATATGCTTTCTTCTGCTCCGCATTTCTAAGGAATATTTATAAATTCTGTCGAACCACGCCTCATCTGCTTTAATCATTTCTATTTCTATTGGATCACGGGTCTTTCTGAATCTTTTTGTAATCTTGAAAATAGATTTTACAAGTCGATGAAGAGTTTCAATATTATCAAAGTGAGAAAAGTAATGACCTGTATCCACTGAACTATTTATACTTCTGTAACACCGATTTATCTGGCCAAATGTTATCCCAAATTCCTGAGCTACGAGTTTTTGCGTAAGTCGGATAGGATTATCAAAATCTGTATGTGCAGAGCTTCTGACTATGAAATCCAGTGCAGCAACCCATGGAAGTACATCCTTAATATGAGGGTTTGTTGTTTTGACAAAATCCTGCCAGAGCTTTCTTGTCCGGTGCATTGCATCATTACCGTAACCTTTCTCCCTGAATCTTTCTGCAAGTAGTTTCTCCACTTTGGACGCATTATAGTCAGATAAAGATTTAAGTGGGTAATACTTATTCAGGAACTTTTTCCGTTCAGTAATCATTTTTTTAAATTCTTTTCTTAATGCCATATAAAAATTTTTTGCTTCAATATCCTGTATCATGTCAATATCTATTGAATCCAAAATTGAAGTGTCACCTGCCAAAGCATCTTTATAAATCCTGCCTATTAAAGATTCATTGCCTTTGGCTTCTTTTTTCAACTTTTCCTTCCTATTGCCTCTAAATCTTCTTTTCCAACGGATCTATGGGACATGTTCAAAAATAAAATCAAGATAGCCTCTTATCCCTCCAGCTTTATTGTGCTTTCTTGCGGAATTGAGTATCTTGCGAATAGCCCTTTTTACTTCATTTCTCGAATAGTCACTCATACTCAACTGTAATCTGAGTTCAAGGTTTATAGCCTTTACGATAACATCGTTATTCACATTTTCAGGTTTTAAAGCCAAACTTTCCAGGGCAAGAATGACCGAAGAGTCAGTCAGTTCAGGGTTATCCTCGCAAATACGTTTTACTGCACTTTCGATTGAATAGAGAAGAGTCATATATTGTGGGTCTTCCCATCTTATATCTACAGTTTCAGACTTTTTAGGAGTAAAAAGCTTTTTAGAAACTGCGGCTAAATTTCTGTAATATTCAGCAAAATCAGGTTTTGCTAACAAAACTTCTGGATGACAGAATACATGGAGTGGATTGATAGATGTTTTTTTGATGAGATTAAATGCCTTTTCATTAATGCCAAGTTCTGAGAGATTCCATGCGATGTCTTTTGGTTCAAGATTTTTGATACGAGAAGCTAAATATGCAATGTTTTTCTCTTTAATAGACGTATAAAAAAGTTTTGCTCTAGCAATATAAGATTTTGTAAGTGCTTCTCTAAAAGTCTCGTCGGTTTTTTTCTTATCACTCATTTTGGCTTTCTCCAGAAAACTATTGTCTCTCTCACAGGAATCTTTCCATAACGAGCCATCTGCTGTGAACTATTACCTTTGTATCGTGTAATCCATATCTTTTCTGTTTGAAACCCGTTTAATTCTGCAAGCTCAGAAAGAATGAGGTCAGTAGGTACCATTTCACCTTCAAATCTTGCATTCGCAACGACGAGCGAAACTATACCACCTGGCTTTATATATGTGTATAGTCGTTTGAGAACGAGGTTCATATCCTCGAAGTATGCCTTTATCATTATCGGAATTCGATTATTATTTAATTCTTTACCATTTAGACTATCTAATATCTCATCTATCACAGGTAGATTAAGCTCTTTACCTTCATGAATCTTTGACTCAATATGCGATCTTAGTAAACTATGTCTAATGTCTCTCATATCACCAAAATCTTTTATATAAAGAGTGCATAATTCAAGAGCGTAGGTACGAGAATAATCGTATCTGTTTAAATATGGCGGAGAGGTTATTACAGCACCGATTTTGCCCCAATATTTTCGCGACAAAGCACGCTCTCTTGCATCACCCTGAAAGATTTCAACTTTCGCTTTTCCTTCTTTAAAGAGTACTTGTTGTTGCACCCGAAGGTCCTCGATCATATTGGTGAGTTGCTTCTTTAAGTTTTCTCTCACAGAAGGCAGCTCTCTTTCAACAATCCTTAAGAACTGACCATCTTTTGATGTATAGCTCACATTTTCAAGGATGCTGATTAAACCGAGCATGAGAAAATCTTGTATAGGTTTTTCAAATTTGAGAATGCGTTCTTTATAGAAAAGTATTTCGTCTTGAATGTGTTTGGGAAATGCTATATTGACAATTCGAACGTTCGGGAACGCCGATTGAGGCTTACGGAATTTTTCATTTATGAGTGATTGTACTGCTTTTTTTAAAATATTGATGTCCGACCAATCCTGGAGTTTAACTTTAGCAACAAATATGGCTATAGGCAATATGTCAAGTCCGACAGCTCTGTATCCGAATTCCTTACAGGCAAGAAGCGTAGTCCCACACCCTGCAAATGGATCAAGAACAATATTTTTCCTATCTATTTTCCATTCTCTAAGAATATTATAAACAAGCTGCCTCGAAAACCCTTCTTTATACTTGAACCAGTTATAAACTGGAAGTTTCTTGTTAGGGACGTAAGTTACCAGTTGTCTATAATCAGGGCGTTCTTTAAAGTATCGGGCATATTTGTTTTCTAATCGATTGCGTTCAAAAGTTATCCTTTCAATGTCATGTTTAATCTTAGCTAATGAAACGGTTGTCATAATTTATTAGAACCGTCCCTTTTTCAGTTTATTATCTTGAAACTATCCAGCTTGTCGTAACGAATCCCTGATAATACTTTCTATTCTTTCAATCTCTTTTTGCTGCAGTTCTTATTTTTCCTAGAATAGGTTCAATTTTATTGTTTGAAACCATATTAAGGATAATCTGTCGCCATATTATCCCTCTTTCAATTTGCTGTGATGCATATCAGATCCATTACTTTTCCATTACCCCCCTTTTTAAAGCTTTCTCCTTTAGTCAAAGAAGCTTAAATATATCATTCTTGTCACGATGTAAAATTTCATTCTGTATAGCTATATCAATGGCATCATACCAATTTATATAATCACCAAGTTTATCTTCAATGATTTTCAATTCCTTCTTAGTAAGCTTTCTTCCGTATTCTTCTTCAGCGACATTCTGAACATCTTCAATATTGATTGAGTAAATAATTTTTGAAGTGTCAATCATCCAAGCCCTCCTTGATGTTCAATATAAAGCCTTTTATTCCTCAACAGTTTCTTTATAAAACCGGCGTTGGTTTAAAAACTTCAACTGAATCAATTGAATCATAAAGAGAGGGATTTGTCAAGGGAAAAATGAGGGGTGATTTGAGGTCAGAAAGACTTTGAAATGTTTAGGAAATTAAGTTTCTGGTGTGCCTTCGCACAAGAGTAAGTAGATACACAATGTTATTTGATTCGGGTTGTAATCCGCTTAACTCTATTCCCAGAACTTTCTCAAACCAAGGCTTACTTCGATAGCCTTATTAACCTCTAACATCTTTTGGTCTGAGAGTATGCCGACAAGGGCTTGAAGCCTCTCTTTATCAATTGTGTATATCTGTCCGAGGTGCACAGCAGACTTATGGGGAAGCCTGCTTTCTTCTGGTGTCATCAACACACCGACTGGAAGATCAGCAACCTTAAGATTGCTTGTTATAGCTGCAACTATTGTAAGTGCATTTACTTTATTACCGACATCATTCTGAATAACAAGGGCTGGATGTAGATCGTAAAATACAATTGACCCCTATCGGCATTTAAATTTGACCCCCTAAAAACCTATAATCTCCTTTCAAAACGGGAAGGAGGAATAAAAGGGGGTGTTAAGCATGTACAAATGGCAGCA
>JBFLXE010000102.1:0-10047 GCA_040757455.1 Nitrospirota bacterium
TTGTGGGAAATGAATTTATAGTAAAAATCAAAGGGACTAATTAATGAAATTTGATCCCGCATCTCCCGCATCTCCCGCATCTCCCGCAAATCGTTTTTTAGCAATTTTTAATTAACATTTTGTATACCAATACCTTGTACCAAGGTTGTCTTTTCGTGCCCTCCGACGAATGTTTGATACCCACGCTCTCTTAACGTGTTTACGAATTGTCGCATGTTATGAAAAACAGGAATCTCATTTCCCGCGTCACACCATTTTTGGTACTCTTGATAAAGGTCTTTTGCTTTGCATTGCTCGGTTGTTTTTAGTGTACACTTTTCGGTCAGAAATAACCCCAATATATCCGATTCTTCCCGATATTCTTTTGTTGCTGTTTCCACAATGCCCGGTGTCTGTAACCCGTGAGCTTGAAAATCTCGGTAGCCTTCCAAGGCCCAGTTCAAGATCCCGGCGGGTTCACTTCTAAACTCTGCCAGCATGGTACTCATTGGTCGCTGTTGGCTCTTGGGAATCATAACGAGAAATGGGATAAGATGAACCCGACGCCATATTCCTTCGTCTGTTCCTCTGATGATGGGTTTATGATTACCAAAAAGCCATAGCTTATGGGATGGCTCAAATGTAAATGGCTTTTCAAATGGATTACGAGCATTGATCGGTTCCCCACCGGTCAAGTCTTTAACCTGGCTTTCCTGAAGTCTTCGGCCTTGCGGTATTTCGCTGGCAACAACCACCCGCGCCCCGAACAATTTTGCCAACTGGTATTCCGTGGTGTTATCCCGCATCTTCATAAGAAGGCTTTCGATAGGGATCGTGGTATAGTAATCCCCTAACAGTATCTTCAGGACTGTAAAGAAAGTCGTTTTGCCGTTGGCTCCCTTGCCATGGCAAAAGAACAATATTTGCAAATCCACCAAGCCGGTAAGGGAGTATCCCACGCACCGCTGAATGAACTTTATCAGGTCATGATTGTCAGCAAAAATACGCTGTAGGAACACCGGCCAGAATTCACACCGTGCTTGGGGATCAAACACCACATTTGCTCGTTTAGAAAGTCTGTCCTGGGCTGAGTGATCACGGAATGTGTCGGCTTTTAAATCAAATGTGCCATTGACAAGATTGAGCAAATAGGGGTCTATGTCGAATTCTGTTGTAATGGCGGGCAGATATGAAGTCGCCAATTCTAAGACGTTATCTATCCGAGCCCGTTTGTTGAGCTTACGGGACCGGTCTCTCAAACTATCCCGTAACTTTTCTTTTGCCGCGATGGTCTGCTTCTCTTCCTCGGATATGCCCCCTTTTTTCACTGATTGTTCTTGGACATGCACGATGTCACGATCCACTTTAGAGGAAAGTTCTAAATACGTCTTGGAAAGCAAAAATAACCCTTCCTTACGGGTTTGCTTCTTCTCATCCTTTTGCCACACTCCCTCATCGTAGCTTACCCATCGGGTTGTGGTATGGTTAAACAGTTTTCGTCCATCGCATAAGGCCGCCAAAAGCTCTGCATCTCCCCGTTCGTCTTTACAGAGGCAATCGAGGATCAAATCATCACAAACCGGCTGGGTCTCAGGAAGAATAGCTGCGACCTCACTTTTGATAAAAGTTTGGGCGGCTTCGTTATTGAGCCTTTTGGGGATATGGCCGGTCAGCAGCACGTCATCGATGCCCTTACCTTGCTCTAAGCCCCATGCCTCCACTTCTACAACAAATCCTTCTTCTTGTAAGGTGCGATAAGTATTCAGTAATGCGCGTGCCACATGGGGATTTTCCCGATAATCCGCATCAAACGCTAATAGGATGATTTTCGCATCCAGGCTTTTCAAAATCGGGATGGCGGGTTTCCAGATGGAGGCTCCTGGTACAGAGATGGTAAGGATATGAGTCAAAAATGTCGTGACATCCGCTTTTAATTCTCCTTCCGTAAGCCTTACGATTTCTGGCGCAGAGCCGTTAAATAGGGGGACATGAATCGGAGAACCCGAACTGGCACCGCCGAATTTGCTGGAACTGAAATAAGTGTATTTTGGGAAATCATCCTTGTCTTCATCAGCGCGAATTTTAAGGGCGATGATACGATGCTGCGCATCTCGTACAGGAATGAGTAATCCACTGCAGCCGGCAAGGGTCCAATACCTGCCATTGCCCCCTTCCTTTTGAATAAAGCCCGGGATATAAGCGATTTCCTCGCCAAACCTCTCCACTAACTTGCGGGCAATCTTGCTGCGAGCGCGTTGTGGCAAACTGCGATATTGTCCTTGTTGAATCACTTCATCTGAAAGTCCACGGTTTAAAATGTTATCTTTATGAGAAGGCTCTAAATGCAGTTCATTGAGCAATGCACTATAGACCTTATGAAGAGCGTTGGAATCTGCACAGCAAGGCTTGGGCGCAATATCTAAATCAAAAGTATCCAGTTTAGGGTGCGATCCTTTCATCAGATACACCCAATAATCGTTGCCTGATTTATCTGTCTTATATTTGCCTTGTCCGTTATCTACCCTGCGACAACAAACAATGGCCCCATCTTTAGAAAAACTGCACCAATCCGGTTTACCACAAATCGGACAGGGATTTTTTTGTGAAACCTCCCTGAAAGTGATGTGACTCTGATTCATGACCTCTTCCCATCCTTCCACTTGATGCTGGGCACGAAATTATTTGCCATAAATATATACGGAGTATGAAGTTGTTAAGAATCTTCACGCCGTGAAGATTTCGCTCCAGTATACTTTTGCGATGACGTTTTTTTTGATGCTGGGCACGAAATTATTTGCCATAACTCTACACAGCGTATCGTTTTATTAAGAATCTTCACGCCGTGAAGATTGTGGCATCTCCTCTTTCATCTTTCTGAGTATCTCTGTGTTCTGGCACCTCTGTATTTCATCGCTGGCCTTCTGGAGAATCTTTAGCAGTTCTTCCGCCTCTGCTGGATTACTCCTGAAGTAAATGAGCAGATCAAACCCATTCTTACGATTGCGCCACTTATAGGCTTTCACCGGCCGGCCGGGTGATGGAGATTTTCCGACCAGTCCTTTTTTTAATAGCTCTTTCTGTTTTTCAGGATCTTTCTCCCTGACAATTTTGGCTAAGACAGCTTTGGGAATCCGATCCGGTTCTTTCTCTATCAGGGCCTTAAGATCAGAAGGAAGATCCGCAATTGCCAAACGCGTGGAGATATACCCCGTAGACTTGCCCAGAAATTTTGAAAGATCATCAATTGTCCGGTTTCCTTTGGCTTTCAACTCTTTCATAGCCATTGCTTCATTCAGAATCGAAAGATCTTCTCGTTGAAGATTTTCCACCAGCGCAATCTCAAGAGCCTCTTCTTCTGATACATTTAAAACTCTGCAAGGAAGTTCCGTAAGACCTGCCTTCTGTGCTGCGCGAAACCGTCTTTCACCGGCAAGGATAAGAAATCCCTCTTCACGCTTACAAACCAGTAAGGGCTCCAGCACTCCTTTATCCTCAATAGATCTGACAAGCTCATCCAGAGGACCAAACTCTTTGCGTGGCTGGTTAGGATTGGCGATCAGTTTAGAAGTGGAGATCAGAAGTGTATCATAATCCGGTTGGGTTCCCTCAGAGATGCTTGTCCCGTCGCCCTGGATACCTGCCAGATTAAGCAGAGAAGGTTTCTTGTACCTCTCCATGAAACTACTTTCTTTCTTCACGATTCAATATCTCCTCTGCAAGGTCCATATAATCCATAGCCGCTATAGATTGTTGATTGTATTGAAAGATGGTCATGTTTTCTCTGACGGCCTTTTGAATATCGGTGTTATCTCGAATTCTGGTTTTAAAGACTGGGATCGGTTCACTCTTAAAAAAGTCTCGCATCTCCTTTTCCATTTGATCACAAACCTTACGTCTGGATACGTACATGGTCATTAATATCCCAAGGGGAATAAGATGGGGGTTAATCTGTTCCTGGATCTCCTGGACAAGTTCGAATAGATGCGAAAACCCTTCCATAGAGTAGAGATCCCCCGCCTTGATGGGAATAATAAAGTAATTGCTCACAGCCAGCGCATTGATCGTTTTTAAATCCAGGCTGGATGGCGGGCAGTCAAAGAGAATGAAGGAGTACTTAGATTGAATCGAATTGATTTTATCCTTTAGGGCCTCCGTAGGTCGTAACGATTGTTTTCTCAGTTCTTCTCCAACGGTGGTCAGCTCCAGAGAGCCGGGAATAAAATCCACCCCATCAATGGATGTCGTATAAATACACTCGGCGATCGGTAGATGCCTGTCCAGAAACACTTGAGACATTGAGTTTTTATACTTCTTGGGATGCTCTGAGTTTGAAAGCGTCAGCGTTGCGTTATACTGGGGATCCAGATCACAGATCAGGATTTTTCGTCCCTTGATGGCCAAAGCATGGGCCAGGGATAAAGTTGTGACAGTCTTGGCGACCCCTCCTTTCTGATTGAGGATCGTGATCGTTTTACACCCGTTGATAATGGGTGCCTGCCCTTCCTCACTTTGCGGATGAAGGGTATTGGCATACTCCTGGATTTTACGGATGTCTTCCATAGTGAAGACTCGCCAACCCTTGCGGTCTCGCGTAACCTCTGCAATCTTCTTATCCAGCAGCCATCGCTTGAGGGTGATTGGGGCCACTCCTACGATTTGGGCCACTTCTTTTAACCGATAATTCTTGTTCATATGTCTCCTTTATGTGATACTAAACGATACGTATAATATATATCAATCCATCGAATGCGTCAATACAAAAATGGAAGAAAAAAAATGCGAAATATAGGGAAGTTTTTTCTCTATATGGATTTCGTAAGCTTCGGCATTCTGGAGCATGTTCCAGAGACTATTTTTGCCTCGATAGATAAACAAGCCCTTATCCCTGCGGATCCAGGCTCAAAAGACCAGCCCTGCCTGGTAAAGATTGCCGGCATGATCCCCTGGTTTTTCATCTTAAAGCCATGTTTACGTTATGACCTGTTCTGCTTACCGGCCAATCTTATGGTACCGGAACGGCATCCCCAAATTATTGAAGATCTTAAACAAGACCGGTATGAGTCCAGTCCTATCTTAGAAAAGATGGCGCTCAAGGTTTTAGGCTGGTATTACCATAGTAAAGGAGAGACTACAATGTTAGACATCGCAAGTGTTTTAGAAAAATCGAATGATTCTTCCTTTGTGCAGTTTAGAAAATGCCGGGATATGATCTTTAATGAAGGCAAAGCCGCAGGAAGATTGCAAGGCGAGCTAAAAGCAAAAAGAAGCATCCTGATCAGAATACTGGAAGAGCAATGCGGCCCGGTATCGCCGAGCCTGCAAGAGCAGATCTGCCAAATTGAGGATTCATAAATTCCATTTCCTGGCCCATGAGTAACAACGCAGGCATCGTGATTGAGATCCCGAAAGCAATGGCTTCTCCTGCGGAACCGGCGGTCTGGACAATATTGTTTTCCAGGATGGTCGCCTTGCCGAAGAGCCGAAAAAGAGTGATCGAGAACACCGCGATGGGAATGGATGCGCTGACGGTCATACCGACTTTTAACGCCAGATAAGACGACGATGCAGCAAACACGATTCCCAGTACGGAACCCAAGACCAATGCTCTAAGGGTGAACTCTCGCGGAGCTTCAGTTGCCGAAATATAGGGCTTAAACGGAGTCTCCGCATCACCATTTTGTTTGTAATTCATTTAAACCTCCCTTAACAAATTCTCGTAGTCGTTGGTTTTAGTGGTCCTGAAATAGAATTAGGCCAGAGTTAAGACATTATGCAGAGCGCAAACTATCACAATCAGTTTTCTGAAATAACACTAATACAGAAAGCGCCAGCATTATCTTCAGTAGACTCTTTGAGGAAACCTTTCCATAATTCCACCTTGTCATTTACAAAAAAACTCACTTTCCCATCGTCAGGGGTCCTGAATTTTATGTTATATGTATGCGTTGCGCTATATTGACTGTCTAAAAGACGTATAGGGTTTATAATCTTTATCAATTCATAAGGAATTTCTTTTCCTTTGCTGTCGTATAGCACAAGACGGAAGTCTAATATTAATGATTTTTTCTTATCAATCCGATAATGCTGTTTTGAATCTGGAATCCGACTGGTAGTATGATTAAATCGCCAGAATGGATCTTGACCTCCCCCAAGCCCGTTTAGTGAATACCTGCTTCCTCTATAAAAACCAGAGAAGGTAATGAATCCTGAAATTTGCAGAATAACCTCTTTTCTGGCAGAGAACTGAATCCCACGCGAAGTAATGTCTGGAAGTCGCTTGAATCCAACAGGCAATAAAAATTCTCCTGTATATTTCTTACTATCGCCTTCTAAAGGTATGGAGTCGCCGAGGGGAATATTATCATCAGGTTTGTCGAAAGAACTCCCACAAAATTCTACAGTTTGCTTTCCACCAATATTATTTTTATTCATCTTCAACACATAGACTCTTAAAAACCCCCAATACTCCTTATTTAATCTATCAGGAATCTTGATTTTAAACCCTTTTAATTGATACTTATCTTCATTTGCTTCTAATACTAATGCATTCTGTAGAAGAGAATAATACCTTACCCGTGTTATAATATTTTTGTTTTTGTGTTCATGGTTGCCTATGCCATATATTTCTATCTTTTCATGCGGCGTGGAAGGCTCATTACGTTCACCTACGAATTTATTCTTGAATCCTTGCCACTCATAATATGCATCTGCATACCGTGGTTCTGTGCCATCCCACTTATGGGAAATCAAGGAACCTATTAGTATAATCATAAATTCCTCTTCTATGGGTTCTTTAAACATGACTTCAGCATGAGTGGGATGGCCGCAAAGATGAAACTCAACATCTGGAACCGAATTTAGAATCATAATGATTTCGTTTTTTCTACATGAAACAGGAGTCTCGAATTCAGCTACCACTACTTCTTTTTCTTCATTTTTTTTGTCTTTTTCCTTTATAGGCCGGAACTCTTCTACCTCGGTTGGCTTAATTAGCGTATCTCCTCCAAATGTTGGTAGTGATAGAATGACGGGGATAAGAAATAGATACATTACCAGAATCGTATATCCTAAACGTGTAGAATAAAAAAGGCTCAGAAGATGGTATAGCAGCAGTATCAGACAAAAAAGGCTGGATATTTCTATCAAAGATGCATTCCAAAAAAAGGAAGTGAAAGACAAAAGGAAGAGTGCAAATAAGAGAGACAATTTATAGAAACGAAATGGTTCACCTATTACCTTAGTTCTGATGTCGAGAAACACCGAAATTATAACCAGGCATAAAGCCATAACACACAAAAGCATCTGGAAGAATGTTAAGACAAGAAATTTGGCAAGGATTGCCCAAATTCCTAAAAATGGTAAACTTTCGAGAAACGCAGGAATAATACGGCTTGCCCAAATATATCTATGATAGTCATAACATATAGCAATGCGGTATAGGCGATTCAACCAACCTATTTTCTTGCATAAATCTAGGCCAGAGATGGCAGGAAGCAACAAAAAAGAGCCAAATAAAGCAATTCCAAAAATAAAAAAATCTTTGTTCGGTTCAATAAATATCTTGTTCCATGGTTTACCTCCTAAAGATGGAGTAGCCAAAAGATTTAAAATACAGATGAGAATGTTTATGCTAAATAGAGCAAGAAGAATGGAAGTGGAAAGTTTAAGCCAATTCCACACACCAGGATAAAAAATAGATAAAAATATCTTATCTCCTCTCGCTACTTTCTTAATTTCTTTTTCCCCAAGAGTTAAAAATGTATAACCATTTTCAGAAAATGACAGGATCTCCTTAGATTCAGTCTTGGAATCCAACTCAGTTTCCAACACATGAGCCTTAATATCTTTATATCTTGGATTTGTTTTAAGATTATGATTTACAATTTGTTTGGAGACCTTTTTAAACAATGGGTTGCTGAGACACCCCATGTATATCGCTTTATATACATCTTCGATGATGATGGGGGAAACTATTATTTGGCCTGTAATTTCCTCTATAAGTTGGTCTATGCTATTCACAGGGACTAATTTAATATCTCTATCAAGAGCATGGCAATTTTCAAATTGGCTGTCAAATGGCAGTACAACTTTGCTGAAAAATTTTTGCTGTTTTACTTCATTAAATATTTTGTTTACCCCTGATGCTGCGCTAATCTTAAGAGGAATATCTTCTACGGCTCTGGTAGCAACTGAAACGTACTTTTTTTTCTCCCAATTTCCTTCGTTCGGTATTTGATCAAAGTTAAAGCTCCCAGTCGTCAAAACATCATAGGGCAACAAGATGTCTTCTGCTTTTAATTTTCTATTTTTGGATCTCTTCGCTATTTCCTGTGGATAAGCATCTTCAACAAGCAACCGATTCAATCTTGTTAGCTCATCCTCCAGAATGTTTTTTGCAAGGAATGCTTTAGTTTCTTTGGAAAAAACAACATTTGTAAAGACCTTATTATCATAAAGAGGTATTTTAAGTAACTCATTAAAAGCTTTTGCGAGAGTATCAAGAAATTCTTGTAAAATTGCTTCACCATCCTTATAATTATCAATTTTCTGCTGAATTGGTTGCGGTAATTTTCCTTTAAGATAAAGAGAAACAGCATCCGATGTTTTCCATGCATCTCTCAGTTTACCTACGAGTTTGGTAGAATCTTTAAAGTCATCCACACTAAACAGCGAAGGATTTCTGAACACCTTTATCTGATCTTCTTTAACCAGATATCTCAAAATAGATGTGATTTGCAAAGAAACGACCAAAAATGAGAAGCTGTCTCCCTTTAAGGAATAAAATTTGCTTATGAGGGAGTCTTGCCATTCAACGAAAATGTTATCCTCCGCTTTCCTGACAAGATATTGAGGTATCCCGCATTTTTTGATAAGATAATATCTGGCAAGCTTTTTACAATTATTAATATTATCAATGTCCTCTCTTTTTATATTTTTGGGGAGTTTCTGAGGATCATTTGGTTTTAAGGAAGTTTGAAGGGTACCAATAAAACCGACTTTGTTGACGACTACAACAAAATAGGAAAATATCTGGTAATTTACATCATACAACTTCTTCCAGCATTGGTACTCGTCGGCTAATCGTTTCCAAAAGTTGTTTTTCCATTCCACCATGTCATCTGGTAGCAAAACTCTTTGTCCTTTTTCGTCGCGAAGTTCGCGAAGAGTATGGGCGTGGATTTGCACAAAATTTAAAAATTCATAATTGTACGGCAGAGGATGCGTGAAATCTTCTAACCAGTCCAACGCGTCATTCATATCACCTATAAAATCCGCTTCATTTATTTTATCTATATCTGCCAATCTAAGATCTTCTGGTAGCATACCGAGATTCCTTTAAGAATTTAACAAGCTTATTTTTTTATTTTCATTCTCATTCTATACTTCTGAGATAGAATTTACCTCCCATTGGAGATTTCTCTGATCCAGGGCATTCTTGATTTTTGGCCAATCCTCTTCTTTTATCAAAAACATCCCATCTGAATTACATTGCAAATCAAAACTAAATTTTTTTTCGCAAATTAGTTTTACAGAAAGACTTTTATAAATTTTTGTTTTTTCAGCCTCTTCAATCTTGTGATCTGGTGATTGAAGATGAACTCTCCCAAAAAATATAGCAGTCTGATAATTTGTCTTCGTACGCCAGGAAAAAGAGATGGCACAACAGATTTTTATTTTTTTTTCTCGGAAAACAAACTCTCTGTCTTCTGCGGCGTATGGGCTTCCTTTTTCATATTCCTTCTTCTCTTGAGGAGAAGAGCAGAGGGTAGGGGTAAGGAGAGAAAATTTTCGACGAAGACAATCTAATATAGCGTCAGCGATATCTCCATAATGTGGGGCATTAACGGTACTACCATTTGCTAGGAGTTCTTCTTGATCCGACGTTGCGTCAGGTAATTCAGAATCAGGAATTACCGACAAAGTCTTCCATTTGTCTAGTTTCTTTTGACAGTGAAGACATTTTTGTAAATGCTCTCGTTCAGATAAACTTAGGACTGAGATGTCCTCTTTAGATGCTCTAAGTATAGTTCCAAGAGAGACACAATCACGTGTCTTCTCTTGATAATT
>JBFLXE010000103.1:0-9927 GCA_040757455.1 Nitrospirota bacterium
GATTTTGTAAAATCAGAGCGTGACTCGGTATAAAACTGCAGCGTATTCGTCTTCCATTGGCTCCGATCGACTCCAAAAATCTTTAAAATCCTCATGTATGAAAAATTTATGAATAATGTGGGTTAGATCAGCCGACTGCAGAAAAAATCATCGCAATACACAGACAAAAAAATAATGCTCTCATAAAATTTACCTCCCTTTAACTCAAAAGCCTCTCCCGTACTCTTATTGTATTACCATGAGCCTCCAGACCTTCGGCCTCAGAGACTGTTTTAACCGTCCTGGCAAGTTTCTTGAAGCCATTTTTAGTAAAATTCAACAAACTGGAACGTTTTACAAAATCGTAAACGCCAAGCGGAGAAGAAAACCGTGCCGTCCCACCGGTGGGAAGAATATGGTTTGGGCCGGCTGCGTAATCACCCAATGCTTCGGGAGTCCATATTCCTAAAAATATGGCTCCGGCATTTCTGATCAGCGGCAGGAGCTTTCCGGGATTTCTGGTTATAATTTCGAGATGCTCCGGTGCAATCCGGTTGGCTAACTCCAGGGCTTCTTCGATGTCTTCCATTAGTATTATCGCTCCGAAGTTTTCGAGCGATCTCCCTGCAATCTCGTTTCTCTTTAGATTGCGAAGCTGTATCTTAAGCTCTCTCCGAACAGAATCTGCAAGCCCTTCAGAGTCTGTTATCAGAATTGATGATGCAAATTCATCATGCTCTGCCTGACTGAGTAAATCGGCCGCAATAACCGCAGGGTTTGCCACGTTATCTGCAACAATCAATATCTCACTCGGACCTGCAATCATGTCTATATCGACCTCCCCAAAGACCATCCTTTTTGCTGTTGCCACATAGATGTTTCCCGGCCCTGTGATTTTATCAACTTTCTTTATAGTTTCCGTACCATATGCCATCGCTCCTACAGCCTGGGCCCCTCCGATTTTGTAAACCTCTTCAATCCCCGTCAGTTTGATCGCAGCCATAACATAAGGGTTCAATTCTCCCTTAGGCGAGGGAACACAGAGGGCTATTTCTCTGACGCCGGCGACCTGGGCAGGTATGATATTCATCAAAACTGTTGAGGGATATGAAGCCTTCCCTCCCGGCGCATAAACTCCAACTCTTTCGAGAGGTATTATCAGCTGTCCCATGACAGAATTTCCTTCACTAAAAAACCATGATCTCTCTTTCTGCATTTTATGGAATTTCCTTATTCTCGCTGCCGAAACTTTGAGCGACCTGACCACCTTCCTCTCCGCTCTTTCAGCATGCTCTGCAATCTCCCGCGAAGTTATACGGAAATCCTTGAGCCTGATCGAATCGTATATCCGCGTGTATTTTAGGACAGCACGATCTCCGTTTCTTCTGACATCGTCAAGTATGGCTTTGACCCTTTTCTCGCATTCCTCATTCAGAGCCGTACTGCGCCTCTGCAGAATGCGCAGGAAAGCCGACACTTCTTTCTTCTTTGTCAAGACCCTCACGTTCTGTATTTTACCAGAAGGAGATGACAATGGAATATATAACCATAATCCGTAAAGGAATGGACGGCCTGGATTGAGGCAAAATTCACGGGTCTTGGCAGGGAGCAGTTGCCCTGAAGGCAACTGCAGATTAGCAAATAGTTTTAAACCTCACCCAACAGGTGACCCTATGGATATGCACAGAGGTAGTTTAATTTTGCCGAAAGACTGGCCCTCCATTTCCAGAGTGAGAAAGATGATTTCGGATTATGGATATAAGCTTGGAGATTGCTGGAACCTTGATGTTATATTTGAAGACATGAAAAAAATAAAACTCATTCTCGAATACGATGGCACTGCATACCATGGCTGGCAGGTGCAGAAAAAAGGGCTGTTGACAATCCAGGGTGTTCTTGAGGATAGAATATTCAGAATTACAGGTGAAAGATCAAGAGTCGTGGGAGCAAGTAGAACGGATGCAGGTGTGCACGCATTCGGCCAGGTGGCTGCATTCAGCACGGTATCAGATCTTAGTGTAGCGAAACTAAAAAGAGCATTGAACGCGATGCTGCCTCAGGATATAAGGGTTCTCCATGCCACGGAGATTGAAGAGTCATTTCACCCCCGCCAGAGTGCAATAAAAAAAAGGTATTTTTACGTCATATCTAACCAGGAGGAGTCTTCCGCCTTTCTATTCAGATATTCCTGGCTTGTGAAACATCATCTTGATCTGACTCAGGTGAAAGAAGCCGCGCGGGCTCTCATAGGTATACATGACTTCTCCTCCTTCATGGGTACCGGAAGCAGCATCAAGAATCCTGAGAGAGAGATATTCCTGGTAAATGTGGAAAAGTTAAAACAGATTGATTTTATGACCATGAGCTTAAAAGGTAAATTTATAAAAATATCTATAGAGGCGAACGGGTTTCTCAGGCATATGGTCAGGAATATAATAGGAACCCTCGTAGAGATAGGTAGAGGGAAATTTTCGGCAGATAAAATGCAGGAAATTCTCCGGACCCGTGACAGGCGCTTAGCCGGCCCTACAGCTCCCTCGAATGGCCTTTTTCTGGAGAGGATTATTTATTGAGCATCAGATCAGCCTTTACCGAGCAGGACATCGGACAAGGTCTTGCTCAGCACTTCCAGCGTATAAGGCTTGGTTACAACGCTCTTGAAGCCATATTCTCTGTAGTTTGCCATTATCGGGTCATTGGAATAACCGCTTGATACAATAGCCTTGACCTCGAGATCTATCTCGCGAAGTTTCTTTATCGCCTCTTTACCCCCCATACCCCCTGGTATGGTGAGATCCATCAAAACCACATCAAAAGGCTTCCCTGAATCCTTTGCCCTAAGGAATAACTCGATCGCCTCAGTGCCGTCAGAGGCTACCTCAACCTCATAGCCAAGACGGGTAAGCATGCGGTTCGTAAACTCCCTCAGTATCTCTTCGTCATCCATTACCAGAATTTTTCCTTTGGCTGGCAAAATTTCTACCGCCTCCTGTCCAGCTACAATATGTTTTTCAGATGCAGGCAGATATACATAGAAGGCTGAGCCGGCTCCGAGTTTTGATTCTGCCCTGATATGGCCATGGTGCCTCTTTATTATATAATATGCCGTTGCCAGTCCCAAACCGCTCCCTTTTTGTTTGGTCGTAAAATAGGGATCAAATATCTTTTTAAGATACTCCTGAGGTATTCCGTGCCCGTAATCTCTTATTGTAATCTTGACGTATTTCCCATCATGCAAGGCAAGAGGGTCAGTATCGGATAAATTCTCGGCTGAAATGCTAATTACACCACCCTGTGGCATAGACTGGATTGCATTTATCAGTAAGTTATTGAAAACCTGATTCATCTGGCCCTCATCAACTTCCACAGGCAGAAGATCGTCAGCTAAGAAAAATTCGCACTTGACTGAAGAACCACTTGAGACAAAGTTTGCAGAATCCTTAATCAGTTCGGAGACGGAGACTACCTTTTTGATCGGCTCACCGCCCCTTGAAAAAGCAAGTAATTGCTGCGTCAGATCCTTTGCCCTCAGGGACGCTTTCTCAGCCATTATTAATGCTTTATAGACCTCGTTTTGAGAATCAAGGCTCATCTTTGCAAAAGAGATATTTCCTACTATTGCGGTCAAAATGTTGTTAAAATCATGTGCTATACCGCCCGCAAGAATTCCGAGAGATTCGAGTTTTTCAAATTTCAGCCGCTCATCCTCCATTTTCTTGCGCTCAGAAATGTCGACATTGACCTCGGCGCAAAGCCATCTTCCGTTTTCATCCTGGAAGGGCATAGTCGTGACCTGTATAGGTCTGTTGCCTTCTTTTATCAGAATCTCTTCCGTGACAACGATGGATTTTGTCTCTAACGCTTTTGGAATTCCGCAGCCAGGGCAGATTTCCTGGCGGCCCATAAAATATTCATAACATTTCTTCCCGGCAGGATCGCCATATATTTTTTTCCACTCAGGGTCTATATAAATTATGTTAAATTCCGGATCAATGATGTCCAGACCTGTTTTTGTAACGCCGAGGATAAATTCAATCTGTTTTTTCAGTTTTTCTATCTCTTTTTCCGCCTTTTTCCTTGCTGAGATGTCTGCACTGATTTCAAGTGTCCCTATGATTTTTCCTGAAATATCCCTCATGGGATAGCCCTGTACCGCCCAGATTTTCCCATCAGGGGTCGCGAGTTCCGCCTCCTGTGAATGGCCTGTTTCAACGATCCTGACATGCATGGGACACTCAGGACATGGGTCACTGCGCTTCTGCATCACCTCATAGCAATGCTTTCCTATTATCTCATCCGCAGGCAATCCCGTTGACTCAATGAATGCCCGGTTTGCCCACTGTATTCGCATATCTATATCTCTGTAACTCAGTCTCTCTGATATCGTATCGAGAATTATCCTTTTTTCTTCCTCCGATTTTTTCAGAGCCTCCTCCATCTCCTTCCGGGTTGAAATATCCCGCGATATTTCTATCACCGCTGTTGGATTGCCCTCTTCGTCCCGCAACGCGACATTCGCCGTACAGTGGAAATGTATTATTTTGTGATCTTTGTTAATCACCGTCGTTTCATGCTCGTGGACTTTGCCGTCTCTGAATGCTTTCAGTGTGAGACAGGGATAAGGTTCGCAGGGTTCCATTCTCCTATGATAAACTTCATAACATTTCCTGCCGATGATGTTGTCACCAAAGATTTTCTTTGCGACGTCGTTTGCCCAGATGATGTTTAAATCTCTGTCAAGCATACTCATATGGTCGCCGATGGATTGGAGCATGGCATTGAGCTTTTCCTGATTTTTCTTTAGTGCTTCTTCAGACTGTTTCCTCTCGGTAATGTCCTTAAAGTCTTCTACAATACCTATCAACTCACCATCGCAGCTGCGGAAAGGCATGGCTGTTATGATACAGGGGATCTTCTTGCCATCCTTGTCTTCCCTGACTGATTCAAATTTGATCCTCTCCTCCCCGTCCAGAATCCTCTTGAGAGAACACATATCAGTGTTACATTGAAGACCGGAAAACACTTCAAAGCATTTCCTGCCCACCGCATTCTCATAGCCAGAAAGAGCTTTGAAGGTTTTGTTCTCGCGGAGAATATTGAAATCCCAGTCAACGATTCGCATACCGTCAGCAGCGGTTTGAAATATCTGATTGACCTCAGTATACGCATTTTTTGCTGTCTCTTCAGCCTTTTCCCGCTCATAAATCTGTCGATTCATCGGTCTGAATAATGACAAGTACAGTATCAATGTCCCGAAACCGGTCAATATGAGCGCATCCAGAATAGCTTCCAGATAAGGCGGCAAAAGTGACATAAATTGTGCGAGAAGGAACATAATAAAAGTTTCCACTACAAACAAAGCGATTACGCTCAAAGCGAGGAGGCGAAGGGGTAAAGTGTAAGTTTCTGTTATTTTATCGCCGATGATTTGAGTCTTTTTTCCAAACATCATTTGCGCTAAATTAGTTATTAACTATGCGTCGTGTTATATTTTAGCAATAGTCATACCAAAAATGTTTAATTCTATCATAATGGGGAGAAGCTGATCAGATTCAAAAGGTGTTATTCGGAGGAGACTTGATTATTTCTTAAAAATTTCTTCAGTCATCTCGATCATCTCGTAACGTATATATTGACAAATTATTACTCAATATATATAATTTGACATGGTGCAAGAAGTTAAGGATTTTTACAAGATTCTCGGTGTGAGCAAAGACGCCTCTCAGGATGAAATCAAAAAGGCGTACAGGAAACTTGCGCGTAAGTATCATCCAGACCTGAATCCCGGTGATAAGACGGCGGAGCAGAAATTCAAGGAAATAAACGAGGCTTATGACATATTGAGTGACCCGAAAAAGAGAGCTGAATATGACCAGTATGGCGGTATTCCGTTCGGCGTCGGTGGGCCGGGATTCGAGAGACGAGCCTATGATTTCGGTGAAACTTTCGACTTCGGCGGATTAGGAGACATCTTTGGCGATCTTTTCGGCACAAGGATCAGACCAGAGGAAGCTGCCTACGCGAGAGGCGTGGACCTGATCATGGGTTTAGAGCTTTCGCTGGAAGAGGCATTTTCGGGAACCACCAAGACAGTTACGTTCAACAAAGAGGTTGCCTGTAAGTCATGTGGTGGAACGGGCGCGGAATCATCCCGTGTGTGTGATGTATGCCGCGGGACCGGAACAGTCTCAACGTCAAGAGGGTTCTTCAGAATGGCTCAACCCTGTACAGCATGCAAGGGGACCGGCAGGATTGTTGCAAAAGTTTGTTCTGCTTGCGGCGGCAGCGGGAATGTCTTTAAAACTGAGACCGTGAATGTGAAGATTCCAGCAGGAGCTGATACCGGCTCGAGGGTCAGATTAAGGGGAATGGGAAATCCCGGAGTCGGCGGTGGAGTCCCCGGAGATTTGATCATTGAAATAACGGTTAGACCCCATCGCCTTTTTAAAAGAAAGGGCAACGACATCTATATTGATTTGCCTGTAACTTTCGGTGAGGCGGCTCTGGGAGCGAAGATTGATGTCCCGACGCTTGAAGGGAAAGTTTCTATGACTCTTCCGCCGGGCACGCAGGGAGGCCAGAAGTTTAAACTGTCAGGGAAAGGGTTCCCTTCTCCTAAAACAGGGGAAAGGGGTCACCAGTATGTCGATGTCAGGATTGCCGTACCAACGGATGTGCGTAACAAAAAGGACATGATAAGAGAGATCGATTCTCTCTATAAAGAAAACCCGAGAAAGAAGTTGTCACTGCAATGATGGACTCAAAAAATAAGAAACAACCTTTGTTCATGATCGGCGTGGTTGCCAGGATGCTGGGCGTCCATCCCCAGACATTGAGGCTCTATGAGAGGGAGGGTTTGATCTCTCCGCATCGCACAAAAAGGACAAGACTTTACTCTCAGGAAGATGTGGATAGACTGGCTATGATCCTCCGCCTGACGAGGGAACTCGGGGTAAACAGGTCGGGAGTTGAAATAATCTTGAGGCTTAGAGAGCGTCTGGAGGCTCTTCAAAGGGAGATGGAGGAGATAATGTGCTTCCTTGAAGAGGACATAAAGAAAGATTTCATTTTTCGACTGAAGAAGATTTTCGGTGAAGAATAGGGAGGTTTATTATGGATAAATTCACGATGAAAAGTCAGGAAGCTATACAAGTAGCACAAAAACTTGCGGAAAGGAAAGGCAATCAGCAACTCGATGCTGAACACCTACTCTGGGCACTGCTCGATGATGATGAAGGTGTGGCGTGCCAGATACTCAAGAAACTGGGGATAAATACAAAGGCCCTGCAGAAGGATGTGGAGGAGGCGATTGAGAGGTTTCCCAAGGTTATCGGAGCTACGCCTTTGGGACAGATTTATATATCCCCGAGATTAAAAGAGGTCTTTGAAAATGCGACAAAAGAGGCAGAGCATCTGAAAGACGAATTTGTGAGTGTCGAGCATCTCTTGCTCTCGCTCCTTTCAATATCAGGACCGTGTTCCGATCTCTTGAAGAGATATGGCGCAACGAGCGATAAAGTCCTTTCGTCTATGATGGAAATCAGGGGAGGCCAGAGAGTTACGAGCCCTACACCTGAGGATACGTATCAGGCCCTCAAGAGATACAGCCGTGATCTTACGGAACTTGCAAAGAAGGGGAAGCTTGATCCTGTGATAGGAAGGGACGACGAGATAAGAAGAATTATACAGGTCCTCTCGCGGAGAACCAAAAATAATCCCGTGCTAATCGGAGAGGCGGGCGTCGGTAAAACTGCTATTGTGGAAGGCCTTGCCCAGAGGATAGTTGCAGGAGACGTGCCTGAAACATTAAAGGATAAGAAAGTAGTTGCTTTAGACATGGGGGCGATTGTCGCTGGAACAAAATTCAGAGGTGAATTTGAGGAGAGGTTAAAAGCGATCCTTAAGGATATCGAGCAGTCAGAGGGAAATGTCATCCTGTTTATAGATGAGCTTCATACCATTGTTGGCGCCGGCGCTGCTGAAGGTGCTATTGATGCATCAAACATCTTAAAACCTCCCCTCGCAAGAGGAGACCTCAGGTGCATTGGAGCCACGACTATAGACGAATATAGAAAATATATAGAAAAGGATACAGCCCTTGAGAGAAGATTCCAGCCTGTTCTTGTAAAGGAACCAACCGTTGAGGACACAATTTCAATACTGCGCGGCCTTAAGGAAAGATATGAGGTTCATCATGGAGTAAAGATTAAAGACGCGGCTTTAATTTCTGCCGCAGTGCTGTCAAACAGGTATATAACGGACAGGTTCCTTCCTGACAAGGCAATAGACCTTATTGATGAAGCTGCCTCAAAACTCAGAATGGAGATAGACAGCATGCCTATTGAGCTTGATGAGATCGAGAGGAAGATGAGACAACACGAGATAGAGAAACAGGCAGTTATGAGAGATGGGACAAAAGATGCTCAGGAGAAACTTGAGAAGATAAAGAAGGAAATGGCCGAAATGCAGGTGAAACGAGATGAACTGAGAGCCCAGTGGATGAGTGAGAAGGAAATTATAGCAAAGATAAGGGAATATAAAGAGCAGATTGAGAAGACAAAGATAGAGTCGGAAAGGGCAGAGCGCGAAGGAGATCTTACAAAGGCAGCTGAACTGAGATACGGTAAATTAATTGAACTTCAGAAGGCACTCGAAGAAACAAATAAAAAACTTGTCGAAATCCAGAAAAGAAGGAAAATGTTGAAAGAAGAGGTTGACGAAGAAGATGTTGCAGAGGTTGTTTCAAAATGGACGGGGATACCTGTGAGCAGAATGCTCGAGGGCGAAATCCAGAAACTCCTCCATATGGATGACCGCCTGAAACAGAGAGTTGTCGGACAGGATGAGGCGATCGAAGCTGTATCGAACGCAGTCAGAAGGGCACGTGCAGGAATTCAGGACCCTAATAGACCGCTCGGCTCATTCATCTTTCTCGGTCCCACAGGTGTGGGCAAGACAGAATTGGCGAAAGCCCTGGCTGAATTTCTCTTCGATGATGAAAACGCGCTAATCAGGATAGACATGTCCGAATATCAGGAAAGGCATACGGTCTCAAGACTAATCGGCGCACCTCCAGGGTATGTTGGATATGAAGAAGGTGGTCAGCTTACCGAGGCTGCGAGGAGAAAACCATATTCTGTGATTCTTTTTGATGAAGTCGAGAAGGCACATCCCGAAGTCTTTAACCTCCTGCTGCAGTTACTTGATGACGGGAGACTTACCGACAGCCATGGAAGAACTGTGGATTTCAGAAACACTGTGGTTATTATGACATCTAATATTGGAAGCAAGCATATCCAGGAAATGCTTGAGGAAAGGGCAAAGAGGCCCGGGGCTTACTGGGTTCCGAGTAATGTGGAATTAAAGGAAAAGATTATGGAAGACCTGAAGGCATTCTTCAGACCGGAGTTCTTGAACAGAGTGGATGAGATTATCATATTCAACGCACTGAACAAAGAACTGCTCAAGCAAATAGTGGAGATACAGGTGAACAGGATGAAGAGATATGTCAGGGAGAAGAATATAGAGATTCTGCTTAACGAGAGTGCAAAGGAGTATTTTGCTGATATCGGTTTTGATCCTGTGTATGGCGCAAGGCCATTGAAGAGAGCTTTACAGAGAGAGATATTGAATCCCCTTGCATTGAAAATTCTTGACGGCACATTCAGAGAAGGTGATGTAGTTCTGGTTGGTTATGAAGAAGGCAAAATTACATTTACGAAAGAGGTTACCGCTGAAATAGAAGCATAAGTTTTAGACTAATCAGGCTCCATGGCCCTTAGAATCTCAGCGAGAATTATATCAAGAAACTCTGCTGGACTCAGTGTAGATCGTAAAATACAATTGACCCCTATCGGCATTTAAATTTGACCCCCTAAAAACCTATAATCTCCTTTCAAAACGGGAAGGAGGAATAAAAGGGGGTGTTAAGCATGTACAAATGGCAGC
>JBFLXE010000104.1:0-9735 GCA_040757455.1 Nitrospirota bacterium
AGTGAGTCAGGCTTCTGCTATTAAATGCTATTTGTAATTTTTTAGGTCCCCTTTTCATGCATCCCGTTAACCTAATTAAAAAGTAGGTTATCGGGATTATAGCAAAATAGGAAACATTACGCCTAAAATTTGCATATCCGTTAGAATTCCTTAAGTTTTGTGCTATCATATTTTAAATATCCAAGCAGGATTCAGGTTTAATTTTGAATTTTCCTGATTTAAACAGCGCAAAAAAGTTACCATTCATTCGTGAAGGTCGCAAAATCTGCCATTCCGGCTTGTCCGGAATCTTTTCGTACCTTCAGAAGGATTCCTGAGCTCCGCCTCCGGCGGATTGCAGGAATCGACATGAGCTCTTGCTCATAAGGGAATATGGAAACACCATCACTCCCCCTTTGGAAAAGGGGGATGAAGGGAGATTTTAAGAACAAATGTTCCCAATTATTAATCATAAAATCTCCCCTTACCCCTCTTTGCCAAAGAGGGGTATTTTCGGGTCAGTAATGAAGGAGTTTATTCTTAGTGACGTCCTTATTCGTTTGTATAAAGCCCTGGAATTTGTCTATTAACAATGCTTTACCGCATTTCTTGGCAAAATGTTTTGCAACTGTGAGGTTTATAGAACTTAATAACCTTTTTCCTTGTCTACGATGCACAGCAATTTTTCTCCGGCTATAAACCTTTTTAGATTAGTAAGAAATAAATTGAATATCTCCCTCTGGGAATTGGGCGAAAAGTATGCACTGCGATGAGTAATAACAACATTTGGAAGAGAATAAAATGGGCTATCACGACGTAGTGGTTGTTCAACCAAAACATCCAGACAGGCTCCAGCGATCCAGTTCTCTTTCAAGGCTTTGATTAAGGCTTTTTCATCCACTATTCCTCCGCGCGATATATTGATGACATATGCTTCCTTTTTCATAATTGAGAGTTCAATCTCTCCAATCATGCCTTTTGTCTCTTTAGTTAATGGTGCACTGATGACAAGAAAATCACATGTTTTCAATAGCTCTCGCAAGTTGCTTGAGTGCAGGACGATAACACCATTTTCGCTTTTGGTATAACTCCGCTTTATGGCCATAACTTTCATTTCAAATGCCTGCGCCCTCTTTGCCACCTCCCGACCTATGTGTCCGTAACCTATAATTCCCACTATCTTTCCCTTCAATTCTTCAGCTTGAATCGATTGCCACCTTCTTTTTCTCTGGAGATCTAAGTGCCCGGGTATCTTTTTGGCTATGTTAAGCATTAAAGCGAGTACGAATTCTGCAACCCGTGTGCTGTGTACACCAATTGAGGATGTAAGGATAATATTACTTTTAATGAGCTCCGCAAAGAGAATGTGGTAAACATCAGTTACTGTGGAATGAATCCATTTAAGATTGGGAAGGAAAGGTAACAGATTAATCAAGATATCACCAGTTATAACCCAGGAACAGAGCAAAATATCCACATCTTTGCCTGCCTGACTCAGGCTCTTGCCGTCCATTAAAAAGTTCATTGAGCGCTGCCGGCTATTAAATAAATGTTGCCATCTTTCTTGATCTGGCAGTAATTTATGCGACAACTTTCTTGCTATCCTCCAGAGTGTCCCGTTGTTCCATTTTATGTTTAGTTTTGCTGTTTCTAATTCAGGGGAAACTGCTCTGATTTCCCTCAGATCTCTTTCACTATAGTGATCGGGCACCAGTATCTTCATGGTCTGATGATAATTAAATCACAAGTCTCCCCAGGGAATAGCTTCCATTGAGATCTTGTCCTCCGTGTACGTTGTGGCAAAAGATCTTAATAGAAAAGATGCCCTGACTTTTAAACTTAATTTATAAAATCGCCACAATATGCTATCGATTGACTTCTCCGGCTTTTGCCGCTGAGTTTGAAGTTGCTGTAATCTATCTTTTTGTTCAATTCCTGTCATTTGTTTTAACCTTTTCAAATTGCTCTCAGCTATTTCCTTTGCCCTTTGGCTCAATGATATATGTTTATTTCGAGAACTCTCTATTAAATAAGACACATTTCTACCAAATCCGTTCTTCATTACCCTTTCGACATTGCCTCCCCAGAATCCATGGGCGCTTACAGCATAAAATAAGACGCCTCCGCAATTGGAAACGAAACCGGGGATATAGTGAATCCCCCTCTCGAACATGAGGGATTCTGCCTCAGCGGTAGCAGATAGGTTGGCCCCCGGAACCACCATCTTTGCTTTGATCTGCGAAACATTTTCTTTCGTGATGGTGTAAGGTCCGGCGCAGGGTATCAGAATATCAGCATCCAATGCCAGTAAACTCTCTTTTGTGATAGCCTCGGCATCAGGGTAGAGATTTAGTGCCTCATCACCTGCTTCTTTCTTAAGTTCCATCAACCGGCGAATATCTATTCCATCTGGATTATAAATACCTCCTTTGATTGTTGAAATACCTATGATCTTAATTCCCGCGTCACTAAAGAGTTCAGCCACCGACATACCCACTTTCCCTAATCCTTCGACGGCTACCCTCATGTCTGACAGCTTTAACCCAAGGCTATCGGCTAACTTTTCGGCAGATGTGAATACTGTGAGCGCCGTATAAAATCCTGATCTCCCTGTATTTGACGTTGGTCTATTTATATTTATTCCAGCACCTCTTTTCATGTGATAAATATCCATAGAAGAAGTCCCCATATCCTCTCCCGGACCATATATCCCCTTTGTCAGAATGGGTCCTAAATTTTTCCCGAAAGCAGTGAATATCATCGCCCTATCTTCATCAGACAAAGAAGGTCTCCATATCACTCCTGCCTTGGCGCCACCCCGGGGTATGTTCAAATAGGCAAACTTGAGCGTCATTTCCCTTGCTAAACCGGCCACTTCGTCGAGGGTTAAACCATCCCTCATCCTCACGCCTCCTATCGCAGGACCGGACAGAATGCAGTCAATGACCACGTATCCCAGGAAACCCGACTCTTCATCCGAAACCTCTAAAATCAATTGGGGCACGGAATGTTCAAAATCAGGCATAAACTCTACTTATATTTATGACTTAAACCGTTCAACAAGCTCGCGATATTTCCTGGCGAGTGATTCGGGTGTCCTTGAGTTTTTTGCAGCTCGCATGTTAAGAACCTGGCGCTTGTACCGATCAGAGTCCATTTCTTTGAGTATGGTTCCGATTACCTTGCTAAAGTCGCCATTTTCGCACAGATATCCTATATCGCCGAATTTACGCTCAAGATTTTTAAAAATAGGCATCCGGGGAGCAATAATTGGCTTCTCCCACGCAATGCTGTCCAGCAGCACGGCAGAAGCGCTGAACTTGTAATACCTGTCTTCACAAAAGAAGCAGACGAAGTTCAATTCACTTAAGCGTTGCGTATATTCGTCTCGACTCAGTCTTTCTACACCTGGTCTGTCCTTTAAGAAGGCGATCCCCGGAATATCCAGATTTCTATATTGATTCCCGAGCCTCCCGACTACATGGAATTCTGCAAGGCCCGGGAATTTCGTTGAAATCTCTTCAGCAACAGCGAGATACTTTGAAAAACCCTTGTGTTCATTTGCGAGACCTAAAAATCCAAATTGAATTGGTGAACTGAAATTATCCGTTCCTTTAGCTTCCTCATCCAAAGGGATTGGGATATCTAAAACGAAGATATGGTCCTTTAAAAAGGGTAGCTCCTGCAGCACAGCATCACGAATTGATTCCTCAAGAACTATGTATTGGATACGCCTATGATTAAACCTCTTTAAAGATACTCTCATATCGCAAATCCGCTTATGTGGCCGCAAAGATCTTCGGGAACCAAGAGCAGCCAGAGTGCCGTGGAAAATTACTTGAATTTTTTTATCTCCATGTATGGTATTAACAAAGAATTTAAGCACCCACAATATAGAAGAATTGCCTGTAATAACTAATACATGGTTTGCAGGATCTTGATTTAATTTGTTAAGAAGGAATCTTGTAGTCCTGATGTCTGAGCCCAACCGCTTATAGAAACTTGAATGTCTGGGTGGCAAAGCCAACAATTCCCACACAATAGAATTGGCGAATTCTGCACCTATATGTTTTTTGACATGTTCCATGTGCGACTTTTCTCCGAAAAAACGAATCACATCATTGGGGAAAGCTATGCGGATCGTTTTCAATAATCCAGCATTAAAGGGAACATGCTCCATCCCCCAACATATTGGTTCGCAGACTAAAAACATAATCTACTCATAGCTCATTTTTCACGTGCTTTTGAATTAATCGCACCACATTATTCCTGTCGTAAAATTGAATAGCTTTCGCGCGGGCAGCAGATCCTAACCGTTCGCAAAGAGAAGAATCTCTCAGCAACTGTAAGCACGCATCGGCAAATGACCCGGGGTCATCCCGAAGCAACAATTCGCTGCCATCAGACATATTAAGACCTTCCGCCCCGATCCTGGTTGCAACAATTGGTTTTCCGTGGGCAGCGGCTTCTATAATCTTTATTCTCGTTCCAGCACCGCAAAGGATAGGAGCGCAGAATACTCGTGATTTCCGGTAAAGATCATCAAGGTCTTCCACAAAGCCGGTGAACTTCACGCCCGGAATGTTACGATCATATCCGCGAATTCTATCCGGCGGCGCTCCGGCAATAAGCAACCGCGCACCCGGCATCTTCCTGTAAATCAAAGGCCATATTTTTTCTACAAGCAATTCTGCGGCATCGACGTTCGGCTTATATCTATATGATCCGATAAAAAGCAGAGTTGGCCATGAAGTAAAAAATCGCCTTTCTGGAATCGTGACCGCATTTGGAATAGTAACAACTCCAGATACTCGCCAACGATTTATGAGGTACTGTTGATCCAATTCAGAACATACGAAGGTCTTATGCGCCAGGCGAATCGCCTGGCGCTCTCCCCGTAAAAGCGATGGTAAATGTGCATAACCAATCAATTTTGAATACCATTTGGAGAAACCGTTAATACTGCGTTTCAGCGCGATATGCTCAATATCCTCCAGATCCAAAAAAACGGGCTTCAAAGGTTTCCGCGTTGTCAAAAGCGGAACCATGGAATACAGTCTATGTGCAAAAATTGCATCAGGATTATGACTCAGGCATGTTTCAAAAGCCCGCAGTTGTCGTGACCCATTAATATCGTTATAGCCAGCTTGTCTTAAGAAACTCAGGGCCCCTGCTCCGTAGGAATACCATCTCTGCAATTTTTTATCATTTTTGTATTTCGAAGTAGGGCAGAGAAACAAGTTCATTTTTATATTCCAGTGCTCGAAGAGGGATTGCCTCACTTTAGAAACTGCCGATGATGATACATCTGTATCCGATGGCGCATAAAATAACACTTCGAGGTCAGCAATCTCTTTCATAGCATCGAGATACATACGCATACGTTTATAGCCGCCGTGAACTAAAATCTTTGGATCATTAGGAAAATGTCGTGATATAAATAAAATTTTCATATGTCATTAATAACTTTTCATACCGAAGAACAACGCTTAGAATTCAGGAAAAGACGTGAAGATCGGGTTAGACTTCAAGGTATTTCAAAATCGTAATCTCGATTTAACCGTCTTCTTATTTGAGTCAGGATGTATCTGCCAGTCTTTCTCAGGAAATCTCTGGTTTTTCTTGAACGAAGTCGTGATTGAAAAAATGCAGGCTGCTCAAAGGGAGATCCATTACATGCCTTGCCGTGAAAAACCTCATTAAAATAAAA
Organism: Nitrospirota bacterium; assembly: GCA_040757455.1. Taxonomy (GTDB): domain Bacteria; phylum Nitrospirota; class Thermodesulfovibrionia; order Thermodesulfovibrionales; family SM23-35; genus Kmv42. The sequence continues at coordinate 5,690 of JBFLXE010000104.1, forward strand.
ACGGCGCATGAGCGGAGTGATTGGCGTTCCATTTTTAAACTTCGCAAAAGCATACGGAAAATTTTTTACTTTTTCGTAATCCTTCGCTATCAATAACTCATGATAATCACTTGCAAGGTCTTTTATCGGATCCGGAACTGCATTCAGTCCCCGAGGAATTGCGTATTTCGTTAGCTTAGCTGGATCATTCATGTCAAATCCTGCAAAATGAAAAAACAGCAATGGTTCTCCGTCGACTAAAATTTTCCCTGAATCATCTTTCTCTATCATTCTTTCGTAGAGATTCCAGAAGGCCAGATTTGCACCGGGATTCCTTAGAACGGAAACCTCCCGAAAATATAATGGAATGTAAGTCAACCAGAATTGATCACCAGACTGCATGGGACGATTATCAAACCCATAAAACCGGAGGTGATCTTTAAACCACCTGACGAATGCCTGGCTTTCCTCAGTTCTGCGCAAACCTAAAAATCCACCATTATATATGCCACCATTACGCAAGAGATAGGATTCTAATTTTCTAATAGATTTCACATTGACTGATGAAGGCGGATTTATGCTCAACAGATGCGGTGAAAGCAGGATTGAAGTATTATCAAGCTGGTCTGAGATTCTCTGAAGCGAGTGATATACTACGATATCTGCATCGAGATAGATCCATTTTGACACGGTGGTTTTCTCCATCATATACTCATGCAACCAGGCTCTCAACGAAAAACACAACTCAGGAGGACTATAGTAAAAACACATCCTCTGGATGTCCTCCTGGTCCTTTAATTCTTCAAGGGTTATCAACTCAAAAGATTCTTTGCCGGCATCAAAATATCCATCTATCCTGTCAGCAAGTAATGCGAAGATCCTGCTCTGTGGATCGTGCGTCGCAAGAGAGTCTGCCAAAGCACGGGCATGTGCAAGATGACTCTTTGTGACGATAGTACAATAAGCGATATCAGATTTTCTTATTACATTACGTTGCATAAATACTATTTTTTTATCCCGCCTTTGACAAAATTGATAAATTCGAGAGCGTCTGATCGGAAAAACATGAAAAGATAAGAAATATATGTAAATACTCCGACAGCAACCAGTATTATTAGAGATGATATATGATCCAAATGAAATTTCGGGAGTCCATATTCACTCATAAACACGACAACAATAAGTACAAGAATACTTCCTGCAAAAGCCGGTGATAATGCCCCAAGGTATGAAGTAAATTTTATCTTTGCTAAGCGCATGGAAAGCCAGGCTGCGATGAAACTGAACTGAGCGGTCAATGTCATAGCAAGAGCAACACCGTTCAATCCAAATTGAGATCCAATATAAACAGTAATAATTATCACTGGAAAAACCGATAAATTCCACTTAAGCTCAATATCCGGTCTTCCTTTTGAATTAAATATTGAACCCATGGTTGCCAGGATCGATCTTGACATGCCCGAAAAACAGAGGATTTTCATCGGAATAACTGCCTGGATATATCTTTCACTATAGATAACATTGATAAAATGATCAGCAACAGAAAACAAACCTGTCATAGCAGGAAAACTAATGAACGAAATGTATTTTATCGCCTTAAGATAGCCTCTTTTGAAGCGCTCAGGTTCGTCAGTGACTTTACAGAGAGTGGGAAACAGTATCGATGACAGAGTCAGACTGAAGTCTGTTAATATCTTATGAGGAATACTATAAGCAAATCGATAGATGCCCAGAGCAGCTACCCCGATTATTCGACCGATTATGAAATAGTCAATATTGCTCGCGAAATAATATAAGATGCGCTGGAAAAAAATGTTCTTACCATAATTAAACATCCCCTTCAGTCTTTGAATATCGAAAACGAGCTGAGGATACCATCTTGTAAAATAATATTTTAAAAAGGTTGCTGTCAGCGAACCGGATAGCGCCCCAAATATCAATCCCCAATATCCCAAACCGAAAATAACCACCGAGGAGAGGGTCACTATGCAGGCCATCAAAGCAGAGGAAAAGCCGGCGTAAGCCAGTTCTCTGAATCGGAGCTGTTTGTTCAAGATAGTGTTGTTAACACTACCCATACCGCCGATAATAAAATTGAGTGCAATAATATTGATGATCGGGCTTATATTTTCGTTCTTAAAATACATTTCTGCCAGAGGACTAATCAAAATGCAGATGACATATAAAACAATCGATACAGAAAGATTCAACCAGAAGACTGTTGATAAATCAACTCTGTCTACATCTTTTTTGTAGATGATCGCAGCGCCCAATCCGTAATCCTGGAACAGTCCGACAATGCCCATAGTGAGAGTGGCCATCGCGACCAATCCGAAGTCTGCGGGGAACAAAACTCTTGCAACGACTGCGATTGTCAGGAGGCCGATACCACTCTCTCCTACTTTTTTTGAGAACGACCAGATCGTCGAATTTGAGGCTCTTGCTGACAGAGATTGAGCATCTTCAGCGAAATATGGCTGAGTCAATTTTGCGGGATAGACTTTCTTCTCGGTTAGGAATCTGGGGAAAAGATGATTTCTGTTATTCATTATTAACAGGAATTCTCGAATTCTCTTCGCTTACACAAAACTTCTCACACAACTGATATATTCTTACAGGATGCCGCGCGGGTCCTGCTATTGAGCCTAATGCGTATCCTGTTTCAAGGCATTGTGCGATCCAGGGAATCTGATGGATGTAAGTCTTCTCCGTATAGCCATCGAGAATTATTACCTTCGGCGGAGAGGTTCTCAGACCGCGAATAATACACTCCTTCTCTTTTTGAGAGATGCTAAATATAAATTTGAGAGGATGAGAAATCGATTGGAACGGCCTCCGGTTCGCCTGCAATTCCCATATTACAGCGCCTGACAGTATCTCGTCATCAACGTCAGTTTGGGCTTTGAGATATGCAGCCGTTTCTTTCACAGATTCAGGGGACCATACGTTGTCATATTTCAGATCCATTGTCATAGCTGAGAGATTGAGGCTCACTATAAAAGCGCCTAACACGAGAGAATGGCCCGAATACATCGCATATCTCTCAACCGTCCGGTCCCTCTTGCTTAGAAGCAAGAAGGTTGAAGCGTAGACCAACGCTATTGTCATAAGTGCGCCCGCCGGCCTCGATAGGGAAAGGTTCATTACGGGTTTGTATGAGATTAAGACAGGGAAGAAAGACGTTAACAAAATAAGTATATAAACAAATTGGCGAAAAGAGGATCGAAAAGATTTAATGAAAAAGAAAAGGGTGAACAGAGCAAAAGTTAGTGACAGAAGAAGCCCTATTTTGAAGAACTGTTTCTCTCCCGCCTGCAGGAGAAATACGCTACCGGATATTAATAAACAACCGATCAGAAATCTCTCTAACACCCCTTCTCTTTCCAGAAGGGGGATGGACTGTTTAAGCCAGACTGCAAAGATGATTACCAATGGTGGAAGAAACTCCCTGAAATAGTCGATGAAAAAGCCTCTATTATGAAATTGATAAGCATAAGCAATGAAAAGTAAAAAGACCCAGAGATAAAGGATTGAATGTGGAAGCAAATACTTTTCCCGTGTGTTCCCTTTATTGACGGCAAAAAGACGACGGCCGAAAACAATTATGGAAAAACCTAACCCTATAAACAAAAAAGAATGTAGAAATACTGCATCCAAAATGTAATTATAGTACATATCTCTTGGCTCGGATGACGCAATAGGAGTTATCACGTTTGCCGCATTCACGCTAATTAAATTCTCTATTTTTTCAAAAAGGAGACCCAACGGCGTCAAGCTAGCGATAAAGTCATTTAGATCCATGAACTCAGTATAATAGAAGAAACCTAACGATAAGAAACTCAGATAACCGAATAGAAAGACGCCGAAACTCTTCGTAACTTCGCGAAAACGACCTTTATGCAATAATATAAGAAATCCTATTGCTGTAAGCGGAATAATAAGGGCGGATTCTCGAACATAATACCCCGCGGCAGCAAAAAAACCTGACAATATTAACCATAATCCTTTTCTGCTTTTATAAAACTTCACAATGGCGTAAATGCTTATGCATGTGAGAATAATATTCA
>JBFLXE010000105.1:0-9699 GCA_040757455.1 Nitrospirota bacterium
AACAAACTGCTTTGAGGTGATTGCTGCATTCCCATCATGTCTCTCTTCTCCTCATATTGTGATGAATGCAGCATTATAAACTTATTCAATTTTTTGTTCTACGATTATTTGGGCAACAGCCTGTTGAAATATCAGTTTTACATTATTTTCTGTATTCTATCCTTAATTACTTTACTAATCGTAGTATAGTGAATCTCCAGGTGATCTGCAATCTCTTTCAATATATATCCATATCTCATATGTGCATCATAAATCCCTTGATTCCTGCCCGTTTTCCCTCTTGAGCTTCTCCTCTTTAAAATCTCCTTCAGGTTAGGTCTGCCTGCGTAGCGTTGCTTCCGTGGAATTTCTTTAATCTCTTCTTTATTTCTCAATAAGTCCTTGAATTTTTCTATGAAACTGTCTTCCCCAAGCAATATCTATCCTTGAAGCTCTCCCCACCGGTGACTTTCTGTTTATACCCTCCTTTGAGTTGGCGCATTCCTATGGATAAATTGGCATTGGGTGTCTCTATGAGAAGATGGTAATGATTATCCATAAGACAGTATGCATGGCAAAGCCAGTTGTACCTTTTGAGGACATCTCCCAGCACTCCTAAAAAGTTTTCTCTTTTACCTCCCGTAATCTCCAAACCAATGATTTATACTCATGTCGCGACAAAAAATATCCTCGGCGTTCGGAGCCCTTTCGACAAATAATAGAGAAGAATGCCTGCCGGTTTATTCAACGTTCATCTTCCTCCTGACGTGATATATCCTCTGTATCACTGTAATATGTGTGAGTATCAACATTACCCATAAGATCGGTACAAGCCATCCGGTAAGCGTAGCAAAAATTAAGAGAATAATCCTCTCCGGCCTTTCCATAATTCCAGCACGGCAGGATTCACCAATGCCTTCTGCCCTTGCTCTTGTATAGCTGATCAGGAATGCACCTACCATGGTTCCAAGGCTAAGAAAGACACCGGTGTGACTGCCCCTTTCAGCAAGGTACCAGGCAATGGCAAGGAAGATGAAAGCGTCGGAATATCTATCAAGTACAGAATCCAGGAATGCTCCAAATCTTGTAACCTTTCTTCCCGTTCTTGCAACAATGCCGTCAAGCATGTCAAATATGCCACCCGTTAAGATCAAAATTCCGCCAAGTTTGATGTTGACGGGTATAACAAAAGCCGCAACAACAGTAAATAGAAATCCGATGACTGTAAGAATATTCGGACTTAAGGGGATCCTTTTTGCGATAGTGCCAAGAGGTCCATCAAGAAAATGGCCGAGTTTAGCGCTGAGCATGGCTTCATCAAAACTCTTCTGGGTTACCTCTCTCTTTTTCCCTGTATAAATTCTTCTACCATATCTCTTGCATCTTCATCGGGATACTGTATCATTGGATGCTTCATGAAATATGCCGACGGCGATATGAGCACCCCCCCTACCCCTCTGTCACGTGCTATTTTGCAGCACCGTATTGCGTCTATAACCACCCCGGCACTATTGGGAGAATCCTCTACCGAAAGTCTCATCTCAAGGGTCATCGGTACGTTGCCGAATCCTCTGCCTTCAAGTCTTAGAAAACATATCTTGTTATCCATCAGCCATGGCACATAATCAGATGGACCTATATGGATATTTTCATCCTGTAATGGATTTTGTAATTGTGACTGAACCGCTTCTGTTTTCGATATCTTTTTTGACTTGACCCTGTTACGGTTTAGCATATTCAAGAAATCGGTGTTGCCACCGACATTCAATTGATACGTATTTACTATCTTCACTCCCCTGTCCTGGAAAAGCTTTGTCAACATCCGATGCACTATCGTTGCGCCCACCTGACTCTTGATATCATCACCAACCACTGGAATGTTTTTCTCCTGAAAACGTTCCACCCATTCTTTATTTGACGCGATAAATACAGGAACACAGTTAATTAGACTCACTCCGCTTTTAAGACACGCTTCTGCGTAGGAGGCGGTTGCTTTTTCGGAGCCAACAGGAAGATAATTCAAGAGTATGTCGGCATCGCTCCCTTTAAGAATTTCAGCGACGTCGCAGGGTTCTCTTTCGGCAACAACAAACCGTCGATCCTCAGGGTAGTCAATCAGATGAGGTGAAACGCTGTCGAGTATTTCTCCCATACGGACTATAACAGGAAAATTAGGAAGATCACTGCAGAAAAGCTTGGTGCAGTTCGGCTTGGCCAAGACTGCTTCCCGCAGAGGCTTCTCCACTTTCCGTTTATCTATATCGAAGGCAGCCACAAATTCGATGTCCGAGGGTTTATACCCGCCCAGGTCATAATGCATGAGACCCAAAGATGAGTCTGGATGTTCACCCAGCCTCTTATAATACTCGACTCCTTGAATCAGCGAACTTGCACAATTACCGACACCGGCTATTGCAACTCTAATTCTACCCATTTCTTTTCACCCTCTTTTGAATTCTTCTATGCAAAAGGATTATCAGGTCCTCGAGTTTTATATTGAATTCCTCCAGAAGATTGCCCATCGTCTCCTCGCAGTAAGACAGGAATCTTTTCCATATCCTCTGGACTGTATCCTTATCCAGACTCGAAGCGGTTGCAGCCTCCCTAAAACTCATGCCATCAAGAAGATGAAGAATGACTTCTTTTATTTTCGACTCCTTTGTATGGAAACCGAAAAAGATCGTGCTTCGCCTCTCTGAGAACTTCAAATTACAGGTCCTGCACCTCAGGAGTCTTCTCTGGTTCTTTCCGTATTTGTGATACACGACAATATTTCCCAGACCCCGCTTGCCATGATCATCGCACGATTCGTTTGGGCAGAAATAGTCGCTAAGTTTAAGTGAAATTTCCATGCGGAGTTATAAACCAAAATGCGTGGCGATGTCAAGAAAAAAGTTCAACAAAGTGGGGACAGATATGTTCAGTTTCCAAAAAATTGAGGAGTCTCTAAAGTCTATTGCCTATTTTTATCCCCAGTTTGCTGTAAAGTAACTGGAAGTCCACATTTTCTTCCACCAGTGCCATGCCGCGGGCTACTTTTGCCTTATCCCTGAGCCTCAGTCTTACGGAGAGCTTCTCTAATTTTTTTGCCACGCTATACGTATCATCCCTTACGACGATAATGGGAATGTCTTTTTCTTCAGCCCTCGAAATTATTATCTCACCGGGATATAAGTCGCCTGTGAGGATGAGGCAGACGCTTCCTGATTCTATAGCAGATAACTGGATGTCGGCCCTGTCGCCCCCCACTATTACCGCATTATTCCGTGTCTTCTTGAAATATTCGATCGCCTTGTCTACCTGCATTGCGCCGATGAGAAATTGTTCAACGAGATTGCTCAGCCTATCATGGCCGCATAAGACCTTGCCACCAAGCATTTCATTCAATTCCTCGATTGTGACTGAACCCACGACAGAATCATGCGGTATCACACCGAGAATATCGACGCCTTTCCTTTTTAGAAAGGGCAGTACGTGATCCTCAACGCCCTGTCTGAAGTCGAGCGTCACTTTGTTCAGGATCGCTCCCAGGAACCTCCGGCCAAGGTCTTTTCTTGCCTGAAGCACATAATCAACAATATATTCACCTTCATATTTGACGACTATTACAACTTTTGCATCGAGACGTTTTATTACTTTGATTCCCTGGATGTCCAGAATGTTTCCCGTGTATATGCTTCCGTATCCTCCGATAATCATAATGTCCTTGCCGCCGGATATTTTTTTAAAGGATTTTTCTATTTTAGATGCCAGCCCCTTTATGTCACCCAGAAAACCCTTGACAATGAGCTCTTGCGTAAGAACGACCGGGCAAATATCAGAAACCGGATCTTTCATACCAAGGGCCCGGTATATGCACCATGCGTCTTTGTCCGTCAGGACTTCCTCCACCTTAACAGGCAGGATACCTACTGGTTTGAAATATCCCACCTTGAACCCGTCTTTTTTAAACTTATAGCCCAGTCCCATAGAAACCAGACTTTTGCCGGAATATCCCAATGTGGAGCCTATGTATAAAGGTACCATTTTATTTACCTCCTATTGTAAACCGTGCATCGATAGCCACTACACCTTCTCCTCTTTTCTTCACCAGAAGTGGATTTATATCTGCCTCTATGATTTGAGGAAAATCAATCGCCATCTGCGACAGGATGAGAAGAGATCTCTCAATCGCTTCCACATCGGCTTCGGCCTCCCCTCTAACGCCGCGCAGAAGTGGAAAAGTTCTGGTTTCACGGATCATTTCATGAACATCCTCCCGGCTCAAAGGCACAATCCTAAAAGAGATGTCCTTCAGAACCTCCACGTATATTCCCCCCATTCCGAACATAATCATATGCCCGAACTGCGGATCTTCTGTTATCCCGATAATTACCTCTTTGCCCCCGGTTATCATCTCCTGGATCATAACGCCATAAATTTCGGCAGCGGGCATGATATGTCTGATACGAGTTGTAATATCAAAAAAGGCGTTTTCAACGTCTTTTTTGCTGTTCAGATTCGTCTTAACGCCGCCAATATCACTCTTATGGACTATCTGAGGCGAGACGATTTTCATCACGACAGGGTATCCTATGCCTTTTGCTGCTGCCACTGCCTCTTCGGATGTTCTGGCGAATAAACCCTTTGGCTGTGCGAATCCATAGGCTTTCAGTACCTCATGAATCTGCGATTCAGTCAGGCGATCACGCCCTTCTCTTCCCGCCTTTTCGAAGACGTCCATTACTTTCTCTTTCATTCCATTGAAAGCGGGATAAACCTTTTCCGGCCTATTCACCATCATCTGATATCTATATATCGCATTAAATGAGTATACCGCTTCTTCAGGATAACCGTAATTTGGAACGTTATGTCTCATCAGTATCTTAGAGCCGGATTCAACGCTCTTTTTACCCATAAATGATGTGAGAATTGGCTTGTCAGATGAATTGGCAATGTTTGCGATCATTTTAGCTGTCTCATCGACATCTACCACCGCCGTGGGAGTCAAAAGCACTATTGCCCCATGAATTTTGTCATCGTCAAGAACGGTATGAAGGGCCTTTTCATACCGCTCAGCTCCGGCATCGCCCAGGATATCGATCGGGTTGTAAAAGGATGCAAAAGAAGGCAAGAATGTCCTGAGTTTATCCGTCGTTTCCTTATGCAAAGTTACCAGTTGCAGGCCGGATTTATCACATATATCTGCAGCCAGAATACCAGGCCCGCCTGAATTTGTTATCACTGCTACGTTTGGACCGGCTGGGAATTTCTTTGTCGAAAAAGCCAGGGCATAATTGAAAAGTTCGCTTATGCTGTGTGCTCGGATCACTCCGCTCTGCTTGAATGCTGCGTCAAAGGCAGCCTCACGGCCGGCCAGAGCGCCAGTGTGCGAGGATGCTGCTTTCGCACCCGCACTTGTTATCCCGGACTTTAGGATGATGAATGGTTTCTTTTTAGATACATTTTGTGCGACTTCCATGAATTTTTTTCCATCCGTAACTCCCTCGATGTAACCCAGGATGACCTTAGTATTATCATCCTCAGCAAGAGCCAGCATAATCTCAATATCTGAAATGTCCGCTTTATTGCCCATGCTAATGAATTTCGAAAAACCTATCTCATCCGGGAGAGCCCGGTCAAGAACAGCGAGACAAAGCGCTCCTGATTGGGAAAAAAAACCGATGCTTCCTCTTGCGGGCATACCTGCAGCAAATGAAGCATTAAGTTTCGAATGAGTATCAATCAGTCCAAGGCAATTCGGACCTATGAATCTGACACCAGATTTTTTTGCCGTCTTTATTAATTCGTGCTCGAGTTTGGCTCCCTCCAATCCGCTCTCTCTGAAACCCGCGGTTATGATTATGGCAGCGTCAATGCCTTTATTACCACAATCTTCTACTATCTGTAAGACATTTCCGGGAGGAACCACAATAATTGCCAGATCGATTTCGCCTGGAACATCGAGAAGAGAAGGATATGCCTTCAGTGCTAAAATTTCAGTAGCCGTCGGATTTACCGGATAAACCTGACCTTCAAAGCCGTAATCAACTATATTCCTGAGAATATCGTGGCCCACCTTCCCAGGTGTCCTCGATGCACCAACAATTGCTACTGATTGTGGTTTAAAGAAATGATCAATCATTGTAAAAATATTATCGGATGCTCCTTGAGTTTGCAAGAAAAATAGTCAAAATCTTAAGGCTAATATTGGGCGTTGTAGTAATACTACTACACAAAAATTGTTCATATTACTACGGTAAAAATATATATATTCCGATACCATTTGTTTTTAGGTTGTGTTAGTTATAAATAAGAGTGCGTTTTACCTGATAAAAATCATGAACGAGGAGGAAATGTGATAAGACTCATATGTCCGTCATGCAGAAAGGACTCATATACGGCATGTGTGGAAAGCTTCAGGCCCTGTCCGTATTGCGGCACTTCCTTTAGCGGTAAATACGGAATCGAAAAAAGGAATGAATACAGGGTCAAAAAAAAATACCTCTCACTATTTTTTATAAAGGGAGCGAGTTTGAAGCTAGCACATTCAACCTTTCCGAAAGTGGATTAGGTATAGAGATACCGCACAAATTTTCAATACCCACCGGCGACATTGCAAGCGTCAGCATCGGTAACTATCACGGACAGGCGCAGATTGCCTGGATAGTTCGAAAAACTGATTTTTCGGTTGCGCTCGTCGGCCTCAAGATACTTGATAGAAATACTAAGTCTTTATTAGAAAATTAGGAAACATCTATGATTAGGCGGAAAGCATTTCGAGACTGATGAGTTCCATAGCCTTTAATGGATCAGATTGCTGCAAGATGGCCCTTCCAATTACGAGATAATCTGCTCCCGCCCTTATAGCTTCTTTTGGCGTAACAGTCCTTTTCTGATCATCAGGCGGTGTCCAGGAAGGTCTGATACCGGGTGTCACTATAAGGAATCCTCTTCCGCAGTGGCCCCTGATTGTCTCGGCCTCCTTTGCAGATGCAATAACACCGTCAAGTCCTGCTTTTAAAGCAAGGCCGGACAAATGTCTCACATGTGTTTTTAGACTGTGTTGAATGCCAAGTTCATTTCTTAAAACATCTTTGGTTATGCTTGTAAGAACTGTGACACCGAGGATTTTCGGTCGATTAATATTTTCTTTAAGACATACCTCCACAACACTGTCCATGCATTTTCTCATCATATCGAGTCCGCCCGAAGTATGCACGTTTAACATATGAACTCCAAGCCTTGTTGCTGCAACAGCAGCTTTTGAAACAGTGGTGGATATATCGTGTAATTTCAGATCGAGGAAAACCTTTTTTTCCTTATTATTGATATCGTGAACTATCCTGGGTCCCGAGGAGATAAATAGTTCATAACCTACCTTAAAGATCCCCACATGATCCTTAAATTTTTCTACAAGATCAAGAGCATAATCATGTTCGGGAACGTCAAGAGCGAGTATTAATCTGTCACTTGCCGGCACCTTTTCCCCCGTGCTCTGATTTGCTAAATTCTGGCTGGCGTTATTCTTTTCTGAGTCTGATATTTACCCGCCTTGTCAGCATAGGATATCTCGCAAACTTCAGAACCTTCAATGAAGACCAGCTGAGCTATCCCTTCATTTGCATATATTTTTACAGGGAGAGGAGCCGTATTCGAGATTTCTATTGTCACACGACCCTCCCATTCGGGTTCAAGAGGCGTCACATTCACAATCAGACCGCACCTTGCATAAGTTGATTTTCCAAGGCAGATGGCCAGCATCCCTCTCGGGATTTTGAAATATTCTACAGAAAGTCCAAGGATGAATGAGTTCGGCGGGATGAGGCAGACGTCACCTTTAAAATCCACAAAATTTTGTTCGTCGAAATTCTTTGGATCGATCTGAGAAGTATTGAGAGGCGTGAAGATTTTGAACTCATCAGCTATCCTCATGTCATAACCATATGAGCTAACGCCATAGGAAATGACCCCCTTTCTGATCTGCTCCTTATTGAAAGGCTGGATCATTCCCTCTACGGCCATTTTCCTGATCCATCGATCATTTTTCAGCATCTACATTTTCCCTGAAGGAACAAAAGATTGGTAAAGGAGATTACCATAAAGGCATAAAATATGACAAGCTCAGATTGCGAAATAACAGGGGAATTACTGAGTTGGCCTAAATCGATCTAAGAAAGAACGCCTCTTTTTTTAGCTCTTTTCCTCGTTTTTCTCCGGTTCGGTTCTGCCAGCTCTTCTTCTGCTCTCAAATACTGGTCAAAGTATCCCAGCGTTTCCTTTGCAACATCCTCCTGAAGTTTCTGAATGGCGAAGCCAGCGTGAACGATAACATAATCCCCGATATTTACTGGCTCTTCCAGAAGCATAAGACTGATATTGCGCTGCGCACCATAAACATCGACTGTGGCTTTAGAATCTTCTATTCTGATAATCTTCGATGGTATAGCGAGACACATCCCTTAGACCTCCACTATGAAGTTTTATTTCATTTTATCACATTTTTTAAATAGATCGCCAAAAAAATTTGTGAGACCAGAGCTTCCCAGAACTTTGCCAAAATGAAAGCTATAGGTGGGCCCTTAATTATAGATATTTAATATTAGACTTATATTTTTTATTAATCTAGAATTTTAGATAAATGTTATTTATTGAGAAAATATTTCTTTTACATCGTCATGAGATATTTTCGAATAATCATTAGTTCCCGTTGGCTTTACTGGCTCATACGCTTCGCGCTTGGTTCAATATTTGTGTATGCTGGATTTATAAAACTCATTGATCCCAGGGCATTCGCGAGAATCATTTCCCAGTATGACCTGGTACCCGAAATCCTGCTGGCTCCTGTCGCAATAGGCATTCCTTCATTGGAACTCCTGGCCGGGCTTGGCCTCATATTGAATATTCGGGGAAGTCTTGGGGTCATCTTCGGACTCCTTGTCACGTTCGTCTTTGTTTTATGGTACGGCATCCTCAGGAATCTTGAAATCGACTGCGGATGTTTTACAGCGCAAGAATTAAGAGGACTTAACGGCCTGAAAAACGCTTTTTATAGGGATCTCATTATGATCACCGGAGTTTTTTATTTGTTTCTTTACAGTCGAATGAGAAGTGGTGCAGCGTCTATAACATTTTCAGTACTTGAAAAACTAAAACCAAGGAGGAATTAGAATGGAGCATAGCATGAAATGTGCGGGGATACTCTTTCTGTGTCTTGCTTTCACCCTTATTATGGCGGGTAACAGTTTTGCCATCTGGGGAACCAAGGAACTGGAAAATGAGCAACTTGCTATAAAGTTTGCTCGTGAAGTAGAACGCGGAGGCTACAAGATTGTATCAACTCAGGAACTGAAACAATGGATTGAGCAAAAAAAGAACATGCTGATAGTTGACACGATGCCTTATGAAGACAGCTATAAGAAGCAGCACGTCCCTGGTGCGGTCCAATTTGAATTTCCGATTCCTGAAGTAACCAGTCTTGACGATAAAAGAAAAGAGGCGTTTGAAAAACTTCTTGGCCCTGATAAAGACCGTCCAATAGTGATTTATTGCGGCTTTGTTAAATGCGCACGTAGTCATAATGGTGCTATGTGGGCAGTTAAACTCGGATACAAAAATGTTTATCGATATCCGGGTGGCATCAAAGCATGGAAAGAGGCCGATTATCCAATGGATAAAGTCAAATAATTCCCTCCTGCCAATAGAGGTGAGGGTATCATAATAAGTCTAAACCCTCACCTT
>JBFLXE010000106.1:0-9691 GCA_040757455.1 Nitrospirota bacterium
CAAACTGCTTTGAGGTGATTGCTGCATTCCCATCATGTCTCTCTTCTCCTCATATTGTGATGAATGCAGCATTATAAACTTATTCAATTTTTTGTTCTACGATTATTTGGGCAACAGCCTGTTAAGACCTGACATTTCTATTTTGCTACGACCGACAATTCAGGCCTCTAAATCCATCGGGCAGCGAACTTATCGCTGATATTCAATGACGCTTACTTTGCTTCTGCGATTTCGAGTGCTTTTTTGAATGCTGCGTCCATGTCGGGAAGATGCGTAATCTCCGGCACCACCTGGATATATTGAATTACCCCTTTCCCATCCACGATAATGACCGAACGAGCCAGAAGCATGAGATCTTCTACAAGGAGACCGGTTGAGCGGCCAAAAGCTCCTTCCTTATAATCCGACAAATACTGAAGATCTTTCAGTTTTGCTTCTTCGGCAAAACGCTTCTGCGCAAAAGGTGTGTCCCGGCTGATGACGATCCTCTTGACACGCTGGGCTAAACGATCACCCTCTTCACCAAGGTAATGTGTCTGCTCCTCGCAAACGGGCGTGTCAATTGACGCTACAATGCTCAAAAGGAGCACCGATCCCTTTTCCTTCGAAAGGTCTACCTCAGACAGCGTCATTGCATCCACAAGACTGACAGAAGGCAGGCTTCCGCCGATTTTTATAGGTGCTCCCAGGAGTTTATGGGGCTTTCCCTGAAATGTCACCTGAGTGCCCGGTTGTACAGATTCGCTTGTCACTTTTGTCTTCTGCCTCTTTGCGCACCAAAAATCAAGAACAGAGCAAAAAATACTATGACAATTTTATTAAGATACATGGCGTTCTCCTTTCGATTGGTGTTTTTGTCATAATTGTCCAAAATAATCTGTGGGGCAGGAGTCTGGTTAGAATCAATCGCTGATAAGAGAGTGCGCTTTAAACTCGAGTACCATTTTGTCGAACTGCGCCTGGTAATTGGTTCCGAGTGATACCAGCACATCATAGACATCCATATGCCAGTCAATTTCTACAAGGGGGAAATACCTCGCAAAAATTTCTTCAAATATCTTTCCCTTGTCCCCCTCAAAATACAAATCCTCGAAGGCGTGGAAAATCTTTAGTGCCATATCTCGAATATCTTCCATAAATCTCCTCTGGACTTAATGTGGTCCAAGAACACTAAGCTATTATAACAAACTCTCCCGATTACCTACACAACTATATTTTCTTTCTTAGATTATAATTACGTTCTCCTGTACTACATCCGATGTCTTTTGCAACTAATAGGGCATTTCGCCCTGAACAAAAAAGAGGATCGGCCTCCTTTCTTAAGACAAGTTTCCACGACTCTTGCACGCGTGACCCTAAAACTCTTCGTACCATGCTGTTTTCCACCTCAACGTGTCAGAGCGGTAATTTATTTTGATCAGAAATCGAGCAATATGCCTTCTACTGAATGTTTTGGACAGCGTGAATTGTGATAGAATTTGATATTATTGGAGAAGGGAAATCAATGGAAAATTGGACGACTATAAGAGGATTGAAGATACGCTATCTTATGAAAGGAACCGGCAACCCTTTTGTGCTCCTTCACGGTTTCAGCTTTCTGGCAGAGACCTGGGTGGAGGTGGGTTTGTTTGACGAGCTCGCCGAGAAATACAGCGTCTACGCCTTCGATATGCCATATGGAGCAAAGAGCAAGTCAGATAAGTTTCATGCGGGGAACAGGGATGAATATGCGGAATTCCTGCGCGAGATGCTAAAGACACTGAACATTGACAAGCCGGTTTTGCTCGGAGCATCGATCAGTGGAGAAGTAACGCTGAGATATTTGTCTCTGAGTTACGATGCAAGGGCTGGAATACTCGCCGGCCCCGTGAACGTGAATAGTCTTGCGACCAGGCTGGCAAAAATTTCTGTGCCCCTCCTTGCCATATGGGGTGAAGCTGACAACATTTCTCCGCCGGATAACGCGAAGATAATTACTGCTCATGTGAAAAACTCCGAGACATATGTCATTAAAGGAGCCGGGCACGCCTGTTATGTGGACAGACCTGATGAATTCAAGACCGTGATCAGAAATTTTCTCAAGAAAACCGCTGTATAGACGGAGAGTCCTGATGACAGATTCACCGAGTATCAAAAGGTTATTTCCCTGGTGGGCTTTAAGTATGCCTGTTACCGACCCGGGTCGGGGAAGGAGATGGTTGCCTTAATGATGAAAAATCTTTTAAAATCAAGCACGGGAGTGTATAGGGTTCTGGTGTCCCTCCTGGACTTCAAATCCAGTGTTGCCTGTTACAAACGGGCAGGGTGGGTTCGATTCCCACACGCTCCCGCCATTTAAAATCAAGGAGTTACACCAAAACATTTTTCTTCTCCTGATGAATCTTTTTGATTTTGGACAACAGTCAGATTTCATATCGATTGAAAAAACTCTCTTCTTGCAGAGGTCTTTGAAAATGGAAAAGATTAAGTGTTTGACAAGCTAAAAAAGACAGGATATGAGATAAAACGTGAAATCAAGGTATACAGGAGGTGATACCCAAAGAAATCATTGAGGATTGCAGAACAATGACAAATAGGCTTATCGTGAGAATAATCCATTGCACCAGGAAACTCTTAAAGAGCTTGGTGTCTTATTGAGGTTTTGAGCGGTCTTCCTCATGCTATGCATTTTTCAACTGGCTTTGAAAGCAGAATCTTGATTAATGGCCATTTTCTTGAGTAAAATCAAACCTATTAAGTGTATGGAAAATTTGTCTCCATGGAAAGACAGGATATACATGTAAGAGAGATACGCGAACTTGCAAAGAAGTTCACGCCTCAGGAGATAGAGGGTTGCATCGAACATCAGCTCAAGGAGGGGACGAACATATGCGAGGTGACTGGCACAACCGAGCATGTGATCAATGAATTGGCAAAGGCAGAGTTTGTGAGGGACATGATGGATAAGGGAACAACACTCATTGAAGCTTTGCGGGAGCTTGCGAGAAGAATCCGCCGGGTTCAGACATTGTTTGGAGAGGCTGACAAAAAATGATGATGGCTTTACACCGGGTCAATGTTTCTCATCCCATGACATGGCTTTCCGATATTCCTTAAATATTCTCTCGCGTCTTTTGAATTCAGAGGAATGTACGACTCTCCTGCCATTTCGCCTGTCCTCGACAATGTCGCTATGGAGCATTTCGTGGTAGATCACATATTTTATGAAATACCGCGGGACATTTTTCCTGTCCAGAACGGGGCTAATCCGTATAGCATTACTGCGTCTGCAGTAACTGCCGAGCGTGCGCTTCCTGACGGCGCGTCGAAGACTTCCTCTTCCCCAGTCGATCGATGCGCTGATTCTGCCTTCAAAATATTCGCGATTGAGTGAAGCAAACAGCTCTTGCAGATCATGATATTTTCCCTGAGTCTTTTCATTGAACGTTCTGGGATTTCTCTGTCTGAGACAATTCCGGTTTTCGTCGATGAATTTGTTGATGAGAGGTGTCCTCCCCTTTGGGTTTTTAATAAAGCTAGCGACCTCGTTGATGACTTCAGTGCCGGCATGCAGGAATATCCAGTGGAGTCTTACGGAAACCGCATCCTCTCCGGATTTGACCGTCACCATGCGGACGGAATTGTCCGTCAGACTGAGGGTCACTGATTTGCCCGTGAGCATCTCGATGTAATCCCTCAGGTCATCACAATTCAACGAGTACGGAAGATTCATCTGAAACCCGCCGTCAATCACCTTTCAATCTTCTGAGCAGTGACCTCTCCTTTTCAAAATCTCCCAGAGCATGACAACAGGCGGACGCGTACTGTAAAGATTGCTGTGAATCAGGAAACATGAGAAAACATTTGAGAGCTTCCTGATATTGACCCAGGTTCATGTGGCTTATGCCAAGACACATCGCAATATGCCCGTCATCCGGGAACCGTCCCAGACCCTCGGAAAGTATGCGGACAGATTCGTCATATTTGCCCTGCTTCTGCTTGATAATCCCCAATCCAAGATAAGCTGCGGGAACCGGATGATATTCCAGAGATTTCTCGTAAAGGCATAGTGCAACCTGCTCCTTTTCGGGTATGTCGTCAATTGCCGCATAGTCACCATGGCTGAAGGTCATGGCAAGCCTTGAGAGAAAATCGGCATGGCCTTCATAGAGGTCCGCTTTATCGACCAGGTTGAGGCTGCGTGCAAAATCCGGAAGATGGCAGTGGTAATCAGATCTCAGCTCTTCTCCGAAAGTTAGAATCATATCCTTTGTCAAACGGGGATCAGTCTCAAAATACATAATATCCTCTATTCTTTCCAACCACACGTCATCGTTTAGTTTAGTCCTGTTCTTAAAATCTTCGTATAGAGCGGTGCCCGGGAATATATCAAGGATATAAAAAATGACGCTCAGGGGCTTTATCTCATGGATCAGTTTTATCGTCTCTTGAATAGTCTCCCTGCTCTCTCCTGGCGACCCGTAAATAAAATAGGCACGTGCCATTATTCCGTAATGTGTGGTGAGGGCAAAGGCCTTCTTAATCTCATCCGTCCTGATTTTCTTGTTAAGGACATTTCTTATCTTTTCCGAACCACTTTCAACTCCGTAACTGATCTGTATGCACCCCGCCTTCCTCATCCAATAGAGAATCTCCTCGTCAACATGGTTTACACGTGAAATACTGACCCATCTTATATTCATACCCTTTTCGATTATCTTCTGGCAGATCCCGATGACGCGATTCTTATTGAGAGTGAAGGTGTCGTCGGAGACGAAAAAGAAATTGATACCCTTCTGGTACAACTGTTCCATTTGTCCGACAAAATATTCAGGAGAGTGGAATCTGACTCTGCGTCCCCAAAAAACGGGAGAACCGCAGAAAGTGCAGTTCGACGGACAGCCCCGGGATGATACCAGATGTTGAAATTCGAAATATTTTGAGGGCATGGGCAATTGATCCAGGTCATGAATCATCTCAGCCTGGGCCGTTCTTATTATTTTTTCTCCACTTCGGAATGCAATCCCCTTGATTTTGTCGATTCCTCCGCAGTTTCTTTCCTTGACGTGTTCAACCAAATTGAGGAAGCTATTTTCTCCTTCCCCCAATACCACAAAGTCGATTTCCGCGAAATGCTTCAGCAGATGCTTCCAGAGAAAAGTTGCGCCAATTCCACCAAAGACTATTGTCACTTCCGGAAGAATTCTCTTTGCGATTCTTGCAATATCAATACCGCCCCATCGGTTTGCGTTGACTATGGAAAAGCCCAGTACGTCAGGCTTCTTCTTTCTCAATATCTCTTCTATGGCATGAGATGTCTTGTTGATGTCATGCCAGTTAAGTATTTCGACGTCATAATTATTTTCTTTTAAGATTGCGCCGATGTAATAAAGGCCGATCGGCACCACTCGGACGTCCTCTGCATGGAGCCTTTCGTCAATAAAATAAGGATAGATGAGTAAGATCTTCAATCCGTCACCGGGCTATAATCAAAAAGTGTGGAAAAAGTAAATAAGGCGGCGCATCCTTATAATAGCCAAAAATTTTAATTAAAAGAAAGGAGACGCCGCCATAAGAAACAGTAGCATTGAGGAGGTAAAGCCGTCAAGAGCAACATACGGCATCACTTGAAATCAGCCAATAACTAAAGGGCAACCTGCAATGTAAGCTGTATTCTCTTGTCGTCTTCGAGGTTAGGATTTTCATAATCGACATGGTCGTAATCGAGGACGATCATGTTGTTGTGCTGCTTGTGGAGATGATAAGCGATGCCTGCAATATATCTTCTGTTCTCGTCATCGTCTGCGTCGTCATTCGGATCAAAGAAATCATATCTTCCGATGACACTGAACTTCTTATGGGGTTTCAATTCAGCAAAGACAGAATATCCATCTTTGTCATTTTCGTCATCTCCTTTTTGATATCCTTTGCCCTGGTAATACTGTCCGGTGAGCACGAGATACTCATGTTCAAAGCTTACAAATCCAAGGTTTACTCTCCAGTCCGGATCAGTGTCCTTATTACCCTTGCCGGTAATCCCAAAATATGACAGCTGAAGTCCTGGAATTATATCAGGCAAAGGCCTGACCGTTAGACGCCCCTCAAGAACTTTGTTTTCGTTCTTCTCCGAGGCATGATAGCCGCCGCCGTTAAAAATTCCGAAAGCCACGCTACCGTAGCGACCCGGATAATAATGGTTAACTTTTTTCTGATACTCCTCGTCCATTGTTCCGCCCAGCAAGGAGACAAATGTTGCTCCAATGTCGGCTGAATTGAAGGTTGCATTTCTTTCAAGAAACATCGTGTCCTGACAGCGGTAGAAATTTACGTGCTCTTCAAAGTCAAGCCATGGCATATGAACAACACCAAATTCCACGAAGGGCTTTGTGAGGAATGCAAAATCAGGAAATTTGAACTTACCGTATGCATATTTAATCCGCAATGCAATCGAGCCGTCGAGATTGTTCGGTTTGTCCTCTGGCTCATCCTCAGGGTCTTTTACCGTGGTCACGTCGAAGGTCATATGCGCATCGAACCAAGGGAGGAATTCTTTGGTAACCCTGAAATAGCCTCTTTTTATGGCGAACTGACTGAACCCTTCATCACTGCCTTTGCCGTCCACGCCATTTTGATAAGATAGATACCACAGCAATCCAAATTTAAAACCTTTTAACGCCTTTACTACTGTTTCGATATCTTTTTCAGATATCTCTTCCTCTGCCGCCATAGATATCCCTGTAAAAAACATCAGGCAGAAGAGACTCACGACCAAAGCCAACAGCTTCCTTTTCATAAGGGTTTCCTCCTTCTTCTATTTTTGATTCTACTTGTGCAGGCAGAGAGCGAAATCCTGAAATGTTCTGTCCGTATCATGCACAGGTCTAATTTAACTGCAAATTGTTACAGGAATATTACAGAGAAGTGAAGTTTCTATTACAACGAAGGGCAGATGATCTTTATTTTTGTGCCCTGCCCGGGTTCGCTTTCTATTTCCATGTCCCAGCCATGCGCTTTAACGAGATGTTTTACAATGGCGAGGCCGAGACCGGTTCCACCAAGCTCTCTCGATCGTGCGCTGTCAATTCTGTAAAATCGCTCGCCGAGGCGTGGGAGATGCTTTTTAGCAATACCTGCGCCCGTATCTTCTACAGAGATTTCCATAAACTCTCGGGGATGCGATTTTCCCTCTTTCTCTTTAACCCCGGACCATGAACTTTGAACTCTTATGGTTATCCCGCCTTTTTCGGTAAACTTAATGCCATTATCTACCAGATTGAGAAGTATCTGAATCAGACGATTTCTATCCGCTTTTACCTTCAATCCGGATTCCACCTGTTTTTTCAAATAAAGACCTTTTACCTGAGATCTTTCTTTTAAGGTCGCAAAGACCGCATCAACAACGTCGCCGATGTCCACGTCTGCCTTTTCTATTTTTATGTCGCCAAGCTCTATCCTGGAGAGAGTCAGAAGATCACTCACCAGGGAATTCAGACGTTCACTGTGGTTCTTTATCGTTTTGAGAAATTTACGTGCGTTTTCTTCATCATTAACGGCGCCCTCGAGAAGAGTTTCGGTAAAACCTTTTATTGCCGTGATGGGCGTTTTGATTTCATGGGAAACATTTGCCACAAAATCTTTTCTTATCTGCTCAAGCTTTTTGAGACGAGTAATGTCATGAAATGTCAAAACAACACCCGAAACTTCGCCTTTCGTCATAAGAGGAGCCGCGGTGGTCATCACATAGAGTTCTCGCGGATAACTGATCTCTACTTCAAGAGATATTCTCTCTCTGCTTTCGACGACATTCGCTATGACATCAATGAGTTCTGTTTTTCTCAGGATCTCTGCGAGGGTCCTGCCCTCAACTCCGGATGCTATTCCGAAAAGGCTTATGAAGGCGGTATTGCTCAGGATGATTTTTCCTTTTGTATCAGTGAGGATAAGACCATCCGACATATTCTTAAGGATTGCCTCTATTTTTTGTTTTTCCTCCTCGCTTTGCTGAAGTCTGGTATTCAGTTCCTGCGCCATTTCATTGATATTTTTGCCGAGTTCCCCCAGTTCGCCTTCTTGCTTCAGGAAAAGCCGTCTTCTGAAATTTCCAGCGGCTACCTCTTTCGAAAAGGAGGCGATCTCCCGAATCAATCGTGTCATTTTTCTTGTCTGCACAAGCCCGACAGTCACTATGAGGAAAAAAACGCCGACGGATACGATCAAGATATTCATTCTTAAACTGTTCACAGCAGCCTCGACGTCCTGAAGGGGCATGGAAAGCCTGACGAATCTTCTCCGGGAATCCTGGTCAATTCCGATCGCAAGATAAAACAGATTTTTTTCAAGGGTCCTGCTGAATCTTATGGAGCTTCCGATACCTCCGATGGCTGCTTCCCTTATCTCCGGCCTGTCAGCATGATTTTCCATGTTTTTTGACAGCTCGTCCGAATCTCCAAGGACGCGGCCGGAATCGTCGATAATGGTCACCCTTGCTCCGGTTAGCTCTTTATATTTCTTGCAGAATCCATCGAGATCGTTAAAAGAAGAGGGTATTCGTTCAGCGATCAGCCGGGACTGTAAGATGAGATTTTCCTTGAGATTCAGGATATAATTTTTTTTGACAGCACTTGAAAGATAGAATTCGAGGGAGGCGAGAAGTAAGACAGAAGCTATCAAATAGATGAAAAGTATCTTTCTGAACACAGCCAATTATTCCCCAAAATATTCTTTTTTTTCATTGATGGGAATTTCGGGTCTGCCCGGGAAGCTTCATTTACCATTGAAGAAATATCCGATGCCGCGCATGGTCTTGATGTATTTAGGGTTTGCCGGGTCTTCTTCGATACTGGACCTTAATCTCCGTATATGTACATCGACCGTTCTTGGCTCGACAAATGCCTCGTCGCGCCATATGGCGTCAAGAAGCTGACCTCTGCTGAATACTTTGCCCTTCCTCTCAGCCAAAAAGAGCAAGAGTTTGAACTCGGTTGCGCTCAGTTTGGCTGGTTTTCCCTTTACGGTGACGGTGTATCTTTCCCTGTCGATCTCAATATCTCCTATCTTGAGTATTCTCTGAGAGGCGACTTTTTCCGGGGATCTTCTTAAAACTGCCTTGACTCTTGCAAGCAGTTCCCGGGGGCTAAAGGGTTTTGTGACGTAATCATCGGCCCCCATCTCGAGGCCAAGTATCCTGTCCACTTCCTCCCCTTTTGCAGTGAGCATGATAATCGGTAACCCCGCTGTCTTCAGATCATTCCTCAGAATCCGGCAGAGCTCAATGCCCTGAAGACCGGGGAGCATGAGATCGAGAATAACAAGGTCATATCTGTTTTTTCTTATCTTTGAGAGAGCTGTCTCACCGTCTGAAGATGAATCAACGGTGAACCCTTCTTTCCTGAGATTGTAAGAGACGAGATCAACAAGGTCAGCCTCGTCATCGACCACAAGTATATGTTTGGGAATTTCCACTTATTACATATAGCATTATTTTTTGTTTTTGTGCAATAAGACCATAATCCGTAAAGAAATGGAGGGCCTGAATGAGGCAAAATTCACGGGTCCTGGCAGGAAGCAGTTGCCCTGAAGGCAACTGCGGATTAGCGAATAGTTTAAACCCCACCCAACTGGTGATCCTATGAAATATGCACGGAAGTAGTTTAATTTTGCCGAAAGACAGACTCTCCATTTCCAGACTGAGAAAGATGATTACGGATTATGG
>JBFLXE010000107.1:0-9344 GCA_040757455.1 Nitrospirota bacterium
TTTTGACATGTTTGCTCCCGTGAGGCTTTATATCAAGGTTTTATCGACTGTTTTTGGGGGATTTTATTTTTTGCATCACCTGTCAATCGGCTTATATCAATCAGTTGGGAATTTCTCGAAGGGCTCAGTATGACTAAGACTCGTAAGAGAAGCAGGTTAGCTGACCATCCGAATAAAAAACAGAAAATCGTTCATCCAGAAATTCAGCAAGGCAGTCAGCTACGCTGAAGACAACAAGTGGCTTATTCATTGCAGCAAGCTTGTTGGCAATAGCATGATAAACCTCTTTTCCACCTTCAAGGGGTCTTACCGGCCGATAGAGATAAATGAAATCAACTGCTTCAAGGGATACATTGATGATGTCATCATGAACCCATTCTATGCGATCATCGCCGATGCCGAGTATCTTTTGAAAAATTCTGCCAACACGAATCAATTCCGAGGAAAGCTCTATCTGGAGTGTTTTACGGTGTGGGTACAGACACTGAAGCAACAGTCCCTGTAGTCCATTGCCTGCGCCGAGGTCAGCGACAACTGACTCGGGTCTGATAAACTGTTCTGCCAGGATGAGCGGTGAAAGCCCACCAGGGTGGCATGAATAAGCATTCCTCTTTTTGAAGAGATCCTTCTCGGATGGAGAATATATGTTGCCTGCGCTGTGCAACCGGGCGTAAAGATATAGCAGTGCGTATTCTTGTGAGGCTGGATCTCCTTTTTCTCTTTCTGTCATGAAGTTTTTCACATATTGATCAATATCCGGCAGTTCTGTTTGAACCGCTCCGTTTGATGCAAGTTTAAGGAGGGATTTTGTGATAATTGTAACCTGTTTTTCTGAAGACATGATTTCCGGGGGATCATTAAATTGTTTGGCCAATTTCAGTTTTCTCTTTGCACTATTATATTAAAGCCCGCTTTCAAGTATCAATGCTTGTAGTTAGATCCTGACCAAAGCTCTCTTGCTATCTAAATATTCTTGACTTGTTAATATAAGAGCTAATTACTTTCCTCCCTTTTTCTGATAAAATATTTCCTGATGAACATGGAAGCCGTTATATCCCAGGTTAAAAGAAACTGTAACATCTCTGATGCAAAGTTCTGGGGTGAGTATTCTATTTGTGGCCTTCTGCTCAGACTCAGAGAGCTTTATCGGAGTGAAAGAGGTTTAAAGCTCTGGGAAGGTATACCTCATAAAGAGATTTCCGAATGGATGTCAGAGAGGGAAGTCATCTGGAAAGAGCTCCAGGATAAAGACCTTGAAGATATTGTTATTGGCGAAACTGCCTACGGGCCCTTTGAGGTTGCAAGAATCAATGCAACTTTAGAGAAAAAAAAACTCATCTATGGTGCTGGCTACGGCCTTCGCATGAAGCCCTCTTTTTTCCTCGCAGACCTCATATCCAAGCGAGCAGTAGATGGCTGTGTGGTGTATATAGCAGGAAGTGAATATGCACGAGACTTAGCAGACTATCCTGCCATGATGCAGGATGGAGTCATCTTTGCAAGGGTAGATACGACCAAGCTTCTCCTTTGGGGAAGATTTGAGGAACTGAGACTCAGAGGCCCGAAGAGTCCTCTTACATTTGCATTTTCAAAATACGGTATTACTCCTGATGAGGAGCCATCAGAGGACGTAGACGGGAAGATGTCTCAGGTTGCTTTGTCCGAGGTAGAGACATATGTCTACCATGAGCTGGGTGAGGCAGTTGAAGGAGAAAAGCTTGGGGACGAATGGAGGAACTTACTATTTGATCTTTCAGGCAGAAAGGCTGAATTCTTTTCCCGGGGTGTTAAAGACCTGCTATCGGATACCTCTGAGCGAGGTATGATTAGATATATCATCGAAAGCCGGAAGGAAGGCTCACTCGGCTTTTACATTGTTTTCCTCGGTGGTTACAGAAAACTTCTATTTCCGGAGATAGTCAATGCCTTTGAGAAATTTACTGAGTCGGGGGACTGGGAACTCATTGAAGACGCCCGAAAGGCTGGATACAAAAAAGCCAAGGGATATGCAGAAAAATTGCTCTCTGTAAGAAGAGAGAACCCCGATAGAGCATGGGTTTCAGAATATATAGAGAAAGAAATGATCAACGAAATAAAGACCTTTAAGCCATAGCAATGATTAGAATTAATACAGACGCATTAAGTAAAGTGTCATTGCTAGGAGTGAAACGACGAAGCAATCCCGAATTTATGAAGCAAGATTGCTACGCTCCCGTTGGTCGCTTGCAATGACAATGTAAAAGGATTTAATGCGTTTGTATTAGTTAGTAAATCCAAAAAATGAGATCGCCGATAGAACTGAGAGAACCTAAGTGTCCTTTTTGTAACTATCTCATTGAGCAACCAAAGGAATTAAAAGAGAGAAAGCCTCGTGAGTTCCCCCTTGGTGTTTGTGATCATTGCGGAGCTGTCTATGCCTATGATGCTACAGGACACAACAGAGGGGCTGCCTTTGTTGAAGCCCTACTATTTGCCTGTAATTATGATGATTATCTTGCCTTTTCACTCTCAGCAGGGGAAGATTATTTAGACGCCATTGTAGAAAATTACGATGGCATAACTCATAAAGTTGTTCCCAGCAGGGTCCTTGAAGATCGTGCCGTCAGGGGAGTACTGATTTTTGTAAAACTCGGTAGAGAATTCCAGGAAGTTACAGGCGAAAAGGTTAAAGAAAAAATAAAGGTCGTACTTCCACCTTCTCCTACTAAATTACACTCTGAGAAGTTCTCAAGAGAAAAGGTTCGCAGGTATATATCAGAGAACAAGTTTGAAGAAATTCTTGTCCTCTCTGAAGAAGATACGCGAGTAATTCCTGAACTCCTTCGTATGCTCTATACGCCTGATGAGCGTCTTCGCTGGAAGATAGTCGAGATATTCAGCGACGTATGCACAAAAATAGGAAATAAAAGGCCGGATGTTATCAGTAAATTTTTAAATCGTCTCCTCTTGAGCGCCGCAGATTCTGCCTCATCAGCATGGGGTGCTCTTGAAGCTGTAGGAGCAACAATTAGTAAGAACCCAGACCTATTTGGAGAATTTAGTCGTTCTTTGGTCTCTTTTTTGCAATATAAAAACTTCTGGAAAGAAGTCACATGGGCTATCGGAATGATTGCAAAGAAAAAACCGGATCTGGTGAAAAAAGCCTATCCCTTTCTTAGCTTTTTTTTGAAAAATCCTGACCCTACTCTACGTGGTTATGCTGCTTGGACATTAGGTGGGTTAGGATTCCCTGATGCAAAAGAAGAATTGAAAAAACTCGAAACAGATAACCAGCGTCTCTTCTTGTATGAAGAAGGAGAGTTAAAAGAAAAAACAGTTGCACAATTAGCAATAGAGGCTATTGAAAAGCTGAAATAAATTTTTCAACAATTATTCAGAATGCTTTTTCGTCCACTTATAAAATATCTTATATCTTCTCCCTATGGTGATATCCCTGCAGATAAGAAGAAATGGCACCTGCCACTGGAAGGCGATGCATTAAAGACTCCTTACAAAAGATATTTCTGCTCCATAAGAGACTTCATAGTCCGGGATGAATTAAAACCTCTCCTCGATGCAGCAAGTAAGAAACTCGGGCAGGAAATCCAGAGAAAAGAAATCAATGAAATCATTATCCGCTCTGAAAAACATGGGTCTTTATACCATCCTGCCAGTGTCGAAGTAATTCTCAAGCAGGATAGAGTAAAATTTGGGTTAAATGTGGCTGTTTCAGATACTGGCAGGCAGTGGTTACAAGAAGAGTTCGATGTGCTTCAGAAATTGAATACAAAATTTAACCTGCCTTATTTGCCCAAAGTTTATTTTTTAAATGAGATGAACTCTATGCAATTTCTCTTGGAAGAATGGTTTGAGGGATATCATGAATTTCATGTATCAAAAGATGAAAGTGGAAAACAAAGGTTAAAACTCTGGAATTTTAGTAATCCCGGCAGTGGTAATATTTACCTTTCTTCCGAACAGAGTTTTGAAATATACAAACAGACCTCAAAGATTTTAACCTTTTACTATGACATGAAGGATTACAGTCAAATACTCCATTGGCATCATGCGGCAGGAGATTTTGTGGTGAAAATAGACGATAAAGTAGTATGTCCCCCCCGCCCTAACCCTCCCCCGTCAAGGGGGAGGGAATGTACAGAGAGTCTTCCGTCAAAGGGAAGGAGGTATGTAGGGAGTCTTCCATTAAGGAGGGGGGAAGGCAAAAGAAGTCTTTTTTCGAGGGAGAGGGAATCTATTAGATTTGCTGATAAAGATTCCCTCTCCGCTGGCGGGAGGGGGTTAGGGGGAGGGGGAATAGACGTCCGCCTTACGACAGCGAGGCGGTATGAACCGTTCATAGACTTTACAGAAAAAGACACCCTAAATCCAGTACTGGCCTTATGCTATTACCTCCTGGACCTGACTATCAGAATGCGCCTGGATAAATTGGATGGGATAGAGGAAGTAGTATGGGCAGATGACAACTGTGTTGAGGCTACCATAACAGGATTTTTTGAGGCTCTGAAATTAAAGATGGATCTCAAACATCATCCTGGTCAAGCAGAGGATTTCGCGATTTTACTGCGGTCATTTACTCCCGAAGAACTGAAAACTATTTTTGATCCTTTAATAGACCACTACAGGGGGACAGGAGACTTTTCTGTGATAATATCGAATTTAAACAAACATATAGATAAATTATACATTAGTCTCCAAAATCTCCCTTTATAATTGCTTCCAGGGACATTCTCAATACTCCCGAAAGTGGCAACATAAGATTTGCCTTATTCAGTTTTTTTATCGGTGTGCCACCACCGGCCAAAAGCTCTTTGGAAAGCTCTACAAGCTCATTATATAACTTATCAAGCTTCACTGTAGGATAGGTCACTTCTTTTTGAAAACCAGAAATATTGCAGACGTAAGAGTTCTCCTTTTTCCCGTCTTTAAGGTTGAAAGGTACTCCGTATATTCTGCATATAATAGGGCGCCTGTCATAGAAAATACATTCCTTTTTATCCATTAAAAAAGGGCATCTTACCCTCTGTTTACCTAAACCGAACACCTTCATCTTAGGGTCATCCTCAAAGACCTTTAATTTATCTTTTGCCTTTATTATCTCAACTTCTGATTTTTCAGCCATCCTGAGGATATCTCTGCGTATTTTTCTTTCCAACTTGTTGAAATGATAATTAATATATGCTGCCTCTACTGGAAATACGCCAAAAACAGCATAGCAGCAATCACAACAACGGATGTGACATGTTACGCTGAGAGGATATTTTTCTTGAATTGCCTTGAAGAGAAAATCTGCTTTCAGGACTATATTCTCATATTTTGAAAAAAGATCATCTATCATAAACTCTCTTTATCTTTTTGTCTTTCTTTTTTTCTTGGTTGTTTTTTATGCCGGTAAGGTTCCAATAATTTTAAAAATTCCGGGTGCACTTCAAACCCCAATTCTAATGCCTTATCACAGTTTTTTACGGCTTCATCAAATTTACCTTTCAAGTAATATGCATTAGCCAGATTATTGAAGCCTAAAGCAAAATCCGGTGCCAATGCGAGCATCTTTTTATTTGTCTCGATACTTTTCTCGATATCTCCCTTCTGGAGAAAGGCATTAGCCAGATTACACATTGCCTGAACAATCTCTGGATTCAATTCCAGTGCCTTTTCTAATGCTTCTATAGCTTCATCAGTTTTTCCCATCTGGAGGTAGGCAAAACCCAGATTTGCATATCCCCTTGCATACCGGGGCTCGATTCCCACTGCTCTAAGATTTGCCTTTACAACGTTTTCCAATTCTTCTTTCTTGAAGTAAATGTAACCCAGATTAACAAAGGCTTCAAACATCCGGCTACCTGTCTCAATAGCCTCTTCAAACGCCTCTATAGCCTCATCGAGTTTACCCTCTTTCATGAGGGCAACTCCTAAATTATAATGAGCAGTAGCACACTCTGGATTTTCAGCAAGCAACCGTTTCTGCTTATAAATAAATTTTTCAATACCAGTCGGTTTTTTCATGGCAATACCTTACCTTCCGCTTATCATAGTTTTATTAAGGCTCTAAGAAGTATTTTGTGAGGAGATATTAATTAATATAAGGCGGGTAACCACCACTAAAGCTGGCCACCCGCCTTTTTCACTCTCTTTAAAACTACTCTGTTTTAGCGCCGGCTTCTTCCGCGGATATACCTCTTCCTTTTAATCCATACATCGTGGTGCTACCTGTAGAGAATAACTCCAAAATACCTTCCCTCACCATCTCAGAGGCTGTATTTTTAACGTCCGATGTACTAACGTCAGGAATAGTTTTTCTCACACCAGCAAGCATATCTTTAAAATAGAACTTGGTTTTAGCACCCTTCGAGGCATAATCAATAATAGCCTGTCTTATTTCTTCCTTTCCCATAGATTTTTCACTCCTTTCATAATTTGCGATACACAATTACACTAGCACATCAAAAAAATACTTGTCAACGTTGCCCAATATGAGAGATGCTTCATACCGACTCATGTCGAGATGAAGCATGACAGGCTGGACTTTTTTTATCCTGAGCGTAGGAAAAATCTCCTTTTGAAGAATTAGCAATATATAGAAAGTAAATCAATTGTCCCATCAGGTTTTACCTGACGGGACAATTGATTTTTGTGATTTTTATATACCGCCTACCGCCTTAGATACCGCCCAGGCATGGTCTGTGAACTTAAACTGTGTTGTTGTTCTGAAGGTATCAACAGCCAGGCGATAGTCATCAAGTATGTGCCATGTGAAGGGAAGACCCGTTTTCTCAAAAAACTTCTCCCATCCAATCCTCTCTGCCCAGTCACCAAGCCTTTCATACTTATTTGCATCTTTTACATAGACATCTACAATCTTCACAACAACATCCATAACCTCTGGCCAGTGAGGAGGATTATTTGGCAGCCACGGAACAACTACCTTAGAGAACTTCGGAGTTGATTTACGGTTTGAAATCTTCCCGCCAACAAGGATAGCTACACCGTCTCCCTCTTTGTCTGCTAATGGCAGGGCAGCACACATGGTATAGCAATTTCCACAGTACATGCACTTGTCATAATTAATCGAGACACTCTTCTTTCCTTCAGCAGTAGTAACTGGCTTAATTGCATATAGCGGACAGGCAGCAACTACAAGTGGAATCTCACAGATTTTTCCAACAAAATCATCATCGACCATAGGTGGTTTCCGATGATAACCAAGAAGAGCGATATCCGAGCAGTGTACAGCACCGCACATATTCAGACAACATGCCATAGACACCCTTAATTTTGCCGGTAATTTCATATCTTTGAAATAGTCAAACAGGGCATCTGCTGTCTTTTTCACTAAACCGGATGCATCAGTGGCAGGGGTGTGGCAGTGAACCCATCCCTGAGTATGTACAATAGCTGTAATCACATTGCCAACACCGCCTACTGGAAACTTGAATGACCCTCCAGGGTGCTTTCTGCCATCTAAATCTTTCTTCAGTGCCTTTGCCTTTTCTTCACTATCAGTTATGAATTCGATGTTATTCCTTGTCGTCCATCTCACATAACCATCGCAGTATTTATCGGCAATATCACATATCTCGCGAACATGCTCAACTGACATTAACCTCGCACCGCCTGCTCTCACTGTGTAAACTTTCTCACCCGATTCTGATACATGCATGATAAGACCTGGTTCTAATATCCTGTGAGAAAGCCATTTCCCGTAGTTTCTCCTCACAATAGGCGGAAGAAATTGCATATAGTGGGGAGGACCTATATCTGTAATTCTGTTTTCCATTGGTTTTTCTGGATTATAGTAAGCACCAAGTTTACCTTTAGACATAAAACACCTCCTTTATATATAAATTTTTTATAGCGGATGTTTCTTTCTATATTCTTTAATATCCCTCTTCCATCCTCCGGGTACCTCTTCCTCTTTAAAGAAGACATACGGGTTGGAACGAGGTTCTTTCACCAGCTGCGGCATGGCTGGAACACCAAGCACCTCTATGAATTTCTTAAGACCAAACCTCTGGATGCATTCACCAATACGTTCACGGTTTTTGCCTTCTTCCATCCACCAGTCGAGTGCTTTCCTGACAACTGCTTTAATATTAGCATAAGGATTCTTAGCATACATAAATGGAATGGCCAATGTAGCAAGCTGTGCACCTTCTAAGATTGGTGCCTTTGCTCCAAAGAGGAGAGAAACACCCGTGTCTTTACCAACCCTCAATGCCTCAGGCATAACATTTATGCAGTGCATGCAACGGTTACATTCTGGATTATTGATGCTGAGCTTCTTGCCATCCCAATTCATACACTGAGTAGGGCAGAGGTCTATTACCTCTTTCTGAATATCAAAAGGACCCCAGTTCCTGCCAGCCATTCCTCCACCATCAGGTGGAATCTTTCCGGCAACATATTCCTTCACCGCATCTTGATTAATCCTGATATCGTCTTTCCATGTTCCTATATAGGCTGTATCTGAACGTGCTATAGATGCCACACAGCAATTAGGGCATCCGTCAAATTTAAACTTGTATTTATAAGGGAAGGCAGGCCTGTGCAATTCATCCTGGAATTCCATGGTCATTTCATAACACATATCAAGGGTATCAATACAGGCAAATTCACACCTTGCCTTACTAAGACAATCAGAAGGCGTACGGAGATTCCCCCCCGAGCCACCTATATCAACACCCATATCATGAGTTAAGTCAAACATTATGGGTTCCAGTTGTTCTGTAAACGTGCCCAGAAGGACCATATCACCTGTAGAGCCGTGCATATTCATTATGCCGCTTCCACGGTACTCACAGATATCACATATACCCCTGAGATAATCTGTTGTATAGAACTTACCGCCAGTTTGATTTACTCTGTAAGTATGGAAATGGGCGATATTGGGAAACTTCTCCTGCTGATCACAATATCTTCCAATAACACCGCCTCCATAGCCGAGAACACCAACAATACCGCCATGTTTCCAGTGCGTTTCTTTATCTACATAAGAAAGTTCTACTACCCCTAAAAGGTCTTCAACGATTCCTTCAGGTATCATCAGATTATCCTGCCCAAGCTTCTTCCTGTGAAGTGCCTCCCTCTTTAAATCACTCACAAAGCTCGGAAAAGGCCCCTTTTCCAGCTCATCCAGAAGGGGCGTAGCATGTTTAGGTTTGAATGCCTTCAGTTCTTCTTCTGTAACAGCAGCTTTTTTAAGCTCCTCCTCAGTAAATATTCTTATGTCGTTATAGGTCCTGTGGCCTTCTACTTCCTTGTCCCACAAGTGCTCTTGTCCTGGAGCTCCCATTGATCTACCTCCTTTCTAGATCTCAAATTTCTACTCTTAATGCTTGCTGATCTTT
>JBFLXE010000108.1:0-9228 GCA_040757455.1 Nitrospirota bacterium
AGGAAGGAATGGAGATAGTATGTCTTCGGATGGCACTAAATAACCCTCTTTATAAAAATGCTTATTTTCTGTGAGATAATTATGTAATGTAACTGCTGCTTTCATATCGTTTGCTTTTATTCTTTTTGCGTTGTCCCTTATTCCTAAAAATATTGTCTGTTATTGAACAGCCTTAGGTATTCTCTATATAAGAAAAGCTATAGAAAATTTTAGTAGATTTTGCCCCGAAATGATAGTTACAGACGATATTGTCAGTGTCACTTGTAAGACTTGTCCAAACCTTCATGCCGACTTATGGGCAGAAAGGAACAGGAAAATAATTCGGTCATGGTGAGCCCTGAGCCTGTCGAAGGGTCGAACCATGACTGGTCATCCTTCGATAAGCGTTCGACTGAGCTCACGCCGAAGTCTCAGGATAACATAGTGCATTCTCGGAGCAAAAAGAAAATTGATGCGGCTGAATACCTCATAAGCACAATGAATCGACAAGATTCCATTCCAGCGATAAACGTATAGACCGTTGTATAGTATATAGAAACAACACTGGAGGTAAAATGGGCAAGATCGGAGAGTTTGAAAAGACTATCGTCGCAGAGCCGCTTGAAGAGCCGCTGCCGAAGGAAAGAATCCCTGAGCAGGTTCCAGCACCTTTAAAAGAACCTGTGACAAAACCAGCAGGGGTTAACGATTAAAGATGGAAACTATTGCCGCTCCCGATTATGCTGCTGCAATAACGGGCTGGCGTTTCTGGAAAATCCGGAAAAGTCCGGGGACTGGCAGCCTGTGGCTGAGATCCGTCACACGGAGGAGCCTGTGGCCGCCAATGGAAAGATTCGAAGCATATCACACATCTTATCGAGAATCGAATCAATCCGTAATCGAGCCTGAGATCCATTCCAGATGTGGCATTTACGCATATAAAAGCCCGGCTGATGCACTTCGCAATCTCGACCGTTGCTGTTATCGAGGCACAATTTTAGGAAAGGTGCATCTCTGGGGAGTAATTCAGAGGCACGAGTTCGGCTATAGATCCCAGTTTGCCTATCCGGTATCGCTCGATATGGGAGTATGCTGTATGTGCAAGCGAGTCGTCCATCTCGGATCAGAACCATTTGCGATCGGCTGGGCATCTTATCACTTCTCGGAGTCATTTTCGGTAAGTGGACTTTTGTGTGAAGTATGCAATGAAAAATACTATTCTCTTGAGACCGAGTACAGCTTTGGGGAATTGGCTCAGCTGTCTCGGCGCTATGGAATCACAATAGGATAGCTCCTTCGGTCTGTGTATTTTTCTATAAATCCCGAATTACTGAGGAGTTCATAAATAAAGTAACATGCAGCCGTCAACTGTCATTCCGCTTGCTTGCCCGCCGTCCTTTTGGATGGTCCAGTCACCTCGGGGGACTCGCCGAGGCGAGAATCTTTCTTTGTTTTCAGAATGACAATTTGTAAGA
This sequence comes from Nitrospirota bacterium, assembly GCA_040757455.1. GTDB lineage: Bacteria > Nitrospirota > Thermodesulfovibrionia > Thermodesulfovibrionales > SM23-35 > Kmv42. Next base: position 1,455 of record JBFLXE010000108.1, read on the forward strand.
TCCTACTGATGATCTCATTAGTAATTCTTGCGACTATTTCCTTTCTATCTGCACATCAACCTTCGTCCCGTTAGTTGTCACGTCGAATACCGGAGAAAGCCTGCTCAGCGCCTTCAGCTTTTCGATGTTCTCCTCATCCGTTTTGATTTTGAATTTTAATTTTATATTCTCGTATCCTTTTCTCACTTCATTGGTGAGTCCCAGGAATCCTCTCAGGTCGATATCGCCTTCCAGGTCAGACTCCAGTTCGTCGATTTTGATACCACGAATCGCTGCGTGATAGACCATCGTGGTTGTCAGACATGCCGAAAGCGCAGCCAGGAGATGTTCCACAGGATTCGCTCCGCGGTCCTGCCCTGCGAGTACAGGCGGTTCATCTGCCTACCACTCGAATGTTTTAAGATGCAAATTTTCTCGATTCGCCCCATAAAACTTTCCAACGGTTGCATGATTGTATCCCCCGTCAATCCATTTGTTGTGCAACCGGAACTTAAATTTAGCCAGATCAGGTTTTTCCTTTATGGCATTGACCGTGCTTTCGACCTTAGCTACATCCACCCCGTTTAGGATTTTTTCTGCTATCGCCATCTTGTTTACCTCCTTTGAATTTTCCTTTTGCAAAAACGGTACCATTAGCGTATTAGGTTGATTTGTCGGAATTATCAAAAAAGAGGTATTAGTTTTGCGAGGAATTTTGCCATTTTGAAAGGACAAAATTCCCCAAAATTCCCAAACTGGATCAATTTAGCAGATATTTACACTTCCAGAATATCTTGAGATATGGTTGGATGCGGAAGAAACACGATGATTTTATCTTCGCAAAATAATTGTCCCTATTTTTTCTTTTGTCTTGATAGCGCGGGCTGCCCGGACAACATCATTCCTGCTTTCGTATGTACCAATGAACACCCTGTAAATTACTTCTTTGTCTTTAGAGCTTTTCTCCATGTGCGAATCATAGCCTTTCTCTCGATAATAGTTCATGAAGGAGCGGGCGTTCGCTTCAACTTTAAACGCTCCGATCTGAATGACATAAAAAGATTTGGCCTGTCCTTTCGTTTCGACTGCAGGCGGTTGAGCAGGCTTACCGGAATAAATGTCTTGTGCCTCCTTTATTTCACCGGAGGGCTGTAAAGTGGCAGCCTCCCGTTGATCCTTTTGAGAAGAAGATTTTTTTAAAATCGCAACTGTTCTTCGCTGTGTAAAATTTTCATAAAACAGAAAACCGAGTCCGATTATTCCAACCAGAACAAGCAGCATCGCAAGGTAAGCAATTCTCCTGCGTTTCGTTGCATATTTTCCCGTAAGCATTTCATCGTAAGGTTTCCTTGGTGTTGAATGATCTGAAAGAGGTTCCCCCTTTTCTTCATCGACAGCGGGCCTATCCTCATCATCTGCCACATGCTGCACAATTTGCTCCTGCCCGTCCTCTGCTGACAGGGAGCCGGAAGGTATCGTTTCGTTTTCCACATATTGAATATCAGGCATGTCTTCTTTTCTGGCCGGAGACTCTTCAGTTATCCGCAGCGGATGTTCTTCGGAAGCACCCACCTCATTTTCCTCACCGAGAGGTTGCGTAATGACGTGTTCTTCGCTTTTTACGTCACGAGGTTCTTCTGCGCTCTCCTCTTTGTCCGCTTGCTCACTTTCTGAGGCTGGTCCGGGGGTCATCTGTTCGGCGGCTATTTCATAGTGTGGTGTCATAAAATCCCGTGCAAGTACTGTATTGGTTTTGACGATAAGTTCTTCGATTGTGAAAGGTATTTTTAGAAAGTCAATGATGCCATAGAGCGAAGTATACCGGGGATCTATTGTCCCTCCATGTGGAGTGATAATAATAATGGGTATATGGTTCAGCGCTTCATCGTCATGAATCGCTTTGCATATTTCGAGTCCTCTTGCTCCGCTCATTCCTAAATTGATAAATATCAGCGAGGGTTTCACCCTCTTTGCCGTGAACAGCCCGGAGTCCTTGTTCGAGGCTTTGAAAACCAGAAAGCCCTCTGATTCAAGCGTTGTCATAATTTTCTGTATTGTTTCTATCTCAGTGTCAATTACGAGTAACGTCTTTTCCGTCATACCGCGTATCCTCGTTAAAGGCATTCTGAGTGAGTCTGCCTTATGTGAATCTAATATTATAAAATTGCAAAAAGGTTTGCAACTTTTTCGACCCATAACGTTGGCAGAGCACTATCATGCGCTATTTTATTTTTCTTCCCAAGGAAATATGTCCCTTCAGAAGGGGCAAATTGTCCGACTTTATAAGGTAATTTTTCAGCATCTATTTTTGCATATTCGTAAATTTTACTGAAATTACAGTAACTTGAATAGTTTGGCATTGCAGTTGCTTCCTATCTAAAAAAATTCTAAAATTTCACTACGAAAAAGGAGGAAAGAGCATGAAGAGGTCAAATAGTGTAGGGCATATTGCACTTACGTTATTTCTGTCAGCCATATTCATTTTTACGAGTGCATCGATATCTCTCGGCAAGACGGCAAAAGAAATCGACGTAAGCGTGGACGTGACGATGGATCGTTTCAAGGAAAAAGTGAAGGGTGCCACTGAATATCTGAAGGTAGCCAAAGGTGTTCTGGTTCTTCCCGGCATTACCAAAGCTGCATTCATTATAGGTGGTCAATACGGGCAAGGTGCGCTGAGAATCGGAGATAAAACAGTCGATTATTACAGTCTGGCTGCAGGGTCTCTGGGATATCAAATAGGGGCCGAGCAGTACGACATGGTCATTCTTTTTATGACTGATGAAGCGTTGACTAAATTCCGTAACAGTAAGGGATGGGAAGCTGGTGTGGACGGCGAAATAACTCTCATCAAAGTGGGCGCCGATGTGTCAGTTGAGACTTTGAGAAGTCAGAACCCCATCGCGGGCTTTGTCTTCGATCAAAAGGGTCTGATGGCAGGCGTGTCAGTCAGAGGTGCAAAGTTTACGAAGATTACGCCAGACTGAGATGATTAAGAGTTAGTTACCCGAGTCTAACAATCCTTATTTGACAAGAAGTTAAGTACGCTCTGAAGTGATCACTTAATCATCGAGTTAAAGAGTCTTGGCTCTCTAACTTTTCTTCCTGCTGTACTTCTCGCTTCACAAAGCGATCAGAATGGTGTAGGTTATTAATAGTGATCTTGTGATCTTCAGACGTTAAGCAAAAAACATCGTTATGAAACAATCAATCAGCGATATTATTCGAGATCAGAGGACTTTTTTTAGTTCAGGGAGAACAAGAAATATTACTTTTCGTATAGAACAGCTCAAGACTCTGAGAAAAGCGATTATTGAAAATGAAGAGGCCATTTTAGAAGCATGCAAGTCGGACATGAATAAACCCCAATTAGAAGCTTACACGAGCGAACGGGGCACAGTTTTAAATGAAATTGATCACGCAGTAAAAAATCTCAATTTATGGACTAAACCTGAAAGAATCAGGACGCCGCTATTGCACACTCGTTTCTTTGGCATAGCGCAGCATTTTTAGCGTCTAGCTACATTTATTCAGAACCTTATGGATGTATACTGATCATCGGACCCTGGAATTATCCATTTCAGCTTACTTTATCTCCCTTGGTTGGATCAATTGCAGCTGGAAATTGTTCTATTATAAAGCCTTCAGAAGTTGCCCCTCATTCATCTAATATCATCGCCAGAATCATAGGAGATAATTTTGATCCCGGTTTTGTTGCTGTTATTGAAGGAGACGCAGAAACTACAAGTAGAATCCTTTCGGAAAAGTTCGATTACATTTTTTTCACGGGTGGAACCAAGATCGGTAAAATTGTCATGGAAGCGGCTGCAAAACAGCTAACACCTGTTACGCTTGAACTCGGTGGGAAGAATCCTTGCATCGTAGACCATGATATTAATGTTGAATGCACTGCAAGGAGAATAGTATGGGTAAAGTTTTTCAATGCCGGACAGACCTGTATGACAACGGATTACCTTCTGGCACAGAGAGATATAAAGAAGAAACTTCTGGAGAGCATCGGAAAAACTATTAAAGAATTTTATGGTGAAAACCCGGCGAAAAGTCCCGATTATGCACGAATTATAAATGAACGACATTTTGAACGCCTTCCAGGGTTGCTTAACGAGGGTGAAATCATCATAGGAGGTGATACTAACCCTGTGGATCGCTATATAGCTCCAACTGTTATCGATGATGTATCGCCAGAGCATATAATTATGAAAGAAGAAATATTCGGGCCTATTCTTCCGGTTATGGAATATGAGAAGATTGACGACGCCATATCTTTTGTTAACGGCCGTCCTAAGCCGCTTGCCTTGTTCTTTTTCTCGAAGGATAGGAATAAACAGGAGAGAGTATTACGAGAAACATCATCGGGAGGCGGGTGTATTAACGAAACGTTTGTTCATCAGATAAACTTCTGTCTTCCCTTTGGAGGCGTGGGAGCGAGCGGCATCGGGAAATATCACGGCAAGTTTAGCTACGATACATTCTAAAACAAAAAGGGAATTATAAGAAAATCGTTTCTGGTAGATTTAACCTTGCGTTATCCTCCGTATAAAGACAAATTTGAAAAACTCAAAAGATTTTTATGAGATTGAGAAGCACAACGGCCCGCTTCCCCTTCTCCGTCGTCTATTCCGATGATCTTTCCGTTTCTGATGGTGAGGATTTTAATGAGCCCTTCTGCGCAGTATCCACGGTTAGTTTAGAAGAATGAATGGAATCTTTTTCTCTTGATAACAGTCCTGAATCACCAAAATTTGCGACGGCATCTACTAAATGAGTAAGAATAATGTCCCTTTGCTCTGGAGTGACTGCTGACTCAACGAATGCTGCCATGCTGTTTGCGATCCTCTGTCTATGCAAATTATGTTGGCTCATATGCAAATGAGCTCTGAGAATTTTTAAACAGAAAGCCGCAACAGCTCCTATTGCCGTGAGTATAATTATTCTCACAGCGGTGTGATAAATGATGCTCCATGTCCATTCTTCAGGGAATTGAATACTCGATAAATATATCGCCGTTCCAATAAAAGCAAGAACTGATAATACGCTGAGTACAGACCAGATTATGACGTGCTTTCTAATATCTTTTTGAGCAAGTTTAAATTGTTCCTGAGCACCTTCAACCGATATATGGGCCGCAGTCTTTCTTGCTCTTTCTTCAATCCCTTTAGCTAATTGTCTGGCTTCTTCTATTGTCTTTTCTGCGTGTTCTTCGTATTCTTTTTTTATCCCTTCATTCGTAATACGACCGAATTCGAAGGGAGAAAGGGGCTCATCAAACTCGATTGCTAACCAGCTATGATCCCACTCGTCTTTCCTGGTAATCTGGGCATTCCTTGTTATTTCTATATTTTCAGTGGGTTGAAAGGTGACTTTAACTGAATTTTCCGGTACATAGCATTCCTTCAAGAAAGCTCCCGTCAGACTGATATCCAATAAATATCCCTCGGTGACAATAGATTCTGATTTCAAATAGACGGGGACTCCGGAGATTTTGAATCTCTTTGCTGCCCGTAAATCCTGATCATACATCTGTTCGCCCTCCTTTGTTAATTATTTCTTTTATCAGAAGTGAATTCTCACTTCTTAACCCCTGCCCTTAATATCTTCCTCTGCTATTTTACGATCTAACCTTAAAACATACAGGTTCGTTTCTTCTGTCGACCATAAAGATAAGTCTGTCTCAATTATTTCTTGCATCCAGGAGTCCGTGACGGAAAGAAAGTGTTTGGCGGCAACAAAAATCCCAGAAAAGCCTTCCCGGAAGACTCTATGGTTGACCACACTTATGATAGTTGTTGCCAACTTCCCATACATCATAGTAAATCCATTAGTGCTTTTCAACACATTTTTTTCATAGATTGAGCCGGGCAGGAAAAGGAGGGACTTGACGACATAAGCGGGGTCGAGAAAGGGAATCAAACTTGAACGGGCAGAGAAATGGAAGTGAGTAGGAGTCTTAATCCAACGTAAGTTACTGAAATATTGGTGAGCCGTGGAGGATTCGAACCTCCGACCCGCTGATTAAGAGTCAGCTGCTCTACCAGCTGAGCTAACGGCCCACATCAGTGACAGTGAGGCTGCGGATTTTTCTTTGCAAAATCGCATTGGCGCGCCTGAGAGGATTCGAACCTCCGACCCTCGGCTCCGGAGGCCGATGCTCTAATCCACTGAGCTACAGGCGCACTCATTAAAATATGAGTTTCCTTATTTTTGTCATTCGACTCGCTTGCCCACCGTCTTTTTGGAGGGTCCGGAATCTTTCTGTTTATCTTTATGTCTTCGAGAAAGATTCCCGCTTGTCGGGAATGACATCTAAACTTATGTGCTCTGCTTAATTGATATATTCTTCTACGTTCCCAGAATTCAGTGGGGTGGGCGAGGGGACTCGAACCCCCAACACCTGGAGCCACAGTCCGATCACGCCATTTTCCCCTCTTTCTGCGACTACTTGATTTTACTCGAAAAATGGCTATTTATCAAGGGTTTTCTCCCGTTCTTCATACATTGCAATAAAATTCACAGGGTCAAGATGAAAAGTAGGAATATCAGCCCTTCTTGTCAAGTCGGCAATTGATTCCCTTATATATGGGAAGATGATAGAGGCGCAATTGATATAGGCCACTCTTTCCAGCTGCCGCTTAGTTAGCAGTTTATTGAAGCGGAATAATCCCAAAGTGGCTATATTAAAAGTAAATGGTTGCTTCTTGCCATCTGAGAGAATAGAGACGATGACACTGACCATCTTATCTTTTTTTTCGAAAGATACGTTCACGTCATAGTTGATCTCCACATATTGGCCCCTTTTTGACTTGAAATCAGGATTAAGGGCAAAGTGGCTTTCGATCTGTTTAATTGAGACAATCTTAAACTTAAGTTCCATATGCCACTCCTTCTGTCTGGACTGAAAACTCCTTAGTCTTAACCTTATATTTCTTGAGGGCCATAAAATCCTCGAAGGTGATCACTTTTTTCGCTCTATACAGAGAAAGTTTTTTTGCCTGATTTTTTTGGATCACATTCAGAGTGAAGGGATACGCATCCAAAATCCTTAGAAGGTTATCCATCCCCTTACTTTGACAGACCTGGCTGGTTTCGTAACGAGCAAAACTCTTAAGCCCACCACCGAGAATTTCAGCCATTTCTTCTTGTGTAAGATTTAACTTTTTTCTGATTCTCTTTATCTCTTCGCTCGTTAGTAGGCCATCAACCTTACGCTGGAAATCTTTCAGGATTTTCCCTGACTCCTTAAGAGTCACCTTGTCAACAATCGCTTCACCACATTCATCACACTTATAGGTGATGTAGTTAGGCACTGTCGTGGTCAAGCCTTTATATTCAAATGTTTCGGTGCCTACTTCTTTTCTTAACGTACCAATGCCACAGATAGGACATTTTTGAGCTTTCATGTTAATCTTCCCCTCCTCCATCCTGTTTAAACTGAATGAGTATCGTTTGCTTTTTATCGATAGACAATTGCAATTTTATGTATAAATTTTTTTCTTCATCTTTGAATTTATACACGTCCTGCCAAATCTGGCTTTTTTGATGTCTTGTCATTGACTTATAAAAATGCTGCGAACATAGCTTGCCGATCACTTCCGCGATATCATCTTCATTCATATAGCCCAGAGCAGCCGCGCCTTTCTGGGCCGTTACTGTTATAGTTCTGGTTGCTTCAGCATTAAAAAGTCTTTGCAGTATCTTGAGATCGTAATGAGGCTTTTTCTTTTCCATATGCAAGATTTTAGCACAAACATCCGCATATTAACCCTTGCCATTTCCC
>JBFLXE010000109.1:0-9026 GCA_040757455.1 Nitrospirota bacterium
TATTTTTAAGGTTTGAATATCTCAAGGGTTTTCAATGGCTGTGCGCCTGTTGTTCCCCCTCTCCATGGCCACCTTCACCATGTGGCTCACCGTGTTCTTCATGTTCTTCTTCATATCCCGTGAACATGGCGATTATATGGGCCATAGTAGTATGTCCTAAAGTGGCAAGATAGAAATGGACGATGATGAATGCGCTGAAAAAAATCCAGAGCCCGACATGAATTAAAGACACAATCTGAATACCTCCAATGAAATTAACCACAGGCGCAAAAAGTTTCGGGTCCCAGAGGAAGAGACCTGTTATGATCTGAACAGGGATAAGGAGCCCCATAATCATCAGATAGGAGACCTGTTGCATGGGATTGAATTTATGTTCCGGCGTGGAGTGATGTGGGTTTTCATCTCCTACCAGTATTCCATAACCGTAAAATTTGGCCTGGCGCAAGGCCTTCTTTCCAAATTCTACTGGATGATGCAAGGGGGGGATATATATTTTGATATTTAAAGTCACGAGATAATAGACCAGCCATATGAAATAGTTTGCGAGCAGGATAAAGCCAGTCCAGCTGTGAATGTCAACAGCCGTTTCAAAGGAGAAAAGATTGATGATATTACTGTATCTTATTTGGATTCCCGTAAGAATCAGTAATATAAATCCAGCTGCATTAATCCAGTGCCATATCCTAATTGGTAACGGATGAAGATATATCTTTTTCATCTATTTCTTACCTCCCTTCTTCATCCTTCTCAGGGATCTGATGGGTGAAGTTACGATTCTCAATGTAATATGACCTATCGGAACGGCTACACCTCCGATTACAGCCACAATAAAAAGTATATCCAGTAGTCTTATATTCGTACTGCCCAGGGCGTAAAACTTGCTTATGGGTATTATGGAAAAAGCCGAATTGAGAACATCCGGCTGGGCCGTTAAAACCCCGGGTTTTGCGCTACTCCTGTCGATCAAAACCAACACGTTCTCGAAGAACCCGGAATCGGGATGGTGACATTGTTCGCAATCTTTAACCGCTTTAGTCTTGCCCGCTATCTTATGGGCCTCCTCAGCCTTGCTGACATCGACCTTACCCATGAAAGTGACTGTCACTCCTTGGCTGTAAAGCAGTTTAAAGAAATTCCATAACTCAGGAGCATCAATCGTGCCATCCGAGTCAATATCAATACGTCTCATCAGGCTGTCTCTATCAGTCTCGAGTATCTTTAACAATTCCTCTTCAGGCAGAGGCTTTCCCGTTTTTCGGTCATAAAGCATGAGATGCACCACCCGGTTTGAATCAGGGGAATGACAGGCCGCACAGGCAACAGTATCAAAATGTAGCTCTGCAAAGGAAGGCAAAGAAATGGGAGGATTCCACAACCATTTGTTGTGAATTTTAGCCATATCCTTATGGCACCCGAAACAGGCATCCTTTATTTTAGTCGTCATTGTGGTTATCTGAACATCGTGCGCCTTATGGCATGATGCACAGGTCGGGGTATTCTCTTTTCCCATCATCATCGCCTCGTAATGAATACTGGCCTCATAGGAGCTGTTCATATCTTTGTGACATTTGTTACATAAGGTTATTCCGAGAGTTCTATTAACGGTTGCTTTTGCCACCGCGTGGCTCCCGTGGCAACCCGTACACACAGGAGCATCAAGATTGCCGCCTTTCACTTGAGAATAATGAATACTCCGCTGGTATGCAGATGATGCAGTCTCATGGCATCTATTACACAAGACAGATGATACGACTGTATATTCAGCAACGCTCGCGAAGGTCCTGAGGGGATGTTTCGCTTTGGAAAAATCTGTATGGCATTCGATGCACTTGAGATTGGCATGAACAGATCCCAGAAGGTCTTTTTCGATGACCAATACGGAAAGTCTTTCGCCACTCTTCATCGTCATGCTCAGTCTTCTGCTATGGCATGTCAAACAGTACTGATTTTCCTTCAAACCCGCTTTTTCAGCTGCGATCCGTTTTATATCGTGTGAGCCATGGCATTCGACACAGTTATCTCTCGATACCAGTGCACTGTGCGCCGGATTTTTTCTCAACTGCTCATCCGTATGGCAGATCCTGCACGCCCTGGTGGCTTCTGCTGTATATTCCTCCCTGCTTTTAAAAGTCCTGACTGGATGTTTGTTCATCGAAAAATCAGAATGGCAGGAAGTACAGCCAATGTCAGCGTGCACGGAGGCTTTAAATACTGCTTCATCAACGCGGAGGGGCAATAACTCTTTATTGAGAAAAGGCATGGTGAATTCGTATTTGTGGCAAGTCAGACAGTATCTGATTTCACCGAGACCCTTTTTCCATTCAGCAACTTTTTTGATATAATGTGCGCCGTGACATTCGGGGCACGTAATTTTTTTGACTCTTGTTATCATGTATCCGTGGAACGTCTGCTTTTGCTTCTCGTCAAGTGCATGGCACATTGTGCAGACTTGTGAAGCTTCGACTGAATATGCCTTCTTGCTCGCAATCTTCTTGATCTGTGGATGGTTCTCCATTGATATATCCGTATGACAGCCTGCGCAGCCGATCTGGCCATGGATCGTTTTTGCGAATTCATCGCCATTTATATATAAGGAAAGCGTTTCTTTGTTTTCGAGTTCCTTTGTCAGATTCTTATCGGAATGGCATCCAAGGCAAAGCTGCGCGTCTTCAGAAAGGGCACTGCTTTTGGAAGCGCTCACGTAAAAAGGGAAAATCAAGAGAACAATAAACAAGGATATGACTATCTTATTCTGATAAATCATAAGCCCCCCTTAATTGCGACGATTTTAAGACGTACATTTATAGCATATCTATGTGTATAATGCAAGCAGAATTAGAAGTAGTAAACTTGTATGAAACTGGCAGTGGCAGGTTCATATTTCCGAGCACTTTTGACACTGCTTCTGCATTCCCGTATAATGTGCTATACCATTTTACAACAACCGTCTATCACTGGTTTTCCATTGAGCTAAGAGGATTACTTCATAGAAGGCGGAGGGCGCAGCCCGAACCATCTCGGCGGAAACTGAAACAGGAGAGTAAATGATTCCATACAAGGATGACAACCCAACCAGCTCTTTTCCTTTTGTTACGCTGTCACTTATTGCAATTAATATCATTATTTTTTTATGGGAAATCACCTCTCCGTCAGGTATGCAGCAGATTACATATATGTACGGCGCCGTGCCCCACCATATAGTGACACTCGAAACCCGCCAGGTGATACACCCTGCGCTGACCGTCTTCACTTCTATGTTCTTGCACGGTGGCATGTTCCATCTGGCAGGCAATATGCTCTATTTATGGATATTCGGAAACAATATAGAAGACAGGTTAGGTCATTTCCGGTTCATCATCTTCTATTTATTTTGTGGCACGATCGCTGCATATGCCCATGCTATAACTAACTCTAAATCGATGATTCCGATGATAGGAGCCAGCGGAGCCGTCTCAGGCATACTGGGCGCCTATCTCTTGCTTTTCCCAAGGGCAGGCATATATACGATACTTTTTTTGGGTTTTTTCATAACAACTGTAAAGATTCCCGCCTTGATAGTTATCGGGTTTTGGGCTATTATACAGTTCATTAATGGATTAATAAGCACAAGAGTCAGCGAGGTCGGCGGCGTTGCATGGTTTGCTCATCTGGGAGGATTCCTCACTGGCCTTGGGACTATAAAACTCTGGCTGCCGAGGAGGAAAAGATTGTGGTCGTAATCTGCCCGAAGTGTAAGACACGTTTGAAGATCGATGAGGGAAAACTGAAAGAAGAAGGTTCCCGGTTCAAGTGTCCAAAGTGCGGAACGGTACTTTTGGTGAAAAAACCCGCTCCTGTCTTGAAGAAGACTCTGGACGACAAAAAGATTCTCGTGGCTCATTCAAACCCGGACATCCTCAATCAGATTTCCTCATTGCTTTCTGAAAAAGGTTATCATACAGTCCCAGCTTCTGATGGAATAGAAGCGATGGTCAAGACAATAAAAGAACTTCCCTACCTTGTGATAATCGAGACAAGTCTTCCAAAGATCTACGGCTTTGAAGTATGCAAAAGGCTTAAATCGAGGAACGAGACCAGGAAGACGAAGTTCATCCTCGTCGGCTCCTTACATGATAGAAGTAGATACATGAGAGAACCGCTTTCTCTCTATCACGCGGACGATTATCTCTACGAGCATGACATACCGGAGTTGTTAATCGAAAAGATCGATTCCTTGAAAGAAAAAGTCGAGGAAAAAACTTCAGTGGTTGAGCCGCCAGTTAGACAGGAGATGGAAGAATCCTTGAAGAGAGAAGAACCGAAGGCAAAGACAGAGGCATTAGAACGAGAGGAACTGTCAAAATTAGGAGAGAAGATAGAACGAGCAAAAAGGCTCGCCAGAACGATCATCTCAGACATCTATCTTTACAATACAGCCAAGGCTGACAGAGCGATAAGAAATAACAGTTTTTATTCGGACTTTGCAGCAGAAATAAAGGAAGGCGAGAAGCTCTATGAAAGTCGGATATTGCTGGAAGTGCGCGTGAAAGGGGATTTTTTCAGGCAAGCCATAAACGATTTTATAGAAAATAAAAGGAAAGTCTTATTATGATAAAAATTGGAAAAATTTTTGATTTTTGAAGAAATCAATCAATTATTAAAGATTTTCAATTTTTTCTGCCAATAAGAATCCTTGCCTTCTCAGTGTATAACTAATTATATTAGCACTCACTTGCATTGAGTGCTAACAATAAATTTTATAAAAGAAAGGAGAAATGTTTATGAATTTCAAGCCACTCAGAGACAGGGTATTTGTGAAGTTCTCTACAGAAGAGGAGAAGACGCCCGGCGGACTTTTCATTCCTGATGCTGCCAAGGAGAAACCACAAAAAGGCACAGTGGTAGCGGTTGGTCCGGGCAGGATAACAGACGATGGAAAACGTCAGCCGATGGAAGTAAAAGTGGGCGACACCATACTTTTTGACAAGTACTCAGGTTCGAAAGTCAGGATCGATGACGAGGAGTACCTTATCATCAGAGAAGAAGATATTCTTGGAATCGTGGAAAGCTAAATCAATTTAAAAATAAGGAGGATTTTAAATGGCGGCGAAACAACTACTTTTCGACGAGGCGGCTAGAACAGCCATCCTGAAAGGAGTCTCCCTCCTAACCGATGCCGTAAAGGCGACGTTGGGACCAAAAGGGAGAAATGCTATTCTTGACAAGAAATTCGGAGCACCAACCATCACAAAAGACGGCGTGACAGTGGCAAAGGAGATCGAGCTGAAAGACCCATGGGAGAATATGGGAGCCCAGCTTGTAAGGGAAGTTGCATCTAAGACATCGGACGTGGCTGGTGATGGAACCACTACCGCGACAGTTCTGGCGCACGCAATTTACAGAGAGGGCATCAGGAATGTTGCTGCGGGGGCGAGTCCGATGGATCTCAAGAGAGGAATCGAAAAGGCTGTCGAAATGGTTGTCGATGAGCTTAAGAAACTCAGCAAACCGGTGCAGGACAAGAAAGAGATTGCACAGGTAGGAACCATCTCTGCCAACAACGATCCGTCCATAGGTGAACTGATTGCAGAAGCCATGGACAAGGTGGGTAAAGACGGCGTGATAACAGTTGAAGAAGCAAAGAGCATGCAGACTACGCTGGACGTTGTTGAAGGCATGCAGTTTGACAGGGGATACATTTCCCCATACTTCATAACCGACCCTGAGAGGATGGAATGTGTCCTCGAGGATGCTTTGATTCTCATTCATGAAAAGAAGATATCGAGCATGAAAGATCTGCTACCTATTCTCGAGCAGATTGCTAAAATGGGTAAGCCTATCTTAATTATCGCCGAGGAAGTTGAAGGAGAAGCCCTCGCAACACTCGTTGTAAATAAGCTTCGCGGAACCATTCAGGTCTGTGCTGTCAAAGCGCCGGGTTTCGGAGAGAGAAGGAAGGCCATGCTCGAAGACATCGCAATTCTCACAGGTGGAACAATGATTTCTGAAGATCTCGGCATAAAGCTCGAAAATGTGAAGCTCGACGATCTCGGCAGGGCAAGGAAAATCACTGTCGACAAGGAAAATACGACAATCGTAGAGGGCGCAGGAGATCCGGCGAAAATCCAGGGCAGAGTCAAACAGATCAAGACACAGATCGAAGAGACAACATCCGACTATGACCGAGAAAAACTCCAGGAGCGGCTCGCCAAGCTTGTCGGCGGTGTTGCGGTAATCAATGTGGGAGCTGCAACAGAGACTGAAATGAAAGAGAAAAAAGCGAGGGTGGAGGATGCCCTCAATGCGACGAGGGCTGCTGTAGAGGAAGGCATCGTTCCCGGCGGCGGCGTGGCTTTTATCAGATGTCTGCCTTCTCTCAAAACCCTTAAGTTTGATGAGGACAAACAGATCGGCGTAGACATCGTAAAAAGGGCTCTGGAGGAGCCGATAAGGCAGATAGCCAATAATGCGGGTATCGAAGGCTCGGTGGTTGTGGAGAAGGTGAAGCACGCGAAGGACGTGAATTTCGGGTTCGATGCTGAAAAGGAAGAGTACGTCGATATGATGAAAGCAGGAATCATAGATCCTACGAAGGTAGCAAGAACTGCCCTTCAGAATGCTTCATCTGTTGCCGCCCTTATGTTGACCACTTCCGTGATGGTTTCCGAGATTCCGGAAGAAGAAAAGGGTGGTCCCAAGATGCCTCCTGGTATGGGCGGGGAAATGTACTAAGTCGAAACACCAGAGGACAATCGTGTAAATCAAGGTAGGGGGATCCTCAACCCAGGATCCCCCATTTTTTTACAAAATTCGTCATTGTGTTTCTTTGGCATCCAGCCATATGTCAAAATATTCAGGACAGTAGTGATCATACGCCCTTTTTGTAAATATATCTTGTGGTTTTGTAATTGATTAATTGACGATCAGTTAGGAATTCTGTCATTCTAAGAAAATGAAGAAGAGCATTCTTTTTCCAGTTGCGGGAAGCGCGATAGTATTGCTTATATACCTTTGCATTCAGCTTTTGATGCCTTTGCCCATCGGAAACAGAAATATCGAGATCGAGATACCCAAAGGGGCAACGTTTAGACAGGTGATCGACATATTATCAAAAGAAGAAATCCTGACGGACAAGAACCTTTTTCTTGTTCTGGGAAGACTTACAGGTATGGACAGAAAAATAAGGGCTGGCTATTACTCCATTTATGGTTCAATGAACCTCCTCGATCTTTTCAGAATTTTCAGAAGGGGACAGATAATCGAATACGAAATTACGATCGTTGAAGGCGACTCCTTGACGGAAATAGCAAATAAAATGTCAGAAAAAAGGATTGTAAGCGAAAAGGATTTCTGGAGGCTCGCCTCGGATAAGGACTTTCTATTCCTGTATGACATTGGCGCTCCCACATTTGAAGGCTATTTATTTCCTGATACGTATAAGATTCCTAAAGGAATGAGCCCCGAAGAGTCAATCGGCATGATGATAGGCAGGATGCGGGAAAAATTTTCGGATAAACTTATAGCGAGAGCAGCAGAACTCGGTTTATCTGAAAATGAGGTGCTTACTCTCGCGTCGATAATAGAAAAAGAGGCGGTTACAGACGGGGAAAGGCCGATCATTTCCGCTGTCTACCATAACAGGCTAAAGAAGAAAATTCCTCTTCAGGCAGATCCGACCGCCATTTATGGTATAAAGAGTTCTAAGAAGAAAATAACATCGAGTGACCTGAGGAGGAAGACGCCTTATAATACTTATGTTGTTAACGGGCTTCCACCGGGTCCTATTGCGTCTCCGGGTTTGAAATCGATCATTGCAGCGCTCCATCCGGCGCAGGTGCCATATATTTATTTTGTATCGAATAATGACGGGACACATCAGTTTTCAGTAACCGCTGAGGAGCATGCTGCTGCTGTTAAAGCATACAGAGAAAAGAAGGAGATGGAGTCAAAAGAAAAGACCGATGTAAAAGAAGAAGCGGGGGAGAATGATAACTCGTAGAAAGACGAAAATGATTTTTGTTGGAAAGGTGCCAATAGGTGGTGACAGTCCGATTGCGGTGCAGTCAATGACAAAAACCAAGACTGCGGATATAAGTGTGACAGTAAGACAAATCAGATCCCTTGAGGCCGCTGGTTGTGAGATCATCAGGCTTGCTGTTCCCGATATAAATGCGGCAAAAGCTCTCTCTAAGATCAAGAAATTCATCAAGATCCCGATGGTCGCAGATATCCACTTCGACTGGAGACTTGCTATCGAGGCAATTAAACAGGGAGTTGACGGACTTAGAATAAACCCTGGCAACATCGGTGCAAAATGGAAGATACAGGAAATAGTCTCTGCAGCACAAGAAAAGGAGATACCGATAAGGATTGGTGTCAATGCGGGATCACTGGAAAGAGACATACTCAGGGAATATGGTCATCCTGTACCGAAGGCCATTGTGGAGAGCGCAGAAAGACATATAAGTCTTTTCGAAGAAATGAATTTCACGAACATCAAAGTCTCGCTCAAGGCTTCTGATGTTCCGAGAACGGTCGAGGCCTACAGAATCTTTTCTGAAAGAAATGATTATCCCCTCCACATAGGAATATCTGAGGCTGGACCTCCACCTAATGGCCTCATAAAAAGTTCTGTTGGACTGGGGATACTGCTCTCGGAAGGAATAGGCGACACCATAAGGGTCTCCCTCACTGCGACGCCTGAAGAAGAGGTGAAGGCAGCGTATGGCATACTTGCCGCCCTCGGCCTGAGGCAAAGAGGGATCGATATCATTTCCTGCCCCACATGCGGACGTTGTAGAATCGACCTTCAGAAACTGGCAAAAAAGGTTGAAAGCCGGCTCCGGAAGGTTCGAAGTCCGCTGAAAATTGCCGTAATGGGATGTGTTGTTAACGGTCCCGGAGAAGCAAGAGAGGCGGATTTCGGCATAGCAGGGACTAATGGAAGGGGGATCATCTTTCGAAAAGGCAGGATAGTGAGACAGGTAACCGAGGCTGAACTCCTCGACGCACTGCTTAAGGAGATAAGTAATACCCAGATCCAGCGA
>JBFLXE010000110.1:0-9003 GCA_040757455.1 Nitrospirota bacterium
GCATGGCTTGACATTATTTTTTAATAGTAATTATAATTTTAGTTTAAAACTATGGGTACTTATACCACTTATCATCCGCATAAGATAAAAAGAAAAAGAAGCCACGGGTTTCTCGAAAGAATGAGTTCTGCGGGCGGACGTAAGGTCTTAAAGAGAAGAAGGGCCAAAGGACGTAAAAGATTGAGTGTCTGAAAAGCAGAAGGTCGTTGCGTTCCCTGACAGGCAAAAGGGATTTCGAATCAGTTCTGAAAGAAGGCTGGTCTTTCGCTTCAAGAAATATCGTTATGTACGCAAGGGCTAACTCAGTAGCCTATAATCGTCTTGGCCTTTCGGTCAGCAAAAAATTAGGCGGTTCAGTTAAAAGAAACAGAATAAAGCGTCTTCTGAGAGAGGTCATGACAAGGTTATCCCGCGAACTTCCACAGAATTATGATTTTGTGATAATCGCGCGCAAAGCGTCTTTGAAGGCAGGGTTTGAGGATTTCATCTACGACGTCAGAAAATTGTTGGCAAGTATGAAAGAAATGGGTAAAATGTCTTGTTCTGAACATTCAGAGGTGGACAGGGGAAATTCACCATCTCAATATAAAAAAAGGATTTCCTGTGAAAAGAATAGCCATACTATTGATTAAGGTTTATAAATATTTTTTGTCTCCTTTTTTCCCCCGGAGCTGTAGGTTTACTCCGACATGTTCTGAGTATTCGATAAATGCAGTAAGGAAGTATGGTGTTTTGAAGGGATCATATCTGACTTTGAGGAGAATAGCGAAGTGTCATCCCTTGCATCCAGGCGGGTATGACCCTGTAAAGTAAGAATGGAAAAACGAGCCCTCATTGCAATCGCACTTGCTTTTATCATTCTTTTGGTCTATCAGTTTTTTTTCGTAAAGCCCGAACCGCAGAAAGTACCGAAGAGTCTAGAGACAGAGAGGAAAGCGCCACTTCCGCCTCCCATCAAGCCCGCAGAAACCCGAAAGATCCTGCCCGGGACCCCTTCCTTTGAGGAAAAAGAGATAAGAGTCGAAACAGATTTGTATCTGGCGGTCTTTACAAATAAAGGTGGGACGTTAAAGTACTACGAAATAAAAAAATACAAAGACGAGTTTGGGAAAAATGTTGTACTGCTTCATGATTCCGGGAATAGGCATCCCTTGGGAATAGGTCCTAATTATGATTTTGAACTTGCCGGCTCTAAATTCAGAGTCTCAGAGGAGGATTTAATTCTCGGAAAGAATCAACAGAGCGGCTCTCTGGTCTTCGAGAATACTGATTCTGATTTGCTTATAAAGAGAACATATACGTTCCACAATCAAAGCTACAGGATCGATATTAAAGATGAAATATCCGGACTGCCGGATTACTGGATAACCCTGGGCACGGATTTCGGCATACATAAGAAGGATACATCTGTTCATATCGGACCGGTAATCTTGAAAGATAGCGACAGGATCGAACTGGATCCCCGCAAACTTGATCAACCCAGAGTCTACACTGGGGCATTGAGATGGATTGCTCAGGAGGATAAATATTTCTTCGCTTCTCTTGTACCTGTGACCGAGATGGAGGAAGTGAGAGTATGGAAACAGAACGGCACCGCACTCATGGCATTCAACGGTAAACCAGGGATCAATACCTTTGTCCTGTATGCCGGTCCTAAGGAGTACGACTCCCTTAAGGCTCTAAATGTGGGCCTTGAACACGTTGTGGATTTCGGCTTTTTTTCCATCATCGCCGTACCCCTTTTCTGGGTATTAAAATTCTTTTATACGATCATCGGAAACTATGGATGGGCTATCGTCCTCCTTACACTGATCATACGGATACCTTTCATTCCGCTTATAAACAAGAGCCAACGGTCTATGAAAAAGATGCAGGAATTGCAGCCAAGAATGGCTGAGTTAAGAGAAAAATATAAAAAGGATCCCCAAAGGCTCCAGCGGGAAATGATGGAACTGTATAAAAAATATAAAGTCAACCCTGTTGGAGGCTGTCTCCCCATAATTCTCCAGATACCGATATTCTTCGCCTTATACAAAATTTTACTCATCGCGATTGAACTCAGAGGCGCGCCCTTCATGCTCTGGATAAATGATCTTTCGGCGCCCGATACGCTCTTTGGTCACATTCCTGCATGGTTTCCCTTGATTGGCGGATTTGCAGTCGGTCCCCTCCCGATTCTGATGGGCATAACCATGATCATACAACAGAAGATGACCCCCACTTCGATGGATCCGACACAAAACAAGATCATGATGCTTATGCCTATCATATTCACATTTCTTTTCCTCAATTTTGCCTCGGGCCTCGTTCTTTACTGGCTCATGAACAACGTCTTCAGCATTATTCAGCAATTCTATGCGAACAAGAAGATAGCAAAAGAAAGTAGATAAGCCTTTCGCATGATCCTCGTTTGTATCCTTTTTTCAGATCAGTGATAATAACTTAAATGAAGATTCACCATTTGCCCATGTTTTTCGATGATGACACCATAGCAGCGATCTCTACGCCTCTCGGTGAAGGCGGCATTGGAATTGTGAGACTGAGCGGGAAGAATTCAAGTGCTATCGTAGATAAGATATTCCACCCCGCGAAGAAAAAGGCCGTGCAAGACTTGAAATCGTATAGCATGGCCTATGGCAATATAATCGACCCTTCGAATAAAGAGAAGATTGACGAAGTTCTCGTCACTCTGATGAGATCTCCTTATTCATACACAAGAGAGGATGTTGTTGAGATCAATTGCCATGGAGGTATGATCACCCTTAGAAAGACCCTCGAGCTTGTGCTGAAACATGGTGCAAGGCTTGCGGATCCAGGTGAGTTTACGAAGAGGGCTTTTCTGAATGGAAGGATAGATCTCAGCCAGGCCGAGGCTGTGCTTGATCTCATACGGGCAAAAACCGATGAGAGTAGAAGAATTGCTATTGAGCAGCTTCAGGGCGGCATTTCTGAAAAGATAACGAGGTTCAGAGACAGCGTAATGGAAATATGCACTCATATCGAAGCATACATTGACTTTCCTGAGGATGATATTGAGACCGCAACAAGAAGGGACCTGCTGTATTCGTTGAACCGGATTATTGAAGATCTCAGGAGCCTGGGTAATACATATGATGATGCAAGATATTTCAGAGAAGGACTTTCTACCGCTATTGTCGGAAGACCGAATGTCGGAAAATCTTCGCTCTTAAACGCTCTCCTGCAAAAAGACAGGGCCATCGTAACAGAGATTCCGGGCACCACTCGTGATGTAATCGAAGAATATCTGAATATAAAAGGACTTCCTTTGCGTATTATGGATACCGCGGGGATCCGTGCCGTACAAGATCCTGCTGAGCAGGAGGGAGTGAGGAGGAGCCTGAAAAGCATCGAAAACGCCGACCTCGTTATTGCTATTTTTGACAGCAATCAATCCCTGACAGAGGAGGATTTTGAGGTTCTGAAAAAAGTGAAAGACAAGAATACGATTTATGTCCTGAACAAAAGCGACCTGCCCGCTGTAGTTGAGAAAGAGGTTTTTTCATCCTTCATCCTTCATTCCTCATCCCCCCTGAATATTTCAGCTACAAGAGGAGACGGGATAGAGGCGCTCAAAGAGCAGATAGTTGCAGCATGTCTGAAGGACTGGAAGGAAGAGAGAGAAGGGGTCGTTATCTCGAACCTCAGGCATAAGATGTCAATCGAACGCGCCCGCGCAGCCCTTGAACGGGCTGCTTCTTTACTTGGGGGGAATCAGCCCCTTGAGATTGTTGCGCTTGAACTGAGGGATGGACTTGATAGGCTCGGCGAGATAGTGGGAGCTGTTACGACCGAGGACATTCTCAACAAAATATTCAGCGAGTTCTGCATAGGGAAATAAGCTTCTGAAATTCAAGAGAGTAAGGCACGCCTCTCTTGCGACAAGGTATAAGGTTAAGGAGAATCTGCTTGTTGTTGCCGATATCGGACTCGAAACAAATCCGGACAGGGGGTCTGACACCCCTTCTGCTTACCTTCTTGTGGGTATCATCTATACCGTACTGGAAAATAGTGATATAGATTTTGCTTTAAAGGGCAGCCTCACGGATCCCGAAGTCGACTACGCGTTTCTTGCAGGGATAACATTTAGATTCTAAAAATCCGATAATACCCTTAAACAGAAGGCGGCGATTGATTTTTTCCCTGGTTGAAAGGATTTGTGACCTTAAAATAGGCTCGGCATTGCAAGTAGCTACCTTATGCTTTTACAGAAATGGCTCCGCTTTTATAAAGTCAATTTGCTCGTAATACCATCTGTCAGACACCGGGTCATAATATCGCATAAGGAATGCATATCCGTGGTTGCAGGGCGCCGAAATTTTTTTCTTTTTTTGCAGGTCGCTTTTTCTTGAGGACATCAACGATGCTTCCTTGTCAGACCATTCATATCCACAAACCGGGCATTGCATTTGGCCTTCCCCTGATATATATATCTTACTAAATACATAGCAAACCTTGTGCCAAAGATGGTTTCTTTAAAATCAATGGATTAAAAAAATTCAATATGTAATTTGGTATTGAAAATATGTAACGTAGTACATAAAATTATGAGGTGGCTGACATAGAGAAAGAAGTCATAACGATCATTTCAGAGGTTTCCGGGTTTGATGAAGAAGAGATATCTCTTGATACGAACTTGGCTAATGATTTAGAGATAGACTCCATTAAGGCTATTGAGATTACTGTTGCACTTGAGAAGAAATTCAAGATTTCTGTTAGAGATGAGGATATACCAAATATCACGACCGTAGGCCAGGCAGTGGAGACGGTAAATAAACTATTGAAGCAATCTTGACATTGTACCTCTACAAGGCTTGATTTTATTGGTGCCGGTGGTGGGAGTCGAACCCACACGGAGTTGCCCCCACCGGATTTTGAGTCCGGCGCGTCTGCCAATTCCACCACACCGGCTAAAAGAATTTCTTAAAAATCAATTTAGTTGGGATGTTAGGAAGTATCATAGCGTATCACAGGGAATTATCGGGTGTCAAAAGCGATTCTTCATTTTTCTCTGAATGCTTTTCTTAAATATTACTACGAAGGCACGTCATAAAATTTAAAACTTAATCCCAAAATCCGGTATCAACGTTCCGAGTACTCTGATCTGATCCGTAAGAAGCATCACACCGAAGACGATCAGAAGCAGTCCGCTTATGATCATAATGATTCTCATATATCTTGCAAACTTCGGCAAATAGCCGAGAAAGGTGTTTATGGCATAGGCAGATAAGAAAAAAGGAATGGCAAGACCGAGGGAGTAAACAGTAAGAAGTTTCAGGCCATAAAGGGCGGAACCCTTTGAGCCTGCGTGAAGAAGGATTGCACCAAGTATTGGCCCGATGCACGGACTCCAGCCAGCAGAAAATGTCATTCCTACCAGGAAAGTTCCTATATAGCCGGCGGGTTTTCCCTTTAGATGTATTCTCTTGTCCTTCAGAAGAAAACCGAGCTTTAAAAAACCCGCTATAAACAGCCCGAAGATAATGACCAGGATGCCGCCGATTATTCTGATTTCGTCGAGGTATTCGAATAAAAACTGTCCGGCCGCAGAAGACGATATCCCGAGAGAAATAAAGACTAAAGAAAAACCGGCAATGAAAGCCAGAGAGTTTGCGATCGTTAGATACCGGATTCTTTTCCTGTTCGGACCTGAGGTGAGGTCTTCAAAAGAGAGACCTGTTATAAAGGAGACATATGATGGGACGAGAG
This sequence comes from Nitrospirota bacterium, assembly GCA_040757455.1. Taxonomy (GTDB): domain Bacteria; phylum Nitrospirota; class Thermodesulfovibrionia; order Thermodesulfovibrionales; family SM23-35; genus Kmv42. Next base: position 5,728 of record JBFLXE010000110.1, read on the forward strand.
GAAGAACGCATGGCGAGAGAAAAGACAGGATTCCGGCAAGAAATGCCAGGGGATATGTGACATCTTCCATTTCTAACTTAACGAGCGCACTCGGATGTATCGCCTTTGAGCTTCTCTATCGCATGAGGCAGGGCATCCAGAATAACCGACAGATTCTCTTTCACAGCTTTTGGACTTCCTGGAAGATTGATAATCAGGCACCTGCCTCTCACACCTGAAACTGCCCGTGAAAGCATTGCCCTGTTTGTCTTCTTCAGGCCCTCTGCCCGCATAGCCTCGGCAACGCCCGGAACCTGTTTTTCTATCACCTCAAGGGTTGCATCTGGTGTGACATCCCTCGGTGAAAGGCCTGTACCTCCCGCCGTGAGTACCAAATCCACCTCTTTGGCATATTCAATAAGTTTCTCTTTAATAAGTTCCTTTTCGTCGGGCAGAATATCGTAGTACTTGACCTCCGCGCCTATTGATTTCAGCATATCTGCAATCAGAGGGCCGGCGGAATCTTTGCGCTCGCCTTTGGAACTTTTGTCGCTCAGGGTTAAAATAGCTACTGAAATCATATTCTTTCACCTTCTCTGTCGCTTATATTGATGGATACAATTTTATATTTCATCACGTGCCCATTTCCCAGCTTTTAAGATATTTTTTCTGTTCCTGAGATAATGTATCTATTTTTATTCCCATCGCTTTCAATTTCAGTGCTGCTATTCTTCTGTCAATTTCCTCCGGAACACTGTAGACTTTCCTCTCGAGTTTTTGACCATTTTTGGCTATGTATTCAGCGCAGAGGGCCTGATTCGCAAAACTCATGTCCATCACAGCAGATGGATGTCCCTCAGCTGACGCCAGATTGATTAATCTCCCTTCTCCGAGGAGATATATCCGCTTGTTGTTTTTGAGAGTATATTCTTCGACGAAATCTCTGATCGTCCTTCTTCTCTTTGATAATTTTCTTAAGGACTCGATGTCTATCTCGACATTGAAATGGCCTGAATTGCAGAGTATCGCGCCGTCCTTCATGAGCGGGAAATATTCCCTTGAAATGACGTTTATATTTCCCGTGGCTGTCACGAAAATGTCGCCTATTTTTGATGCCTCCCTTATGGGCATTACTTCAAAACCATCCATAGTGGCTTCGAGTGCTCTCAGGGGATTAGTCTCCGTAATGATGACCCTGGCACCCAATCCCTTTGCCCTCATCGAAATTCCCTTGCCGCACCATCCGTACCCGGAGACAACGAACAAGGCACCTGCGAGCAGACGGTTTGTAGCTCTCATGATCCCGTCGACCGTGCTCTGACCGGTTCCGTACCTGTTGTCAAAAAGATACTTTGTGTACGCGTCATTCACGGCAATTATCGGATATTTTAAGATACCTTTATCTGCCATTGACCTTAGCCTTATGACTCCTGTTGTTGTCTCTTCCGTACCACCTAATATATTTTTAGACAGGTTTTTTCTTGATTTATGGAGGGTCGAAACAAGATCAGCACCGTCATCCATAGTAATGTGTGGTCTTGCAGAAAGAACAGCATTAATATGCTTGTAGTAGGTTTTATTATCCTCTCCTTTAATAGCAAAGACTGGAACCCTGGAAAAATGTACAAGAGATGCGGCTACATCATCCTGTGTGCTGAGGGGATTTGAGGCGCAAAGATAGACAGCGGCACCGCCCGACTTTAGAGTTTCCACGAGATTTGCCGTTTCGGTCGTAACATGAAGGCATGCAGATAGTCTTATGCCGGCCAGAGGTCTCTCTTTTTTGAAGTATTCGGCAATGCTCCTCAAAACGGGCATCTCTTGTGCTGCCCATTCTATTCTGAGCCTCCCCTTTTTCGCCAAATGAATGTCCCTAATATCATATTTTGTCATTCTCCCCCCTTCAAAGCCCGGCTTCCCTTCGCAGAGAATTCGCCATATCGGTATTTTCCCATGTAAAATCAGAATCGTTTCTTCCGAAATGTCCATAAGCTGCTGTCTTCTTATAGATCGGCCTTCTAAGATTCAGAGTCTCTATCATACCCTTTGGCGTGAGATCAAAATTCTTTCTGACAATTTTTACTATTTTCTCGTGCGAAATTTTGCCTGTTCCGAATGTCTCTATGAGTACGGAAACTGGCTCTGGCAACCCGATGGCATACGCTATCTGTACTTCGACCCTCCCGGCTATCCCTGAAGCAACAATATTTTTGGCGATATACCTGGCCATATAAGAACCTGACCTATCTACTTTAGAGGGATCTTTTCCCGAGAAGCAGCCCCCGCCGTGACTGCCAATGCCGCCGTAACTATCCACAATGATCTTTCTGCCTGTCAGGCCTGTGTCTCCCATTGGCCCACCCACGACAAACCGGCCTGTTGGATTCACGTAATATTTGATATGTTCTTCGTCAAGGAGATCAGCTGGTATAGTGGGCTTGATCACCTTTTCTATAATGTCTTCCTTAATTTCTTTGAGGGTGACATCCGGGCTATGCTGAGTGGATATGACGACACTATCGACCCGGAGGGGTTTGCTGTTTTTGTATTCGATGGTCACTTGCGTCTTACCGTCAGGCCTTAAATAACCAAGAACGTCCTTTTTTCTGACCTCTGCGAGTCTCATTGCCAGTTTGTGAGCCAGCATAATGGGTAAAGGCATCAGTTCTTCGGTCTCGTCGCACGCAAAGCCAAACATAAGCCCCTGATCGCCCGCGCCCCCGATATCCACACCCATTGCGATATCTGATGATTGTTCATGGATGGATGTGATGACAGCGCATGTCTCATAATCGAACCCATATTTTGCTCTCGTGTAACCAATATCCTTTATAGTCTCCCTGACAATATCCGGGATTTCTACGTAGCAGCTTGTTGTGATTTCCCCGGCAACGAAAGCAAGGCCCGTCGTGACGAGTGTTTCACAAGCGACTCTTGCAGGAGGATCCTTCGAAATGATTGCATCCAATACTGCATCGGATATCTGATCTGCAATCTTATCAGGATGTCCCTCTGTTACAGACTCTGAAGTAAAAAAGAAATTGTCAGCCAGCATAACTCACCCCCTAATATCTTTTGAAACATATGCACAGGAATTGACTGACGCCATATTTCCTGACTGAATCAATATGGTAACACACTTAGCATTTCAAATTCATTCTCAAGAATATTCAAGGGATTCGAGAAATAACTTTTTTCAAGCTGCGATTTCAAGAGGTAAGCCGCCACCAGAATAGAAAAATGTTTTTCCTTGCACGTCACTGTCATTTTTGTCTCACTATAAGCCCTTCTACACCT
>JBFLXE010000111.1:0-9001 GCA_040757455.1 Nitrospirota bacterium
TCTAATTTTTATTATGTATAATATCAACATGAAAATTGGAAACTCCTTGCATAAGGTATTAGCGCGGTCGACCGTTTATTGATATTAATATTGTGAAATCCTCAACCATGGCACGACGGAGAAAGAATGCTAGGAGGGAAAAATCCAACGGCGCCAATCTTGGGTTTGAAGAAAAGCTCTGGCAGGCGGCTGACAAGATGCGCGGCCATATGGACCCTGCCGAGTACAAGCATGTAGTCCTTGGTCTTATATTCCTTAAATACATCTCTGATGCATTCGAAGAACGTCATAAGCAATTAGAAATCTGGACAGCAGAACCTTCAAGTGAATACTACGTGGCTGAAGAGCAAGCACGATATGGAGTTGCAGAAGACAAGGATGAGTATCTTGCTGAGAATATCTTCTTTGTTCCTAAAGAAGCCCGCTGGTCGTTTCTTCAATCCAAGGCCAAACAGCCCAACACAGGAAAACTTGTTGATGATGCAATGGTTGCTATTGAGAAGATAAACCAGACACTCAAAGGGGTGCTCCCAAAGGATTACGCCCGTCCAACCCTTGATAAACATACATTAGGCGAGCTCATAGAGCTTATCGGAACTATTGGTCTTGGAGATGCAGAAAGCCGTTCAAAAGATATTTTAGGGCGTGTATATGAATATTTCCTTGGACGTTTTGCCTCTGCTGAATGTAAAGGTGGTGGTGAGTTCTATACACCACAGTCAGTCGTTAAGCTCCTTGTAGGGATGATAGAGCCTTATAAAGGCAGGGTGTATGACCCATGCTGTGGCTCTGGTGGTATGTTTGTCCAGTCAGAGAAGTTTGTTATTAGAGGGATTGATAGTAACATTGGCTTACACCATTCTGACACTTTTACTCAAGACCTTCATAAAGATCTTAAGGCAGATTTTATCCTTGCCAATCCACCTTTTAATGTAAGTGACTGGAAAGGTGAACTCTTACGTGAAGATGTCAGATGGAAATATGGTGTTCCTCCTGCGGGCAATGCCAATTTTGCATGGGTTCAACATATGATTCATCATCTCTCACCAAACGGCATTGCAGGCTTTGTCCTTGCAAATGGTTCAATGTCTTCAAATCAATCAGGTGAAGGAGAGATAAGGAAAAATATTATAGAAGCTGATCTGGTTGATTGCATGATAGCACTCCCCGGACAGCTTTTTTATACAACACCAATTCCTGCTTGCCTCTGGTTTCTTGCAAGGAATAAAAAGAATAGTAAGTTCAGAGACCGTAGAAGACAAACTCTTTTTATTGATGCTCGTAAAATGGGTTATTTAGTTGATCGAATCCACAGAGAGTTTTCCGATGAAGAAATAAGCAGAATTGCCCGAACTTATCACGCATGGAGATCAAAATCTACCTCATCCTCTGTGGGACGAGACAATCCAAAATCCCCCTCTCCCATAGCGGGAAAAGATAATATAAATTTACCCTCTCCCCTGGCGGGAGAGGGCAAGGGTGAGGGGGTGATTTATAAAGACATCCCCGGCTTCTGCAAGAGTGCAAACATAGAAGAAATTCGTGCTCATGGATATGTCCTTACACCCGGAAGATATGTCGGTGCTGAGGATATTGAGGATGATGACGAGCCATTTGATGAGAAAATGAAACGGCTCACAGCGAAGCTTGAAGAACAGTTTTTAGAAAGTTCAAAGCTTGAGGCATTGATAAAAAGGAATTTCAAAGGTTTGGGGAATTAAAGGTATCACAAATTGCGATACCTTGTTTGAAATTTGAGATCACAATTTGTGACCTCAAGCTTGGAGGGGAAATGAAAGCACTGATCCCTGTTGAAATGATTGAAAGAAAAATCCTGATGATTCGAGGCAAAAAGGTCATGCTTGACAGCGATCTTGCTGAGCTTTATGGAGTGCCAACGCGAAGGCTGAATGAACAGGTAAGGCGTAATATATCTCGGTTCCCTGATGACTTCATGTTTCAACTGACATCTGAAGAGAGTGAAAACTTGAGATCGCAATTTGCGACCTCAAGTTCAGGCCACGGCGGTCGCAGATATCTGCCCTATGTTTTTACTGAACAGGGCGTAGCCATGCTCTCCAGTGTATTAAACAGCGAAAGAGCTATTCAGGTGAATATCGCAATTATGCGTGCTTTCGTAAAGCTCAGGGAAATGATAGCCTCTCACAAAGACCTTGTCAAAAGGCTTGATGAACTTGAAAAGGAATATGATGAACAGTTCAGGGTTGTATTCGATGCAATCCGTGAACTCATGACTCCTCCAGAGCCTAAACGCAAGAAAATAGGATTCAGAAGAGAAGAAGAAAAATGATTCAGAGGAACTTGAAGGGGTACATGGCGGAAAACACTCAAAGGAACCACCAAGAACTTTGCCTCTTATATGAAAATGCTGCTGCTAATCTCGAGACGTTGAAGAAAAGACAGTGGCAGGTATATGTGTTCTATTCAACAATTGTAGCGTTTCTTACCCTAAAAGACAAAAGAATTATCAATGAGTTGTATATAAAGATTTTAATTTCCCTTTTGCTCTTAATCGGATTGATAGTGGTAGAATTTGCACAAGCATACTTTCGCTCTGACATGTTGAAATTTAGAGATATTCTGAGAAACATTTATGAAAGATTTGGCTATCTTTTCAGAGAGATTAGGGGAAAAGCTAAAGGAGAAAAGAAAGCCGAACTTAATCCTTTTGAAAGAATATTTAGACATGGAGGCTGTGCCTATATTTTTGTAGTTTTTGCCTATGCAATGGTTGTTTTCTGGATTGAAGAATTAAAACAAATCGGCTGTTTGGTATACATCCTAATTCTCATCTTAATCGTTTTAGTCATCTTTATTCCTCTGGTTATGGATAAATGCGTGAATTATATCAACAAGAAAAATAAAGTAGAGGAACTAAATGGACAATAAGAACCAAAAACTAAAAGCAGCCTTGATCCCACCTCACGGCGGTTATCGCAATCTGAAATCTTATCAGACCGCTGAGATAGTCTATGATGCCACCGTGGTCTTTTGTGACCGTTTCATAGACAAGCGTTCACGCACGCACGACCAGATGGTGCAAGCGGCACGAAGTGGAGTACAGAACATCGCTGAGGGCAGTATGGCATCTGCAACCTCGAGAAAGACTGAACTCAAACTGACTGGCGTTGCCCGCGCAAGTCTTGAAGAATTGTTGCTTGATTATCAGGCTTTCCTCCGTCAGCGAAGGTTGCGCATCTGGGCTAAGGATTCACCAGAGGCTCTTGCGGTGCGAAGAAAGTATTTGTCAGATCAGTCAGACAGGTCGCACTCGTCGGACACCTATGGCATTGCGACAGCTTCGCCTGAGATTGCAGCTAACACTCTGATTTGCTTGATAAACCAAGCCAGTTATCTTCTCGGACGGCAACTTCAAAGGCTCGAACAACAATTTCTAACTGAGGGCGGCTTCACTGAAAAGCTTTATCAAGCGCGCCAAAAGGCCAAAAGAAAATCATAATTAATAGGAAGGAGGATTATATAAATGTCCAGGGTATATTTTGCATCAGCCAGGGCGATGAAATGGAAATATGATGACAGCATGCCGGGTAAGCTGGAGAGACTTCTTAAGACATTTGATCTGTCAAAGCACTTTGAACCAAAGGAATGGATTGCGGTAAAGACTCATTTCGGCTCCGAAGGTGCCCACAGAATAGTGAGACCTGTTTTTTTGAGAGGGGTTGTGGAAGCATTAAAAAATATAGGTGCAAAGCCGTTCGTAACTGATACTGTGAGAATCAAAGGCCTCGATTACCTTGAAGTCGCTAACCAGAACGGAATCAATCACCTCTCCGTGGGAGCCCCTGTGGTTCTTGCTGACGGGCTATATGGAAATGACAATATCATAGTAAAAGCAGGAAATATAATCGGCGAGATAGCTGTTGCAAGCGTCATTTATGATGTACCTGGAATGGTCGTCTGCTCTCACGTAAAAGGACACATACAATCAGGTTATGCAGGTGCAATAAAAAATGTCGCCATGGGTGGCGTGAGTTCGAAGCACAGGGAGTGTGGATGGAAATGCGGGAGAGGTGCTATGCATGCTATAGGTGAAGGAAAGCTGATCTGGTACAAGGATAGATGCGAACTCTGTTATCAATGTCAGGAAATCTGTCCGCTCGAAAGCATCAAATTCGAAAACGAACTCTTCGCTTACAGTGAAGAAGACTGCTGGAGATGTGGCAGGTGCACGAGAGTTTGCCCCTCTGGAGGCCTCGTACTTCCAGGAGATGATGAAAGATTTATGCGTTCTCTTGCAGAGGCCGCGAAGACTGTCCTCGGAACCTTTGAAAGCGGCAAGGTCATTTACGTTAACTTTATCACTGAAGTACAACCAGAGTGCGATTGCATGCCTGTAGCCGATGTTCCTGTCATACAAGATCAAGGGATCCTGATTTCGAATGATATTGTCGCGATCGAGCAGGCGAGTGTGGATCTTCTTCTGGGTGCTACACCTCTTCCACAGTCAGCATCAGTCGAAAAGGAGATTAAGGCGGGAGAAGACATCATGTTCAGGCTCTCCGAGAAACCTTACTGGCTCCAGATCGATGAAGCGGAGAAGCTCGGACTGGGGAGTAAGAAATATGAAATGGTTGAGATTTGAGAAGGCCAACTAAGGAGAAAGATTAATGGCAAATGAAGATCTCTCGAAGTTAAAGATAGAAAAGTCAGCTCAGGTATATCGGCCTGCGAGGCGAAAAAGAATCATTTACGGGGTAGCCCTGGTTCTTCTGGTGGGGATCATCGCGGTTTTGTACGTCGGGGGCTTTTTTTCGCCGGCGTTAAAGGTTGATGCTGCAAGTGTCACCCGGATGTATCCGTCGCAAGCCTTCACTCTCCTGAATGCCAGCGGTTATGTGGTCGCACAACGCAAGGCCGCCGTTGCTTCAAAAGTCACGGGCCGACTCATTTCACTTTCCGTCGAGGAGGGAAACCTGGTCCGAGAAGGGCAGATAATTGCCAGGCTCGAGAATGAAGACGTCACGGCAGCCAAAAGGCAGGCGGAAGCGAATCTGAACGTTTCCCGTCATAATCTGGAACAGGCGAAAGCAGAATACCACGATGCACAGCTCTCCTTCAACCGGGCTAAAGAGTTATTCGGATACACATTCATTTCAAAGGCTGATTATGATTCTGCAGAGGCACGTTTTAAAAAGGCAGCCGCTGCCGTGGAAGGCGCGGAGGCTTCTGTCAGGGCAAGTGCTGCAGCACTTAAAGAGGCTGATGTAGCCCTTGAATATACTTTTATCCGTGCTCCTTTCGATGCGGTCGTCCTGACAAAGAATGCAGACGTCGGCGATATTGTTACTCCAATTGGTGCTGCTGCCGAGGCAAAAGCAGCGGTGGTTACTATTGCAGACATGAATTCACTTCAGGTCGAAGTTGATGTCTCGGAATCGAATCTCTATCTGGTGAAAAGGGGGCAGCCGTGCGAAATTCAGCTGGACGCCTTTCCTGACGCCCGTTTCCGGGGAATAGTACATATGATAGTTCCTACTGCTGACCGAACCAAGGCAACTGTCCTTGTGAAAGTAAGGTTTCTGGAAAAAGACGCCCGCATCCTGCCCGAGATGAGTGCAAAGGTGGCTTTTTTATCAAGGGATATTAAAGGGGAAGAAGAGAAGGCTATCACTGCTATTAATGCAAAGGCTGTAATCAAGCGTGACGACAAATACGCAGTTTTCCTTATAAAAGGCGACCGCGTTATCGAAACACCCATAACGGTTGGAAGAAGACTGGGTGATGTTTTCGAAGTTTTGAGAGGCGTGACGCCCGGCGACAGAGTCGTACTGGAGCCCCCGGCTAAGATTAAGGATGGTTCCCGGATAAAAATCAGCGAATAGAAGATGAGTGAGATAGCACATATCGTTGAGATCAGGAATGTCTCCAAATCCTACCGCCGGGGAACCCAGATCCTTCCGGTATTAAATGATATTTCGTTGGATATTAAAGAAGGGGAGTTTCTATGTTTGATGGGCCCATCGGGGTCCGGGAAGACCACTCTGCTCAACCTGATAGCCGGGATTGATAGAGTCGACAGCGGCACGATAACGGTCGGAAAAGTTGATATTACAGCCCTTTCTGAAACAGAACTTGCCCGCTGGCGTGCTTTTAATGTAGGTTTCATCTTTCAGTTTTATAATCTTATTCCTGTTCTGACGGCCTTCGAAAATGTGGAACTGCCTCTTCTGCTGACCGGCCTTTCAAAAAGAGAGAGACGGGAACATGCAGTAACGGCATTGCAGGTAGTCAATCTGATAGATAGGATGGATCATTATCCCGGTCAACTTTCCGGCGGGCAGCAGCAGCGCGTGGCAATTGCACGTGCAATAGTGACAGATCCGACGATACTCGTTGCGGATGAACCAACGGGTGACCTCGATAGGGTTTCCGCAAATGACGTACTGGATCTGATGGAAAGGCTGGTTGATGAACTCGGAAAGACTATCATAATGGTGACGCACGACCCCAGGGCAGCGAAAAAAGCCAAAAAAATTATGTACCTTGACAAGGGCGTTCTGAATGCGCATCCTCAAAATTATTTTTAGAAATGCACTCCGGCATAAGCTCCGCACTTTCCTGACAATAATCGGCGTTGCCATTGCCATCCTCGCCTTTGGTCTCCTCAGAACCATAATAAGCACATGGTACATAGGCGTGGAGACTGCCTCGGCAAGCCGCCTCGTGACGAGAAATGCTATATCTCTCGTCTTCCCTCTCCCCCTTTCCTACAAAGAGAAGATCAGACAGATCGATGGGGTAAAGTCTGTCTCATACGGTACGTGGTTCGGTGGTATCTATATTGATGAAAAACATTTCTTCGCCAATTATGCCATGGAACCAGAAGGCTATCTTGGAATGTACCCTGAAATTGTACTGCCTCCCGAGCAGAGGGCGGCCTTTTTCCGCGACCGAAAATCAGCGGTTGCAGGGCGCAGGCTTGCGGTAAGATATGGATGGAAGATCGGTGACATCATAACCCTCAAAGGTACGATCTTCCCGGGCGAGTGGGATTTCGTTCTGCGTGGAATCTATAAAGGCAAGACCGAGAATGTTGATGAAACGGCTTTTTTCTTTCATTGGGAATATCTTAACGAGGCATTGAAAAAATCCGGCCGATCCTGGGCTGATCAGGTCGGATGGTACATGATCGAAGTGACTGATCCTGACCTTGCTGCAGAAGTGTCAGTGAAGATCGATCAGACATTCAAAAACTCTCTTGCAGAGACCCTTACGGAAACTGAGAAGGCCTTCACGCTGGGCTTTATTGCGATGACCGAAGCAATAGTTGTAGCCATACGTTTGGTTTCATTTGTCATCATTGTCATTATTATGGCAGTAGTGGCCAATACTATGGCTATGACCGCCCGCGAGCGAATCGGCGAATACGCAATTTTCAAGACTCTCGGATTCGGGGGTTTACATATCTCCAGCCTGATTTTTGGCGAATCCCTGCTTATCACAATGACGGGCGCTGCCCTGGGGGTCTTTCTCACATATCCAGCGGCCCGGATATTCAGCCATAAGTTGAGCACTTATTTCCCTGTCTTCAATGTAGCCCCTAATACTATTTATATGGATGTGGGAGCCTCGTTCATTGTGGCTGCGGCAGCCGCGGTCTTCCCGGCATGGAGGGCAGTAAGAATTAGGATTGCCGATGGCCTCAGGAGGATTGGTTAGATGATACCGCTTTCATACAGCATCCGCAATCTCTGGACCCGCAGACTCACCACGGTATTGACTGCGTCAGGTATGGCATTGGTGGTCTTCGTATTTGCAGCTGTTCTTATGCTTGCCGAAGGTCTTCAAAAGACCCTGATTGAAACCGGCTCGCATGATAACGTAGTCGTAATAAGAAAGGCGGCTGAATCTGAAGTACAGAGCGGGGTCGATCGCGTGCAGGCATCAATAGTCGAAACTCAGCCTGAGATTGCTCTTGGCCCGGAAGTTAAGAAGCTGGTCGCAAAAGAATTAGTGGTTCTGATTGCCCTTACAAAAAGAGACACGGATAAACCTTCCAATGTTACCATCCGGGGCATTGAAGAGATGTCCTTGACACTTCGGCCTCAAGTGAGGCTTGTCCAGGGGCGTATGCCCAGGCCCGGTTCTTCGGAAATTGTCGCCGGATCGAGTGTTGCAAAAAGATTCAGCGGAGGACGTCTTGGAGAAAAATTGAGATTCGCCATGAGGGAATGGGCCGTTGTCGGCGTTTTCGATGCAGGAAATACCGGATACAACTCCGAAATATGGGGAGACGTGAACCAGTTCATGCAGGCTTTTCGAAGACCGGCTTATTCATCCGTTATATTCAGATTGCGCGATACTTCCGAATTCGAAAAGGTCGAGGCGCGCCTTGAAGGTGATCCGCGCCTCACTGTTGAGGCGATGCGGGAAACAGAATACTACAGAAAACAGTCAGAGATGATGGCTAAGTTTCTCCGTATTCTTGGAATATCTCTAACACTAATATTCTCTCTCGGCGCCGTTATCGGCGCCATGATCACTATGTATTCGGCTGTAGCCAACCGTGTCTTCGAAATTGGTACCCTCCGCGCCCTTGGCTTTCAAAGGAGGAGTATCCTCGCGGCCTTTCTCCTGGAATCATTGGTTCTCAGTCTCTTAGGAGGTTTTACCGGACTGATTCTGGCCTCTTTCCTCCAGCTCTTTACCGTCTCTACCCTCAATTTCCAGACCTTTTCAGAGCTTGCCTTCTCTTTCTCTCTGACCTTTGAAATATTCTATCTGGCCATTTTCTTTTCCCTCGTGATGGGACTGACCGGCGGCGTACTGCCAGCGGTCAGAGCAGCAAGGATGAATATTGTGGAGGCATTGAAAGCGAGTTAATCAGACTTCTCTAACCCAGATAATTCATAAATTCTGCTGAAAAAAATAGCCAACAATCCTGAGAGCTTTGGTATTATTAAGTTTGCAAAGGCTCAAAACCAAAGAAAGGATGGTTGGCTATATGACAGAGTGTATC
>JBFLXE010000112.1:0-8875 GCA_040757455.1 Nitrospirota bacterium
GTTCTCATTCAATGGCCTCCTTGTGGAATTGATGAGATATTTTAAGAGAATTTGCGGTAAAAGGGAATTAATATCTACTCACAGAACCTTGATTTTCAAGGGACTGTGAGATATTGAACAGGCTTAATTTTAATAGGAGGTAGTCATGACATTTTTTGACCTGATCAGAAACGCAATGCTTGCAGGGTTTGGAATCCAGGAGATGGTGAAGGAGTTCCTGGATGAACTCGTAAGGAAGGGGGAACTGAGCGAATCCCAGGGGGCGAAACTTTTCAAAGAATGGACTGAAAAGGCCGGAAGATCTTCTGAGCAATTGAGCAGAAATATTTCGGAGGTCCTGACAAAGGCTCTCGAAAAAATGAATTTGCCGACAAAGGAGGATATCCAAAAAATAAACTCTGAAATCCAGTCGCTCTCAGAAAGAGTGAGCAGACTCGAAAGCCGCACATAAGCATTCATCAAGCTTTTATATGAGAAGCCTGTCTAAAGAGTGACCAATGCCTCTGGACATACTCAGAATCAGGAGTGCATACAGAAGCGTCGGTAGAGTCCGGGAGATTATTAATGTTTTCCTGAAATACGGGTTCGGACGCATCGTCGACCAGATTCACTTCCAGCGGTTCATTCCGCTCAGAACCAGACTCAAAACCTTTGGCCATTGGCCACCGCTCAAAGGCCCTACAGTGCCCGAAAGGCTCCGCATGGCCTTTGCAGAACTCGGCCCAACCTTTATCAAACTGGCGCAGCTTCTCTCTTCAAGGCCCGACCTTATTACAAAACCCTTCGCCGATGAGTTCAGGAAGCTTCAGGACGAGGTGCCCCCCTTTTCTACAGAAGAGGCGAAAAGAATCATCGAGGATGAGACAATGTCGCCTGTGCAAAGGACATTTCAAGGTTTTGACGATAGACCTCTGGCTGCTGCCTCTATAGCACAGGTGCACCACGCAGTCTTATTGGACGGCAGTGATGTGATCGTGAAGGTGCAGAGGCCTGGTATCAGGCAGCAGATCGAAACAGACATTACCATAATGTCCACAATAGCGAACCTTCTGGAAAGATATGTCCCCGAGAGCAAGTTTTTCAATCCCAGAGGAATTGTGGAGGAGTTTTCTAAAACGATAAGAAAGGAGCTAAATTTCGTTGAGGAAGCGAGGAACTGCAATCGTTTCAGAAAGAACTTTGAGGGCGTGCCAGAGATATATATACCAAAAATATATAGCGAATTGACTACAGAAAAGATTCTGGTAATGGAAAAGATCAAAGGAGTGAGGATAGATGACATTACGGCAATAGAGGCAATGGGGCTTGACAGGGGTCATCTCGCCAGAATAGGAGTCAATGCCTATTTCAAGCAGATACTCGATGACGGTTTTTTTCACGCAGATCCACATCCGGGGAATATTTTCGCTATGCGCGAGGGCAGGATCGGTCTGATGGATTTTGGTATCGTCGGCAGAGTTTCGCCCGAATTAAGAGAAATCATGGCGAATACATTCCTTGCTCTTATCAGTAAAGATATCGACAAGTTGATTGATCAATATCTCGAACTCGGTCTCGTACCTGAAGAAGTTGATTTTTCCGTTTTCAGGCGAGAGTTCAAGGCGGATATTGCAGACTTCCTGGAACCTCTTTATGGTCTTACCCTTAAGGAGATAAATTTCGCCGAATACATAGACACCCTGATGCATCTCGCAGTGAAACATAATCTCAAAATCCCTCCTGATCTTCTTCTGATGAATAAGGCGATGTTGATACTCGAAAATATCGGGAGAGAACTCGATCCTGATTTTGATTTTATCTCTGCTGCGGAACCCTATGCCAAGCGTTTGATTAGACAGAAGATAAGTCCCGTCCGACTTTATGAAAAAGCACGAAAAAATCTTGAGGAGATTAGCGATTTCGCTGTCCTCTTTCCAAAGCAGATGAAACAGATCATCAGAAAGATTCTCAAAGATGACATACATATAAAACTTACCCACACCAGATTTGATAGATTGATCAGAGATATGGACCGTTCGAGCAACAGGATAGCCTTCAGCATGATAGTGAGTGCGATAATCCTAAGCTCAGCCATCATGCAGGCGGCCGGCGTGGGACCCGCAATCTACGGAGTATCCATTTTTGCGCTGCTGGCCTTCGGAGCTGCTACTCTTCTCGGCTTCTGGCTTATTATATCTATCATTCGATCAGGGAAATTATGAGGAGGGATAACCGATAGAGGAAAGGATAAGTTACACCAGCGATGTGATATCTGGTGTGAGCATCGACAGACTGAAGGAGTATATTCGAAAAGTTGAGGGGCTGCGGCACGGATGGGAAAATTACGATGAACTCGAAAAAAGAGCGAATTTCATTGAAGAGAATCTGCTTTCTTTCGGACTGGCAGTGGAGAATCAGAAATTCCAATTCCACGGAAAGGTTTATCGCAACGTCATAGGAACTAAGAAAGGATCTGGTGAAGAAAAGGGTCATATCCTCCTGGGAGCTCATTATGACGCGGCATGGGGCAGTCCAGGTGCTGACGATAATGCCAGTGGTGTTGCGGTATTATTGGAAGTAGCAAATGTTTTAAAGGAGACCAACCTTCGCAAATCTTTGGAATTCGTTGCTTTTACTCTTGAAGAACCCCAACCGCATACTATTCATTTCTTGATAGGCAGCAATAATTTTGTGACCAAGGCAAAAAAATCTAATAAAAGTTATGATGCGGCTCTTATTCTCGAGTCTGTGGGTTACACTGACAAGACTGACCGCAGTCAGTCTGTACCTGCCCTCGTCAGGATACAGGTGCCAAAGACAGGTGATTTTCTCGGCGTTATAGCAAACCGAAAATCTGCGAATTTGATGAGAGTTTTCTGCGATATATCGAACCAGCATGTTTCCGGACTGAAAGTCATTCCATATAAGGTGCCTCTATCAGGCAGGCTTATCCCGGAAACTCGTTTCAGTGACCATGCCTCGTTCTGGAATTATAGATATCCCGCCATCATGCTTACGGATACAGCCATGTTCAGAAATCCGCACTATCACACGCACCGAGACAGATATGAAACGCTCGACTTCGATTTCATTTATAGCGTAACAAAAGCTGTAGCAAGTGTATTGGTTGTTATGGGAAATAAGGAATAGGGAATTTCAACATGGCGAACAGGCAGGATATTTGGCCGGCAGCCTGACGGAGCATACGGACTCATATCCTTCTAATTGAAATTACCAGTACCTTACCGGTCCGACATCTATATGTACGAATTCAGAATATTCTCCGACCCCGCCTGATGCGAGAGAGCGGGCAATGCGAGAAATCTCTTCGTTACTGACACCTTCGATTGTGAAATCAATTGCAAGTCCCCGAAGATGGAAGCTATTCGGGCTGACCCCCCTTCCCTGCCTCAGAAGAAGATCATTGTAAGCCTTTGATCTATAGCCTGAGATTATGGTCACCTCTTTTTCTTCATCTATGGTATTTTTAATGTCGCAGAGAACATCGATAACTCTGATATCCATGGTTTTCACTTCGTCAGTATAATGACACCTTAGAAAATAGTTTATCCTCTCAAGGGCGGCATAATCATAACCACACGCATCACAATATTTTATTCTTATCTGCTCCTGCGTATGAACGTTGCTCATCCTGAGAATTCTTTCATTTCGCTTAAAAGCAAACGCTTTTTTAAAAGTAAGAAGAAGCGGGCTGGCTGCAAGTGCCCTCAAAAATCCCCTTCGAGAAATGATCATGACAGTCTCCTCTCCTTCGGTTATCTGAGCAAGAATAGATGCTGTTAAAGCTTCAGGAGTGTGAGTCCTGATGCCTGATCCAGTTCCCGCCTGGCATCGACTCCTTCGATTTCAACAATAATAGCCTCCATGATGAGAAATGTTTCGGAATTTTCCCGGAGGCATCCGACCTTCGCTACGTCTTTTTTTCCAAAAGCGCCGTGAAAATGAATCTTCGGTTCATCTTTCTCCCAGAAAATCGTTCCTATGCCAAGAACTTCATGACTTTCCCTTATTTCACTCCAGATTGGGTTGGGAGGCAATTCCTCTTTTTCGGGACCTACAACCACCCTTCCCTTCTTGATTCCTCCGATAAGATAAACAATAGCAGTCCTCACATTTTCTTTTTTTGATATATCGATGATGTTCTGCAGTATATCTTCTCCGTCTTCGAATCGCGATATTATGATCCTTCCGGCTCTACCTATCGAATATTTCATCTGCTCTCCTCGACGCAATATTATAATGCAACCGAAGGACAAATTCTTTATTTTTGGAGATGAAATTCAATGTAAAAGGTACTATTGAGTTGGAGAGTGGCGAGTTATTTACAGTATAGTGAGAAATAAAAGAATTGTCGAAATAATCGCTATTCTTCCAAGAGGTAATGCCCATAAATAATTGAGACATGGAAAAATGCTCAATTCCTTCCTGAACCCGTAATAGACAATTAGTTAAAATAATATGCTTTAATCAGAATCAACAGTATCAGGGTGAATGGCACTGACTTAAGCAGCCATTGCATTTACTGCCTTCCATTCGTCTCGGGATATTTTCAATATTCCATAATGCTTCTGGTCACGTTTCTTCAATCGTGGTTCTATTCGTCCAGGACGATAAGCAACCTTTGAATTTGCTATCCGTTCAAGCAGGTCATCATAAAGTATAGGTAGCATCCAAAAAGGCGCGATGCTCATAAGAGCTGTTTGTAAAAACTTAATTTTTCAACAGCCTGTTTAGGTTTGACCCCAGCAGTTGACCATTTTGTGGGCATTCCTTTTAAATGATCTTTAAAGGTGCGACTTTATAGTTTTTCCTTTTTTCAAACAACTAAAAAGTGCAGGGTCATCATGCCTTTGGTGCAGTAGCTGGTTATCTACAGTTTCCTTTCGTCCCTATTCTTTACTAATGCCTTAATTATTGCGTTGCCAAGCCAATTGTAACACAGACATCGGTAACATCATATGGTTCATTAGCTACCATATAAAACGACATACCCGTACCATCAGTAACGATTGAAAGAGCATGATAAATTGCCGAACTGCCCGTCACAGGAGTGTTCGTTAATTTTGCACGACCATTAGCAACATCTAATAAGAATGATTCATTTCTGATATTAACGGTAATTGTATCAGCGTCTACTTTAGATATGGTTAAGGACTCATTGGTAACATCAAACCCATCTGTTGTGTTGCGAAGATTTGGGTCGCTGTAAAAATTTCCATCCCGGGTACCGACAAAAGCATCAATCGTTACAGGTTGGGAATTTCTAAGCCAATTTGCCACACCTAAAGATATGTCAGCAGGGTCCTTCCGCCCCGAAGGTTCGCACGTCATTTTTCTCAACGCCACTTACAAGTATTTCGTCTGCAAATGAGTTAAAGATTGAAGATCATCATGTGAAACAAATGAAAAAGGCAGAGCCCTTTGCTGACTCTGCCTTGAATGAATCTAAAGATTTTTCCTGCTAATCGGCTTTACCATTAGTAGGCTATTCGTCATCATCGTCGTCAATATAGAGAATTACTTGAATTTTCATAGATGGAATCCCAGGGATTGCGACTCGTTTATTATTCAGGCAATACGCAATTGACTGCGGCAAGGTCCGTACAGAAAAAGGTCTCTGCGATAGTCTGGTTTCCGTTTTCGGCGATTGCCAGCACCTCGTACTTGTAGATTGAGTTGCTCGTTATGAATTCATCCGGAAGCGTCACCTGATTGCCACCGGGCTTTGCCCCGAGAACGATGCTAAAAACTTTGTCGGTTTCTAAATTCTCGACGATGACCTGGTAGGTTTCAACAGTAATTGAACCCCCTGTACAGGTCTCAGCATCGTTGTCCAACATATTTACAACGGAGTTCCAACTAATGATGACGTCGCCAGCACTACTCACTATCTCTCCGTCGAAAGGCGAAAGATTATCAGGCGCGCAAGGAATTTCGTGTGAAAGCTCTGCCGTGCCTTCCAGTTTTTCTCCCTCAACTGACAAACCTTTGAATTCATATTCCCCCTCTGGGAACAGGCTTAGGATCTCTATCAGCGACATTTCATCATAGTTTGGCTCATTGCTCTCTAAGAACAACTCGGTAAGGCCAAATTTTTTCAAATTCCCTTTGGCCATAACGTCGAGGATCTTTTTTCCATGTGGGTTTTTGATCTCTATCCTTTTCCAGGGGTCGCCATCAGTGAAAACCTGAATGCCCGAGTCTCTGTCCGTAAAGTTTGTCTCGATGATTAGCTTCGCCTCCAATTCGCCCTGGGCCCACGCCTTTGTGGTGGCGGCGCCTAATATAAGAACGACGGCTATGAAAAAAACTTGTACCACACGCATATGTCTCATTATTTCAGTTAATCCTAAGCCGAAAAATCTTGATACTGTCATGATTTCACCTCCGAAATATGAAAAAAGTCCTTGCTAATACAGAAGTGTAAACATCACCTCCATTTTCTCAAAATAGACTTTCACTTATTATACTTAATTAATATCGCAAAAAAAATGCCAGGATATAAGTTATTAATATGTAAAGATTTGGTAAGAAAATAAAAAACATATATATGGCATTCTGTCTTCCGGAACAGGCATTCTGCCCGAAAAAGTAACAGAAGTCCAAGGTTAGGGTATAATCTGGAATATATTTCTTGTAAATTTGAAACGATGAATTACTGATTTTCGGGAGAAGTATCAACAAAAAGGCAGAGCCATTGTGACCCTGCCCTTCTGGAATGCAAATTGTTATTCAAACCTTACGGAATATCCGACCGTGCCGCGCAGCTTTGAATAGCGCCTTTTTCTTTCCCGCTTATCAATTGCGCTTTCTTCCATTGATTCGTAAGGTGAGCTACACATTTGACAAATTTTCCATGATTCTTTGCACTGTCTGCGCATTGAGCAATTAAATCACTCATAGTACACCCGTCATCAAAGAGTACATTTTCAACACCTGTTTCACAGTCTGCAATAACAAGTGTTGTATTGGTATTACTACCGAGGCACTGATCTGCATCATCATAGATCCCATCCCCGTCACTATCAACATTCACACCAAAATAATAGCCGGCATCTTCATCTGTCACTCTATTGCCGCCTGGATCAACGGCTTCAACAATGCCTATGTTTTCATATTGACCTTCCGTAGCGATACCTTCACCTTCACATATCATCGAATCTCCTGCTTTAAGACTGGTTGAAGGACATTTCACCGATATTCCTTGATCGTCAGTAACGATAATATTAGTCAAATCTGTATCTCCTGTGTTTGTGACAATATATTGCCATGCTACTTCGCTACCGACCGGTATCTCTGGAATTATAGAAAAATCCAATCCGTTGGTATATTTTTTAAGTTCGACGGATGCGCTCTGGGCTTGAATAATATTTGCGAAAGCACCCAATAGTAATACCGTCATAGCAAATATACACGATATCTTTAATAAACTTTTGCGGACGTTTTCCATCTCGATTCTCCTTTCTATCTTGTCTGTACTTTCGCGTAAATGATTTTTATCGTACTGAATCGGTAACATAACGTCCGTATCTGCTATCACATTTAGTCTTTTCGCTCTCCTATGATGAGAACTGTCTCCGGGAGATGCTTTACAACGATATTTTTAAACCCTGTTTCTGCTAACCAGCTTTTCATCTCTTTGGGACTATAGCACCTTCCTCTTTCCGTCCCGACAAGCATGTTCACAGAGAATAGTGCGCTATGGGGTGGAGCAGTTCGCATGTCGTTGATGGGAAAGTCCTGGACCACAACCCTGCCACCAGGATTAAGAGCCTTTTTACATTTACTGAGCAGAGAGATGTTCTCTTCTGCAGAAAAGGCATGAAAGATCTGGCTCACAAGGATGAGATCATACCCGGAACCAATGCTGTCAATATGAAAATCACCGCCAACAAATCTCATTCCTTTCACCCCTTCGCGGCGAGCAATTTTTTTGGCAATTCTAATTGTCTCTGGGAGATCAAAGACGGTAGCGTTCACCCCTTTCTTAGTCATAGCAATAGCATTCGTGCCCGGCCCTCCCCCCAGGTCAAGCATTGTTTTTACACTTCCAAGTCCTACTGCCTTGACAAGACTTTCCGTGCGCAGTATCGACAGGTTATGCATCCCCATGATGAATGACTCATGGTCAAAGCCGCGCCGTGCAGGGCGGCCTGTCCTTACTACTTCATCCAGAGCGGAAAAATTTTGCCACATGGTTGAAGCATGTCTGATGATATTTCCCTGGTAGAGGTGAGCGCCTTTTACCAGATAGCGATTGCTCATAGGGGCATTACGGTACCTGCCGTCTCTGCTTTTACGGACCAGTCCGATGCCCGCAAGGGCATCAAGCAGTATCTCCGTTGCCCGGGGATCAATCTCCAGCTTTCTCGCAATCTCAGCTGCGGATGCTGCCTTTTTCAGGTTATCAAATACTCCGAGGTTATTTGCGGTCAAAATAACTCTTGATGACATGAATCCCAGATAGAGTTTTCTCAGTCCTGCCAGATCACCCGGCACCATTTTTCCCCCTCCTCTTTGATGGGTGCGGGTATGACTATTCTTCAGACATTAAAGCAGTGAGACAAAGTTTCAGATCCCTGATCTGAAAGGGCTTCGCGAGGCAAACAGACGCGCCGAAATCCAGCGCATCCTGCATTTCATGATAACTTGAATTTCCCGAAAAAATGATAACACGCACATCGGGGTTGATCTTCTTGATAATCCTCAAAGCACTTACGCCGTCCAGCTTGGGCATTTTGATGTCGAATAGCCCAGATAATTCATAAATTCTGCTGAAAAAAATAGCCAACAATCCTGAGAGCTTTGGTATTATTAAGTTTGCAAAGGCTCAAAACCAAAGAAAGGATGGTTGGCTATATGACAGAGTGTATCA
>JBFLXE010000113.1:0-8836 GCA_040757455.1 Nitrospirota bacterium
GAGGCAATAAGTGATGTTTTTGGGCGCCAGCACTCTCACTATGAATTGTTTTTCAAAGAGCTTAATGCATATTAAATTCAAACTAAATCTCGATTGTAAAAAACCTATTTGGGCAACAGCCTGTCAAGACCTGACCCCAAATGAACAATTTCAACGCCATAAAATAGACCATTCTGTTATTTGTCCGGCCACCATTGACATATCCATAATCAATACGTATACTACACGTATATAGAAAGGAAGATTTCAATGCAAAAAAAGTTGACCATAACCATAGATGAGGAAGTTTATAAAGGTCTTCATAAGGCTATCGGCCCTCGCAAGATCAGCAAGTTTGTTGAAGAATTGGTTCGCCCGCACGTAGTTCGCCCAAATCTGGAATTGGCATACTCCCAAATGTCAAAAGACAAAAAGAGAGAAGCAGAAGCCTTGGATTGGGCAGAAACAACTTTTAAGGACATAGCGCGTGAAAAGAGGTGAGGTCTGGTGGGTTAATTTTGATCCCTCAGTCGGCGGAGAGATCAGGAAAAAACGTCCTGCCGTGATCGTTAGCAATGACGCATCAAATAAGTTCCTCAATCGAGTTCAAGTTGTTTCTCTAACCAGCAAGACAGATCGCTTGTATCCCAGTGAAGCAGTTGTCATTTTTGACGGTAAAGAAAGCAAGGCCATGGCCGATCAACTGGCTACTGTAAGCAAGTTGAGATTATTCAAACGTGCAGGCGTACTTTCAGAAGAAGATATGCTCAGGATCAGCGAGGCCATCAAGATACAATTAGATATTTATTAAAAGAGGGCTATGTCCTGCTTTTATATGAATCAGTAAGAGAGTTATTAATTCTCTCAAAGTATCTACATTTCTTCACAGGAGAAAGATAGATGTCACGCTTACTGCATATACCTGCTTCTCCTCTTGCAGTCCCGTAGGCTGAACTTAAGGCATTCAATCCGGGAAAGACCTTTTCAAGCCATGCTGGGTCGTTATTAAAATATACGCACTCCAGACATGTAAGTCTCATATTTCCTTAAAATACGATACCGGTCGTCTTTTGTATCCAATAATTTCCTAATATTAAAACAGAAAGGACAAAGCCCAATATTGCATTAACCACTACGCCTATCGTGAATGCCCAGAATGGTTTTTTCCCAGCAGCAGCTAACTCTCTGAATCTTGTAGTCAGACCGATACTTAAGAAACAAAAGATAAACGTCCATGACCTAAGGCTTTTTATAGGTTTAATAAGTTCTGGCTTGACAATTTTATTGTATTCAACAAGTGAATAGCCGCTTGAAATAATAGTAATAATCACTGATGCAATGAAGAAGCCAAGGACGAATTTAGGGAATCTCCACCATATCTCTGATGCAGAGGGCCTTGCGCCGGCCTCTTCCTTTTCCCATTTCACACATGATATAACTGCAAATAGAAATGACCATATTCCAAGCCATATATCTCTTCCAATAACCTTCATAAGGGTAAAGGCGCGAATGGCAGGTTCTTCATTGCCAACCATATTACCATAGGCAACTGCAGCAGCAAATCCTGCGGCATCAGCAAATTCTGATGATCCAACCCATGCACCAACTGAAGCAGGATGCAGATTCAATAATTTTGAAAAGTATGGTATAAAGAATATCATGATGATTGCCCACACAGTTACAAGCGCTATAGCAATTGATACTTGCTCCTTTTTTGCCTTTACAGCACCACCAACTGCTATTGCTGCAGAAACACCACAAATAGCTCCACCAACGCCGAGGACCGACCCAAATTGCCTCTCGAGACCAAATATCTTAGTCGCAACAAAATAGATAGTAAGACATGTTGTGACCGAAATAATCGTTGCTTGTAAAAAAGCAACAGGACCCGCCCATACAATGAGTGTGAAAGGAAGCGTGGCGCCAAGCAGAACGATACCAGTCTTTATATAGTATTCCACTCTGAAGCCTGAATCCATCCATTTCGGCAATCTTACAACATTCGATATTAGAAGTCCGAGTATCAGGGCAACGAGTGGAGCCTCAAATCCCCAATGTTTTAGGGGCTTATACGCTCCGATTATGAATGTGATGATTGACAGGATATACAGAAAGATAAAGGATGGGATATACTCAGATTGCTTGAACCCTAATATCCTGGTACTTATACCGAAGATTGTCAACCAGATAATGAACTGTAGTACATACCATCCAATTTTAGTGGAGAAATGCTCTGTAAGTTTTCCGACGTCTGTCCAGGTAGGTGGCAGGACGCTCAGTGATTTGAGGAAAGGATTTGCTCCATAAAAAAATGCTATTGCTGCAACTATTATTCCCAGACCCAGATATATCGCCCACCAGTCCTCCTTGAGATAGAGTTCCTTCCATCCCATGGGCTTTTTTGGTTCTTCCATGCTTACCTCCTGCTGTCTTTTTTTGGAAATAGGTTTTCGCTGTTCCTTTGAAATGTCAATTCTTGATCAAACCTATCAATTTCCACTGTCTTATCTATCGCCTTTCGGCAAAGATGGAACCATCAACTGCTAATTATTATTTTTTGCATTTTGCAATCCCTTCATCATCTTTTTCCCTGCGCCAATTTCAAGAGAAGCAATGAGAAAGCTCAATCCTGCTACAAATATCCATACACCATACCCACTCCATAGCGGATTTGTTCCCTCTAAAATAATACCGATGGCCAGTAATGTTATAGCAACAGCTGTAAAACTAGCTCCACGAGCTTCTGCGAATTCTTCAGCTTCTGGCACAAGCAATATAGGGAAGTAACGTGCTATTAAATAAAAGATGAGTATAGCTCCAGCAACGCCACCTAATGTAGCAATCCATTCCATCCAGTAAGGGGAATAGGTAGCCACCCTAATAGGGTCAAAACCATAGAAGGCTATGTTGGTACGGTTCAGGGCAAGACCAAAGCTAACAAATATTGCTGCCCAGATTAGACCACTTTTGCTTTCCCTCACCCCTTGACTTGCAAACATAATGAGGGGAAGCAGAATACCAATAGTCATTTCGATGAGGAAAAGGACTGACTGGATGCTCCCTTCAAAGACCCTTCCAAAGGTATGTCTTCCCATGAGATCAACAATCTTCATAATGAAATAGAAACCGAGTACCCAGACTGATGCACGGGCAATACCTGAGAACATGCGGTAATCCAGGTGATGTTTAAATGCACGAAATGCCCATGCCGAGATAAGAATTATCATGGATAGACCACCTGCCACTGAAGAGACCAAAAAGAAGAGTGCAAGGAGATCTGAGCTCCAGAGGGGATGAATCCTTCCCGGCATAAGCAGAAAGAGACCTCCCAAAGAAGACTGATGCATTGTAGAAAGAAGAATGCCGGCACTCAGGATAA
Organism: Nitrospirota bacterium; assembly: GCA_040757455.1. Lineage (GTDB taxonomy): Bacteria > Nitrospirota > Thermodesulfovibrionia > Thermodesulfovibrionales > SM23-35 > Kmv42. Next base: position 3,359 of record JBFLXE010000113.1, read on the forward strand.
CAATTCCGAATGTGGTAAGCCCTCTTTGAAGACCCTTCCGATTATACTTCTCAGCATAGGCAGGCAGAAATTCGAGAACCAATACCCCCGTATAAAGTGAGAGACACCAGGCCACCTCAAACATAAAGGACCGTGGATTGAGATATATAAATACATTATAAAACAGATCAGGACGTCCTAAATCCAGAAGGAGAAACCAGAGAGTTAAAGAATACCCTAAGAGCCCCGCAAGCACAACAGGCCGCAATAAAGGTTTATATTGTTTCTGATTAAAAATATGTACCACTGCGGATATTGTAAATGCTCCGGCGGAGAAGGGGATCAGGAACAGGTCAAAGAAGACCCAGATGCCCCAAGGATATCCACTATTGAGGTTAGTAGTAGCACCCAATCCTGCAATCAAACGAATAACCGCAACGACTAATCCAACGAGAGTTAGAGCTAACAAAAACCCTCTAATACCTGAAAATAAAGGCTCACTTTTTGCAACCATCTCTTATTCCTCCTTTCCTTTGCTTAATTCCTCTCTGCGATGGGAGACCCAGCGAATTCCAGCTAAAAAAAGCGCTAATATGGTAACGCCCGGCAACATCCCGGCCATGCTCGTCTCTGAACGTGTAGCAACAGGCTTCGCGCCTACGTCCGCCAAAGCCACTTCGCCAAAAGGTCGAGACGATAGGTATAGCACCGATGTGCCTCCCACTTCTTTTTCTCCGTAAATATGATCGATGTAGAAATCCGGCCGATTTTGGATACGAGATCGTGCCTCTTCAAGCATCTTGTCAAGTTCACCTTCCATAATGGCTCCATAGGGACATGCCTGTGCACAGGCTAAGCCTTTTCCCCCGTCGACGCGGTGCGCGCAAAAGTCGCATTTCTGTATGAGAGGTTTCTCTATCTGGCTTTTGTGCCAGTCAAAAAGAGGAACGGAGAACGGACATGCATACATGCAGTACCTGCAACCGATGCATTTCTTGTTGTTGTATTCTACGGAACCCTCTTCAGTCTTATAAAGCGCCTGAACAGGGCAGGCGGCAACACAGGCGGGCTCCTTGCAGTGCTTGCAGAAATGCTTGGCATAATTAATTCTCACATTTGGGTAAGCACCTGATTCATATGGATGGACAAAGGTGCGGAAACTCCCTTTTGTCACCCCGTTTGCCGATTTACAGGCAACAGTGCATGAATAGCATGCAAGACATTTGGAAATATCGATTAACAGTGATTTTTTCATTTATGCGATACTCCTTTCCCCGGTATTCTCTAAATAAACTGCATCTGTTTTTAGCCACTCGTTTATCAACGCAGCCAATTTGGCATAAAACCCCGCCCGATCGGACGTCTCCACATATCCCCTCCATACAGAAACCCACGGCATTAATTGTTCAGTGAGGAAACAATGTTGTTCCTCACGGATATCGGATGCCTCTCCATAGCTTTTCCCAACTTTCATCTCGTTTTGACATAGGTGGATCATAAATTCTAATTCCACCAGAAGATAATCCGGCATTTCACGAGATTTTGGGGAGAAAGCAAGTCCTGCTTTCTGATAGGTATGAAGAGCCCTTATAGCAGGAGGACCGTAGAACCATCTTTCTTCAGAGTAAGCTGAGGCATATGGTGGAGCCAAAACTGAAGGAGCCCCATTGATAAAGAGACGTGTATATTCAATCTGTAAAGTCTGCAGACTGTATTTTTCCTTCCGTATCTCCTCAACGGTCTTAACCACGGCCTCCGTGGATGGTCCAAAATCCTCCAGTATACTGCTCAAGGTATTTAACCAGCCCGGCAATTCTGAGATCCACGACTTAGAGGGATAGATAAAACAATGGGCAAGTGTCCTATAGGCAAAAGCGCGGAGATAAGTAATTTCTGAGGAATCACGTGATCGATAGTTAATATTGTTTTGCATATTCATGCCTTGTATATCTTCAGTACAACCTCATTCCACATTGAATTCGCCGCAGGATCAGGATTTTTAAGCATCTCCCCTATAGTCATGTCAGGGACTAAATCGCCTTCGTTGCTGCCCTTTCCGAATGCTACAGTCATGCCTTTTCCCCTGTGACCGAAGCCATGATCAATCGCCACACAATCAGGCCGAATACCCTCTGAAAGATGAGCCTTCACCTTTATCTTTCCGGTTGTAGACTCAACCCATATATAATCGCCTTCCTTGATATTCAATTTTTCTGCCTCTTTGGAGTGAATTGTTACAGTATTTTCAGGGTAGATTTCCATAAGCACAGGGATGTTCTGCGTCTTCATCATTCGCTGCCAGGGGGTACGATAGATGATCAAACGATAGGGGTATTCCTTGTTCGGCATTACCTTCGGTTCTATCCAGTATGGTAGTGGGTCAAAGCCTTTCTCCTTTAACAAAGAAGGAGAAAGTTCGATCTTTTTGGATGGAGTTCCAAACTCTGTCTTTGGCTTAAATGTCTTATCTCCTGTCCATATTCCGCCATTGCTGCGAATTTCTTCCTTTGTGGTACCGAGGGCCTCGTCTTTGGCTTTTGAAAAGGCTTTCAGGGCCTCTTTATCCGGCACGTATTCCTTTAGCCCCATTTTCTCCAGGATTGAATACAAGACATCTTTAAACCCCTTTGTATCATATAGCGGCTTTATTCCTTCCACGAGGGCCATCTGCGGATACATCGCATGAAACTTACGTTCCTTCAGCCCCTTTCCTTCAAAAAAGGTACCCTCAGGCAATACTACATCAGCAAGCTCTGTGAGCTCTGTCGGATAGATATCGCTCACAGCTATAAAATCCAATGTTTTTAAAGCCTCCTCTAATCGAAGTCGGTTCGGGAATGAGGGAAGATTATATTTCCAGATTAAAGCTGCCTTTACTGGATAGGGCTTCTTTGAGAGTATCCCCTGTGCAACAGTGGAAAAATTACCCTTTTTTGTCAGAGGATACTTCTCCATACCATCAATACGTTCTTTAACTCCTTTAGGATATTCAGGGTATTTAACGAATTCGTCTTCCTTAGGGAGCTTCGGTTTCCGATCGAGGATACGTCCTCCAGGCCTGTCAATACTCCCTACCAGGGTATTCATGATGATAAAGCACTGTGCTGTCCTGAAGGAATTACTATATAGAGGGCCGCCTGCATCTCTCTTATGGGACGCAACTACAGCAGGTTTTGTGGTAGCAAACTCTCTGGCAATACGCACAATCTTACCGGCAGGAACATCGGAAATCTTCTCAGCCCACTCAGGGGTGTATTGCTGGACCCTCACTTTAAGCTCGTTAAAACCGGTGGTATAGTTAGATATGAACTCCTGATCAAAGAGGTTTTCATTAATTATTGTCCTGATCATTGCCAGAAGCACCGCAAGGTCGGTGCCGGGTTTAATGGGTATCCATTCGTGGGCCTTAGAGGCGGTAATGGAAAGGCGGGGGTCAAAGACCACAAGCTTTGCCCCCTTCTCCAAGGCATTATTTATTGCTCTACCCCATTTATTCTTGGACTTGCCGGGACCATCCCATCCAAAAGAAAGAATGTATCTTGAATTCTCGTAGTCTCCAGTGAAAGGCCTTCCTTTGCCCTCACCTGTGACCATGCTCTCCCATGCGATATCGTGGGTAACATCGCAGGCGCTGTTATGGATAATGAGATTCGGCGTACCTATAGATTTAGCGAAATGTTTAAGATGTGGCTTTCCCCTGGCAAATATAACAATAGCCTGGGGACCATCTTTTGCAATAACCTCCTTAAATTTCTTGGCAACCATACCAATCGCCTCATCCCAGGTGATCTTTACCCACTTCGGATCTACACCGATACCCTTTTGGGGGTTAGTGCGCTTCATAGGATATTTGAGCCGATCCGGATCATACAGAATATTCAGGCTTGAATAACCTTTTACGCATAATTTGCCCTCGGCAATCTGATCCTTCGGATTACCTTCCAGACGGACTATCCGGCCATTCTGTACATAGGCGATATAGGCACAGCCCATACTGCAGATTCCACACTCGCCGTAAAGCTTTTTTTCTCCTTTTTCAGGTTTGGCAGCAGCCTCGGCAGATGGGACCAAAAAGCCCAGGTCGCTATCTAAATCCAGCATGAAAGAGGAGGCTAAAAGGCCACCACTAAACTTCAAAAAATCCCGTCTTGAGAGCGTGTTATCTTTCACTCCCATATGTTTTAATCCTCCTTCAGAATCAAAAATGTACAAAATAACAGATTGCCACGGTTCGCTCGCAATGACAAACCTAATATCGACGACACTCCTCTGCCATTGCGAGGAGGGTTAGCGACGTGGCAATCTGTTATTAAGAAATTCAATAGACTCATCAGTATCACATCCATGCGTCAGAATACAATTGACTAAAAGAACCACTGCGCCATTATCCTGAACCTGTTGTCAGCCTGTTTATCATCATCAAGTGTCTGGCCAGGCACTGCATCGAACTCACGCACTAAATAACTGTAATCTGCAAAGATCTTAAGCCAGTGTTTATCAATATAATAATTCAGGCCGACAGAGTATTCCTGGAGGTTGTCTTCAACAGCGTTATTTGTGCCACCTCCGACTGATACCAGTCCAAGACCGGATGTCAGGGACTTCTCTTCATTGTTGTCATCAATGCGTTTAACATAGCCATGTCTTAGGACTACCTCCCATTTCTTCGGTACAAAGAAATAACCGGCATTAACCCTATAACCCCATCTATCGAATGTGTTTCCATCTTCTCTGTCCTGTTTAAATCTTTCATATGCATAGTCAGCATCAAGGGAAAAACCCTTATACCTGAAGACCTCACCTAATGTAAAGCCCGTTGTTCTTGCATCATAAGCGTTGACATTTACCGTTTTACCAGCTGCATCTCTGATTTGGGTCAACGTATCCTGATTGTATATAGCTGCGGCAAGGAGGCAGAGCTTCGGTTTCTCACTGTAATCTACGTCCCCTGACTCGAAAAGGTTATATTTACCGAATGGATTGATAGAAATTCTTGCTACATACAGCAATGCATCATCCACATTGAAAGTGCCTTTCTTATTCCATCCATTAAAAACACCGGCCCAGTACTGAAGAAATCCCTTCTGATTGGCCATATCGATATCACCCTGGATCTGAACACCCTGGGACCTGAATGGAGTCAGGCCCCCGGTAGGAAATTTTGTCACACTATCCTCAGTGCTTACGGGAAAAGATGCATTCCCCTTAGGCCAGTTGCCTTCCGGCTCTCCTGTGAAGATACTTCTGTCAACGCCATTTTCGAGGAGTCCTGACTGCCAGAACTCTAAGGTATAAGGAATCTTTGCGCGGCCAATCTGGACCTGGAAATATGGATATTTTTTCCATGTAAAATTGGCATCATGCAGATTAACTGCACCTGTTGGCTCAAGCTGTACATGGAAAAAATACTCCCAGTCCTTATTCGGGGCATTGCCCATAAAAAGAACTCTTCCACGCCGGATGCTGAAGTTGCTTTGGTCCTCTGAATTTTTATTAACA
>JBFLXE010000114.1:0-8790 GCA_040757455.1 Nitrospirota bacterium
ATTTTGTAAAATCAGAGCGTGACTCGGTATAAAACTGCAGCGTATTCGTCTTCCATTGGCTCCGATCGACTCCAAAAATCTTTAAAATCCTCATGTATGAAAAATTTATGAATAATGTGGGCTAAATGAGTTTCATGTCCTCCAGAACTTTCTTCAGCTTCTCTCTGTTGGCCGGAGCCATCTCACACAGCGGCAATCTAAACTCTTCCCGTATCTTTCCCATCATCGCCAGTGCCGTTTTCACAGGAATGGGGTTTGTCTCTATGAACATCGCTGCGTTCAGAGGTTCAAGTTTATAGTGTAGCTTCCGCGCTTCGTCATATTTCCCGTTCAGCCACGAAGAACACATTTTTGATACCTCTTTAGGCATGACATTTGCGGAGACGGATATCACCCCTTTGCCGCCCAGTGCGAGAAGGGTAAGGGTTGTGAAATCATCACCTGAAATAACAGTTATTCTGTCTCCGCAGAGCCTGATGATCTCACTAACCTGCTTCATGTCACCCGTTGCTTCTTTTATTGCTACGATACTTTTGATCTCTGCAAGCCGGGCGACAGTTGTCGGTAGTATGTTGACCGCTGTTCTGCCGGGAACATTGTACAAAACGATGGGGATATCAACCTTTTCAGATACGGTTTTGTAATGCCTGTAAAGTCCTTCCTGAGTAGGTTTGTTGTAATAGGGCGCCACTAAAAGCACAGCGTCTGCACCGGATTTTTTGGCATGTTGCGTTATCTCTATTGTCTCATCGGTCGAATTTGCTCCTGTCCCCGCGATAACAGGCACTCTCTTGTTGACTGTTTTCACAACGAAATCAATAACTCTGTAATGCTCCTTGTAATCAAGCGTTGCCGATTCGCCCGTAGTGCCGCAAGGCACAATAGCATTGGTCCCCTCGGATATATGCCACTCTACGAGGTCACCCAGTGCTTTTTCATCGACTTTTCCTCTCTTAAAGGGAGTGACGATTGCAACTATTGATCCTTTAAACATTACGGCCTCCTTTTTTAATCTTCAATTTCAATGACACCGTTGAAAACCTCCGCAGCTGGACCCGTCATATTTACATGGTTGTCGGATGCCCAATCTATAAAAAGGTCACCGCCCGATAAATGCACTAACACCTGCCTGCCCGTGAGACCTTTCATACTTGACGCCACTGCGGCGGCTGATGCACCTGTGCCACAGGCCATCGTTTCCCCGGCACCCCTTTCCCAGACACGCATTTTTATCTCCTTTGAGCTCAGGACTTCAACAAACTCTACATTCGTCCTTCGCGGAAATATCGGATGTGTTTCGATCACGGGGCCATAACGCTGAACGGGAAAATCAGCTACATCATTCACAAATATGACCACATGCGGATTTCCCATCGAGACACATGTGATCTTAAACTCCTCATCATCTATCATGAGAGGATAGTCGATAACAAATCCCCTCGTACTCTCCTTTACTAAAGTGGGGATGGGGGGATTACTGAAAAGCAGGTATTCCGGGTGTATCCGCACGGGTATCTTCTCATGCTCGAAGATAGGTTCTCCCATATCAACTCTCACCATTCCGTCCGCTTTTTCCGGTCTGATGATTCCGGCAAGCGTCTCGACCTCAAGGACTTTTTTGTCAGAAAGCCTCCTGTCCCATATATACTTTACAAAACAGCGTATACCATTGCCGCACATCTCCACTTCGCTCCCGTCAGCATTAAAAATCCTCATCTTGAAATCGGCGACTTCGGAATCAAACAGAAGTAACATCTGGTCAGCACCAATTCCGAAGTGCCTATGGCAAAGCCTTCGGGATAACTCTGACGGGTTATGGATATTGAGTTGTCGACAGTCAATAAGGATAAAATCATTACCCAGACCATGCATCTTGGTAAAACGTATTTTCAAGAATTTTTCCCTGATGCCTAATTTCTCATTTCAAAAACGCCGGCATTCTATCTTTTCTTATGAGGTCCTCGTATGTCTCCCGTTCCCTTATCAGGAAGTGCTCCCGTCCCCTCACCATAACCTCTGCAGCGCGCGGCCTGCTATTGTAACTCGAACTCATCGAAAATCCGTAAGCGCCGGCACTCATCACGACAAGATATTCTCCCCTCTTAACCTTACCGATTTCCCTGTCCCTGGCTAAAAAATCGCTTGATTCGCATATAGGACCAACGATATCGCACAAAATCTTATCTCTTCTTCTTTTAACAACAGGAAGAATGTGATGATACGCGCCATAATAAGAGGGTCTGATGAGGTCGTTCATGCCTGCATCGACTATCACAAACTCTTTTTCCGCGCCTGTTTTAAGGTAGAGAACCCTTGTCAGAAGTATACCGGCATTCCCTACTATGGATCGTCCGGGCTCAATAATGAGGCTCAGTTTTCTGCCTTCAAGAAGAGGAATGAGACTTTTTGCCAGGTCTCGGGGAACAGGCGGTTCCTCATCCTTATAAGGAATGCCCAGACCTCCTCCGACATCTAAATATTTTATGTCGACCCCCTGGAGGCTCAATTCATCTATAAGAAGAAGCACCCTTTTAAGGGCATCAACAAAAGGGGAGACCTTTGTTATTTGTGATCCGATATGTTTGTGCACGCCTGTGATCCGAATATTACTGAGCCCACGCGCCAGTTTATAATATTCAAGCGCGTTCTCTATCGGAATGCCGAATTTATGCTTTCTAAGACCTGTTGCGATGTAAGGATGTGTCTCGGGATCAATATCGGGATTTATTCTTAATGCGACGCTGGCTTGCATCTTCATCCTGCCCGCAATCCGGTCTATTTCCATGAGTTCATCTTCAGATTCCACGTTGAACATAAGTATCTTTGATTTCAGGGCGAACCTGATCTCATCCTCTGTCTTGCCAACGCCCGCATAGACAATTTTCTTCGCGGGAATGCCAGCTCTCAATGCGACAAACAGTTCACCTCCGGAGACAATGTCGGCGCCGCCACCATTTTTTGCAAGAAGTCTGACAATAGCGATGTTCGAATTTGCTTTCACAGCAAAACAAATTATGTGCGGGTAATGATTGAAAGCGTCAGAATATGCCCTCAAATGTCTTAGTAGTGTGTTGCAACTGTAAACATAAAGCGGCGTCCCGTATTTTTCAGCGAGACTCTTCAAAGGCACGTCTTCAGCGTATAACTGGCCTGAACGGTAGTGAAAAAAATGCATGAAAGAACTCCCGGCTTTCTGATTTTGTTTATTTTAACACATTTTCTTTTTATCTCAAGGCATTGCGTCATAACAAGTCATTAGCGTCCTTATTTGGAAATGAGATTATAAGTATGTTAAATTTATTTATAACTTTTATTTTTTTGGAGGACAGTTTGGGGAGAAACATTGTAGAAAAGATACTCGAAGCCCATAAGGTTTACGGAAATCTCAAATCTGGTACTCCCGTCGGATTTAAGGTAGACCATGTCTACACGCAGGACGCCACTGGCACAATGACATGGCTGGAGTTTGAAGCAATAGGAATAGATAGGGTAAAGGTACCTCTTGCCGTCTCCTACGTGGACCATAACATGATTCAGGCGAATTATATGAATCCCGATGACCACTTGTTTCTTGAAACCATTGCCGCTAAAAAATGCGCATATTTTTCGAGGCCTGGAAATGGAATTAGCCACCAAATACATCTCGAGCGATTTGCAGCACCGGGAAAGATCGCACTGGGCACTGACAGTCACACCCCAACGGCAGGGGGTATGGGAATGATTGCAATAGGAGTAGGTGGCCTGGATGCAGCAACCGCCATGGCCGGGGTGCCTTTCGAAATCACTATGCCCGAGGTAATGCTCATCAAGTTGAAAGGCAGATTGAAGAGGCCGTGGGTTACGGCAATGGATGTGATACTCGAAATCCTGAGACGGCTCACGGTCAGAGGAGGAGTTGGAAAGATCCTTGAGTATGGCGGTTCCGGTGTGAAAGATCTGAGCGTAACAGAAAGAGCGACCATTACGAATATGGGCGCAGAACTCGGTGCTACGACATCGATATTCCCGAGTGATGAAAGGACGAGGTATTATCTAAGGGCGCAAGGAAGGGGGTCAGACTGGGTCGCATTAAAGGCTGATGAGGCCGCAAAGTACGCGGATGTTCTGGAGATGGATTTGAGTTCAATCGAAACTTTGATTGCTCAGCCTCACAGTCCTGATAACGTCGTGCCTATAAGAGATCTGACCGGGACAAAAGTCGACCAGGTCTGTATAGGAAGCTGTACGAATTCATCATTTCAGATCATACGAGCAGTTGCCTCGATACTGAAAGGCAACTCAATTGCGAAAGGTGTAGGCCTCCTGATCAATCCCGGTTCGAAGCAGGTTTATGAAATGCTTTCAAGGAAGGGACTTCTCTCTGATGTTATCGCAGCCGGGGCACGGGTTCTCGAGTGCTCCTGCGGACCATGTATTGGCATGGGAGGCGCACCAGGAACGGGTCAGATATCCGTCAGGTCTTATAACAGAAACTTCAAGGGAAGATGTGGAAACAAAGACGCCTTTGTATATCTTGCAAATCCTCTCGCCTGCGCAGTCGCTGCGATCAAGGGCAGAATAGTTGATCCTCGCGGGACAGGATTCCGTATAACGATCGCCCCTGAACCGTCTCAATATGTAATCAATGATAATATGCTCTCAAGGCCGCGAAAAGCCCCGGAAAAGATAAACGTGATCAAAGGCCCGAATATAAAAGATGTACTGGTGAAAGAACCGCTCGGGGACAGGATAGAGGCTGAAGTGTTGTTAAAGCTTGGGGATAATGTTACGACAGATGATATAATGCCCGCTGGATCTACTGTTCTCCCGTTGCGTTCCAATATACCCGCTATATCGCAATATGTTTTTTCTTATGTAGATAGCACCTTCAGCAAAAGGGCAAAAGAAGCGACATCAAAAGGTGGTGGCATCATTGTCGGCGGTGAAAACTACGGGCAGGGGTCATCGAGAGAGCATGCTGCTATTGCACCGATGTTTTTAGGCATACAGGCAGTGATTTCTCGCTCCTTCGCACGAATCCATAGGTCAAACCTCGTTAATTTCGGTATTATACCCCTCCAATTCAGTAGCGAAGATGACTACGTGAAGATCGAACAGGGTGACCGAATTGCCATTGAAGATATCAAGAATTCTCTGGTCGGTAAACAGACATACAGAGCACGTAACCTGACAAAGAATTTTTCTTTTGAAGTATCTTCAAACCTCAACGACCGGGAAAAGGAGATCATCCTGTCCGGTGGCCTGTTGCCTGACACAAAGAAACGCATCAGTAATTTGACAAGAAAACTTTCTTGAAGGTAAATTAAAAGACACTTTTGGGCCGCTAGCTCAGCAGGTAGAGCAACGCCCTTTTAAGGCGTGGGTCGTTGGTTCGAATCCAACGCGGCTCACCAGAGCGTCCCCATCGTCTAGTTCGGCTTAGGACATCGCCCTTTCAAGGCGGTAACACGGGTTCAAATCCCGTTGGGGACGCCATGAAAATGGTCTGTCTATAAATTCTTACACTCTGTGTTACTCTGTCATCCCGGCTTGCTTACCCGCTGTCTCCAATGAAATCATGACTTACAGTATCAAGACCTCTTCCCTGATTATCAGATTGTAGTATTTTTGATATCTGAAAACTCACATAACTCCAAAAACAAAATTATTGACTATATTGATTGTTTGATATATAAATACATAAATTTAGCAAAGGTAAATTTCAGCCCGGAACAGGCATTCCGGGAAATCACGAAAAGGAGGTATTGTTATGAAAAAGGTTCTCGCAAGCATCGGAATTGTAGTATTGGCCTTTTTTACATTTACCGGGGTAGGGATATGCAGTTCGATTTCCGATATTCAGATTTCGCCTGCTTCGCCTTCTGCTTTACCTTTCAATACGCATGTTGACATTACCTTTAATTATTCCACTACTGAGGCAGCAGGGATGCGCATTTTCCCACGACCGATGACGAATGGGGCGCTCACTCCAAATTATGCTGCTTCAGGATCACCACTGTATGCAACCGGCAGTGGCAGTGGATCAGCATATTTCACTATTACCAGCGGTGAAACAACGGTCGACCAGATCAGGTTCCAGGTACAACGCTGATCAAAGCGCTCTCCTCGTCGAGTTTTTTGTGCCGGTAGTTTTTCATTTTCACGCATCGTCAACTTCTGTAACAGATATTCAAACAGCGTCTCCTTCTCCTGCCTCTCTTGCATATGACCAACGCGTTGACATTACCTTTAATTATTCCACTACTGAGGCAACAGGGTTACGCATTTTCCCACGACCGATGACGAATGGGGCGCTCACTCCAAATTATGCTGCTTCAGGATCACCACTGTATGCGACCGGCAGCGGCAGTGGATCAGCATATTTCACTATTACTGGCGATGAAACAACGGTCGACCAGATCAGGTTCCGGGTTTACAACGCTGATCAAAGTACTCTGCTCGCCGAGTTTTTTGTACCTGTCCAGTACGCTTTCCCCGTTAAATTTGCTTCAACACCTGCAGCTCCTACTCTCACTATATCCCAGAGTGGTGGTGACGTTACTCTTTCATGGACTTCCGTCCCAACCGCCACCGGTTATCTAATAGGCTATGCGCCTTACCCGGGTGTGGACTACATAGAGGTTCTGGACGTTGGGAAAACGACGAGTTTTTCGTTCGATCTATTCTCCGGATCTGTTGCATATTATGTGGTAGTCGTTCCCTATAATGCTAATGGGTTGGGCGGCCTGTCCAACATAGAGTTTTTCACCGCACCGTAAGGAATTTTTTTAAGGGAATTTTGTTTTACGTGCTTTAAGTAAACCTTTCAGGAGCGAAGGGCCTCAACTTGCCTGTATGAGATTCTTCGCTCCAATCTTCCAGAATATTGCTTTTGCAGAGTGCCTCACAATATAATTTAGCATATGCTATCAAAAGTGCTGAGCGCCAGCATTCTGGGCATTGACGCCCACATCGTCGAAGTGGAAGTCGATATTACTTCACGAGGCTTGCCACATTTCTCCATGGTCGGATTGCCAGATGCCGCTGTCAAGGAATCAAAAGACAGGGTCAGGGCCGCATTGAAAAATATTGGCTTTCATTTTCCCCTGAAACAAATCACCGTAAACCTTGCGCCAGCAGACCTGAAAAAGGAAGGTTCTTCCTTTGACCTTCCCATTGCGATCGGAATTATCGCATGCGAAGGAATACTTGAGACGGTTCCACTTCATGACTTTCTGTTTTCGGGCGAGCTGTCGCTTGACGGAAAGATAAAACCTATTAGAGGTGCTCTGTCGATGGCCCTCAAGGCCAAAGAAGTCGGCTTGAAAGGACTAATTCTTCCGGAGGAAAATGCACCCGAGGCAGCAATTGTCGAAGGAATTCCTACGTACGCAATAAGTAGTCTTCCTGATGTTATCGAGTTTCTGCGAGGGATAAACAACAATGTATGTCCTTTTGAAGTTGATGTTCAGAAAGCCATGTTTGAAAACTCTGTGTACGAGGAAGATTTTGTTGACGTGAAAGGTCAGGAACATGCAAAACGCGCATTTGAAGTGGCTGCTGCGGGGGGACATAATGTACTGATGATCGGGCCTCCCGGTTCAGGAAAAACTATGCTTGCAAGAAGGCTGCCGACGATACTTCCGGGCATGACCTTTGATGAAGCTCTGGAAACAACAAGGATTCACAGCGTTGCCGGGCTCCTCAAAGATGGGCAGCCCTTGCTCGCCATCAGGCCGTTTCGTTCACCTCATCATACGATATCAGATGTCGCATTGATCGGTGGAGGACAGGTCCCGAGGCCGGGCGAGGTGAGCATTGCACACAATGGTGTACTGTTCCTCGATGAATTGCCCGAGTTTAAGAGAAACGTTCTTGAGGTATTGCGCCAGCCTCTTGAAAACGGCGAGGTGACTGTATCGAGAGCAGTAGCCTCTTTAACTTATCCTGCCTCATTTATGCTTGTCGCCGCCATGAACCCATGCCCCTGCGGTTATTTCAGTGACGACAGACATCAGTGCACCTGCACACACGGACAGATACACCGCTACCGTCACAGGGTATCAGGTCCGCTTCTGGATCGCATCGACATCCACATAGAGGTCCCGGCTGTTCCTTATAAAGATTTGTCTAACGAGTATTCGGGGGAGAAATCGGCGGACATCAGGAAGAGGGTTGTAGCAGCAAGGGGAATACAACTTGAGCGTTTTAAAAAAGAAAAGAGAATTTATTCAAACGGACAGATGAAGACGAGGCACATCAAGAAATACTGTACATTAAGACCAGAAGCTCAATCCATCTTAGATACAGCAATGCAGAAACTGGGGCTTTCTGCGCGCGCGTATACGAGAATACTTAAGTTAACAAGAACGATAGCCGATTTAGAGGCGTCGGAAGAGATTCAGTCACATCACGTTTCGGAGGCGATACAATACAGGACACTGGATAGAGGGGTGTATTAATTAATAGAGTTTACATTAAGGTCAGTACAGGACTCCCGGGGTCTACATTTATGAAGACAACTCAGTTATGATACTAATAGGCTTTTGGAGATATGAAGTTGAGAAGAGTTCTTTTTATATCGGCCGGCATTATAGCGCTTTTCATCCTTGTCCTGGTTATCTTTTTAATTTCAACAAACCTGAATGTTTACAAGCCGAGGATTGAAACCCTTTCGTCAGATGCTTTAGCCCAGATAATTCATAAATTCTGCTGAAAAAAATAGCCAACAATCCTGAGAGCTTTGGTATTATTAAGTTTGCAAAGGCTCAAAACCAAAGAAAGGATGGTTGGCTATATGACAGAGTGTAT
>JBFLXE010000115.1:0-8786 GCA_040757455.1 Nitrospirota bacterium
ATTACCCCTTTCCTCTGAATAAGAAAAAGGAATATATTAATAATAAATGAAATAAGCAAAAGTATGATACCCAATGCCAGAGCAAGTTCGAAATTCCCCTTGTCCGTCTCGAGTGCTATGGTCGTTGTCATGACACGTGTATATCCTGCAATATTCCCTCCAACAATAAGGATTGCTCCGACCTCTGCCATTACTCTTCCCAAGGCTGCTATCAGCGACGCCATTATTCCATACCTTGCCTCTCTCAAAAGTGTTACTGTCATTTGAAAGGGTGTCGCACCGAGCGTAAGGGATGCCTGCCTTATAACAGGGTCAACTTTTACAATCGCTGAATGAGAAAGAGCAGCTACAATGGGAAAGGCAAGTATTGTCTGTGCTATAACCATGGCAGACGGTGAATATAACAAGCCCATAAAGCCAAGAGGGCCGCTTCTGGATAAGATGAGGTAGACGACCAGTCCCACAACAACAGGCGGAAGGCCCATAAATGTATTCAGCATACTTATGCTAAAACCCCGCCCCGGAAATTTTTTTAATCCAATAAATGTACCTATCGGCAGACCTAGAACTGCTGATATAATCAAAGCAAGTCCGGATACCTTGAGTGATAACAATATGATTCCGAGCAATTCCGGATCAAGTTGTATGATAAGAGAAAATGCCTTTATAAAACCTTCTAAAATTGATCCCATTTTTAAAAAATCATACAATATTTAAAAAATCAAGTTATCAATTCTCAAGGATTTAAGGCTGAAGGTCAAAACCTCCAGCCTTAATGAGTTTTAAAAGTAGAATTGCATCATTGCCCTGTATCTGTTGTCATGCTGGTCATCAACGGAAACAGTCGAGCCGGGAACCGCACTAAGGTCCCTCGTCAGATAACTATAATCCACAAAGAATTTCAGGTTGTGGCCATAGAAGTAATAGTTGAGACCAACTGTGTATTCCTGTAAGTTATCCTCAATAGCGTTATTGGTTCCTCCATTGACACTCACAAGACCGAGTCCCGAGGCACGGGAGTCGGCGACATTATTATCTTTAAGCCGCTCGACATACGCGTACCTCGCTACCACCTCAAACTTCTTTGGTATTATGAAATAACCCGCATCAAATCTGTAACCGAAACGATTCCATGTATGGCCGCCTTCCCTGTCCTGTTCAAACCTGTCATAACCATATTCAGCATCAGCAGAAAACCCTCTATACCTGAAGACGGCAGCAAGATCGTATCCAGAATTTTTATAATCATATGAATTCACTGATTGTGCTTTCCCGTCTGTTGAACTCCGAACTTGGCTTAACCGGTCTGCATCGTGGAAACCTGAGACGAGGAAACAGACCTTAGGGGTTTTACTGTAGTCTATGTCTCCCTGCTGGAGTAAATTATATTTACCGAAGGGATTTATGGAGATTCTACCTACCCAGAGATGACCGCTGTCATGATTAGGCAGTCCCTTTGAACTCCTGCCATTATAAATACCGGCCCAGTACTGTAGGAAGCCATTCTGGTCAAAGAGATTAATTTCGCCTTGAAGTTGAACTCCCTGGGACCTGTAGAGATGAAGACCACCTAACGGGAAGTTTGTAACGCCGTCAAGATTACTACCCATCTGGAAATTGGCATTTCCACCAGGCCATTTTTTTGTATCATCCTTACCATCCGGGTCTGTCTCACCGGAAAAAATACTGCGCTCTATACCATTAAGGTAAATCGCAGACTGCCAGAAGTGAAGACCATAAGGGAGTTTGGACCGTCCGAACTGGACCTGAGCATAAGGATATTTCTTCCAGGTTACGTATGCATCGTGCAGGTTGACGGAGCCAGTCGGTTCTAACTGGATGTGAAAAAAATATGTCCAATCTTTGTTGGGCGCATTTCCACTGAAAACAACCCTTGCTCGCCTTACGAAGAAGTTGCTCCAGTCCTCATCGTTGGCATTGACTGTCCTGTCAAAAGGCAGGTAGGTATAACGGAACTGAAGAAACAGATTTGTCTTTAAGAAAAATTTTTCATCCGGTGTTTTTACATAAAAACCTTTA
This sequence comes from Nitrospirota bacterium, assembly GCA_040757455.1. Classification (GTDB taxonomy): domain Bacteria; phylum Nitrospirota; class Thermodesulfovibrionia; order Thermodesulfovibrionales; family SM23-35; genus Kmv42. The sequence goes on from JBFLXE010000115.1 coordinate 2,041, forward strand.
TTATATCCGGCCTGTATTCCTTTCTTCTCCGCTTCGACAACCTTTTTCTCTGTTTCGATAGTTTTGGTCTCGATCTGGACCTGTATTTTCTCTAACTCCTCTATCTTCTTTTTCAGGATACTCTGCTCTTCGATTAATCTCTCCATCTGTTTTTTAAGCTGTTCAATCTCCCCCAGGTCCGCTGCCTTAGCGGGCAATATCCATGCGCTCATTGCAAAAATAACTGCCGCCAAAAACACACTCAACTTCTTCATCAGTAACCTCCCCCCTCTCTTATTTCGCATTGGGAATGAATAATTGATTTCCGTTTTTATCTTTGAAAGATCCGATCGCCTGCTGTCCTTCCTTTGAGATGAGCCAGTTAACAAATTCCATCGACTCTTTGTATTTAACATGCTTGTGTTTTTGAGGATTCACCGCCATCACGCCATACTGATTAAATAAGATGGGGTCTCCTTCGAGGACAATTATCATATCCAGTTTGTCCTTGTCTTTCGTTGCTAGCCAGGTACCCCTGTCTGTGAGGGTATAGGCTCGTTTTTCATTGGCGATCCTCTGGGTCTTTTCCATACCCTGACCCACTTCAAGATACCATTTCTGCCCTTTGGGCTCTATGCCAGCCTTTTTCCATATCGCGAGTTCTTTTGTGTGCGTTCCAGAATTGTCGCCACGTGAAACAAAAGAAAAGCTGTTTTCAGCAATCTTCCTGAAAGCCTCTTCGGCCGTTTTCAGGCCCATGATTTTTGCAGGATCATTATCCGGTCCGATAACAACAAAGTCATTGTACATAAGGTCATGACGGTCGACAAAATACCCTTCCTCAAACGCTTTCAGTTCCTGTTCTTTGGCATGGACGAGGACCATATCCGCGTCACCCCGTTTGCCCATCTCTATGGCGGCTCCTGTGCCGCGAGCAACAACTTTGACCTTTATTCCCGTCTTTTTCTCAAACATGGGCAAGATGTAACTGAACAGTCCTGAATTTTCAGTACTTGTTGTCGACGCGCAGATGATCTCTTTTTCCGCTGATGCATTGACCGCAAAACAACTCCCGATCACCACAAAAAATACAAGAAACAGTGCTAACCTCTTCATAATCTTTCCTCCTTTCACATTGACTCGCAAAGTTAATCGCTTGAGCTAATCATCATCCATCTCTTGAGTGAAATTCTCTCCTAAGGCTCTCAGAATACCAAGTTCTCCAGGGCTTCCTGTAGCAAGAGAGAATATTCTTGTACCATTCCCATAAATTTCTGTGCACATTTCGTGGCTATAAGATGCTGAAACCAGAGAAGATAGAAAAATGATCAAGAAAGCAAGCAGGACAGAATTTTGTAATCTCATCTAGAATTCTTGATCGACTATGCTATTTTTTTCTTCCCATCACTGATGGAATTGCATCAGGATAGAAAAGATTTACACCATGTTTTTTATAACTTGCGATTAATCGCTGCCCTTCAGGCGATGTAACAAAGGCGATAAAATCCATTGCCTCTCTGTATTTTACTTTTGGGAATTTATCAGGATTTACAGCAATAACACTGTACTTATTTCTCAATATGGGATCACCTGTGAACAGCATCTTCAGATCAATCCTGGGTCCATATTTGAGGAACGTCCCCATATCGGTCAGTGTATATGCCCCCTTTTGCTTGGCCATAAGTAACGTATCTGCCATATCAGCACCTGCCTCAAAGTACCAGCCCTTTCCTTTCGGATTAATGCCAGCATCATCCCAGATATCCAGTTCCTTAATATTCGTACCTGAATCGTCACCCCTTGAAACAAAAGGGCCTCCCTTTTCAGCAATTTCCTCAAATGCCTCTATCGCGGTTATTAAGCTCTTGATCCTTGCCGGGTCTTTTGCAGGACCTACGATTACAAAATCATTGTGCATTACGATCCTTCTGTTTACGCCATACCCTTCAGCAACAAATTTTTCCTCCCGAAAAGGATCATGCACGAAGAGCATATCAGCATCGCCCTTTTTTGCAATCCTTATTGCCTTGCCAGTTCCAACTGCGATAATTTCCATTTTAACATCATACCTCGATGATTTCTCATAAGCAGGGACAAGAATATCAAAGAGACCTGAATTTTGAGTGCTCGTTGTCGATGCTATCACAAGCCTTGTCTTTCCCTTAGGCATCTAAACCTCCTTAAGTAATAGTTATATTTAACTGTATTAATTGAGTTTATATGTTATGGGAATTATGATCTGTGCTTCAACAGGCGGTTCCGGAAATGGTGAAGCATTCTTAACTGCCTCCATTGCACTTTTGTCGAGAATATTCACTCCCGAGCCCCGCACTACTTTAACATCTTTAGCAGATCCGATAATAGAAACAATGAATGAAACTGTAACTTTGCCTTCCCACCCCATCTGTCTTGCCAGTCTTGGATAGGTAACCTTTTTTTGAATCATGTCCCTGATATATGAAAAGCTCTCCTTCAGATACCTACTCCTCCGGAGCATATCAGAATCAGAATTTCCATAGCCGCTGCTGGATGTCAGTTTCATGCCTTTCCCCGCTAAGCTACTCCCATTCAGCTGGCCTTGCATACCATCGCCTGCAGAAGTTGAAAAATTGGTTTGGGTAGACTGTACTGAACTGTGTTGAGAATCTCCAGTTTCGGGATGAGCTAAGACCGGGACTTCTCCTTCTGATATTTGTACCTGCGTGTCAAGGGTTGGTGCAGGTACTATTACCTCTTTTGATTCTTTGACCTCCAATTGTTGTTCCTCTGTTTCTGTTTTTTTGTTTACGACTTTTGGCTTCCGCTCCAGGATTCTTGAGTTATGTTCAGGCTTTGTTTTTGCGATATCTACTGTCCCTCCTCCTGGATTTTCTCCATTCGTTGAATCCTCGATACTAAAGTCAATAACTATTACCCTATTGGCTGGAACAACAGAGGAAGAACTGCTCGCGCCTATAATGACAAGAATCATTAAAGCATGGAAAGCAAGAGAAAACTGGAATGCTTTAAATTGATAGCTCATCTCTTTTTTTGACTGATCACTACTTTTGTAAATTAATACTGAAAAATTGCATATTCTTTCATTACATTTTCCGCATTATAACTAATTTTCTTCGTTTTGTTTCCATCGGGATCATACTCGTAGAGTGAATAGGACATTATAGCGCCATCATTATTGTATGTGGTTTTTTTCGTCCTTTTTCCCTTTTCATCGTAGGTATAGGTCACGTAGGACTCAAACTTATCCTCAGGGGTGTACTGGTTTCTCTTCACCCTTTTGCCGTTATTGTCATATTCATAGGTAAAGTATTTTTTTAATTGATCACTGGAATCAAAAATGCTCTTTTTCGTCCTTGTCCTTTGCACGTCATAATCGTAAGTCGTATAAGACAGTACATTACCTTCCGGATCGTATTCAACCTTTTTAGAGCGCTTCCGCTCCTTGTCATAGGAATACATGGAATAGTTCAGGAGTGTCCCTGAGGGAGAAAAATGATTTTTTCTCTCTTTGTCAAAGGCATTGTACTCATAGGTGTAGTACGACTGAACCTCCCCCGCAGCGTTATAAATTACTTTTTTGGTCTTCTCCTTCTGCGTGGTCTTCATTTCCTTAATCGTGCATCCAATAACAAGCAAACAAACACAGACGATAGCTAATCCGTTCTTCATGCGTAACCTCCGTTTACATCAGTTTAAATTTCAAAGCGCAGTACTTCATCGCAATCAAAGCGCAACCGTTACCCCTCCGTATATAAAGCGGCCAGCTTGCGGGAAACCGTAACTTTCTTCATAATCTTCATCAAAGACGTTATCTGCCCCAAGATAGAGATTCAAGCGACCTTTAAGCAAAGCTTGATCGAGTTTTAGATTGACCAGAGTATAATCATTTAATTTTTTCTTTTCTACAGGAGTTGTCCTTGAATAAAAAACCTGGTCGGCCACATGCGAAACATTCATATATGCTGAAAGACCAAAATTGGAGGAATATTTACTTTCGAATGTGACTGTATGTTTAGGCCTGTACTGGAGTTCATCCCTTTCAGTGTTCGGGGACTCATCTTTTGTGTGTACGTATGTGTAGCCTGCCCTCAACAAAAGGTTCTTCACGTATCGGTTCTCTGCAGTCAATTCAAAACCTTTGAATTGGTATTCATTGAAGTTTACAAATTTATCGCTTACAGTCTCAACAAACTCAATATAATCGTCTACATCGATCAGGAAACCGGTTAGAGTAGCCTTACTGTTCCAGGGCAGTTTCTGCTCGATTCCAAGTTCATAATTGTTGGATTTTTCTGTTTTCAAATCAGGATCTCCTCTATCCGGATCAAAGAGCTGGCGAATGTCAGGAAACCGTATCTTCCTTGCGAATGATCCCCTTATCCGGGTATTCTCATGGATATCGTAATAGGCTCCTACGAGATAACTCCCCTCATTGTCGTCCCCTTCGTCCTTTTCCAGCCAATTGTGACCATAACCGAAAACCAGGCCCAAATTCTTTAAGGGAACCACTTCATACTCGAGAGCTGCTGAATATACCTCAATATCTCTTTCGTCCTGTGTATCCACACGCCCGGTACGGTCTACATCGAACCCGTCGATCTCCCATTCTTCTTCTCTGCCTCTAAGCCCGAGTGTTAAAAAGCCTGCTGTCTTCAGATCATATGTTGTCTGTAAAGCAGCCCCTTTGATTCTTGTTTCGATATCATGGTGGAATGCGCCTCTTCGACTTATTGAGTCAAAATTGCCGTCGTCATACCGGTTCTCTTCCTCTGTCAATTGATTAAAAAAGAGCCACGATCTCAGTCCGAAAGATCCGGGCAGATCATAGCTCAGTGAAAGATGCCCGGAATAACCTTCAAAATTATCCATTCGTTCAAATCTCTGCGGATTTGAAAAATTGTCCTGAGGAAAAATTGTGGTCGAAGGTTTGCCGAACTCCCCCTTAAGATAGTTAAAAACCGCTCCGATAAGCACTTTGTCATTGGGAGCAAAATTTACATTTGCAAAGAAATTGCCTCTTCTTTTGTCACTATTTTCGCGGATGTCCCCATCTTCTTCGGGTGTTTCTTCAAAATCATCTGAGAGACGAAATCCATTCCTGTCGAGAATACTCCCGCTGAGGAAAAAATCAACCTTATCATGGACTCCGGAAAAATTAAAGCTGCCCAGATAATGATCTCCCTCTCCTGCCTCGTACAAGACCATGCCATGGACACCCTTCTTACCTCTTTTTGTGACGATGTTGATAACACCTCCAGGGCCTCCGTCTCCATAAAGCACCGAATGGGTACCGTAAGAAACTTTTATCTTCTCGATGCTCTCTGCAGGTATCAGACTGGGGTCAAAATTGCCATCAAAAGTGGAATTGAGAGGAATGCCATCGAGAAGGAGAATAACGTGTCTCGAACGAAAACCCCTGAGATCCACCCGGGGAACCCCGTCAGCCCCCGTCCTCACATACATACCTGGCAACAACTCTATTGCTTCATCCAGAGTCCTTGCTCCTTTACTTTCAATATCTTCTGCTGTAGTTTCTCGAACTGTCCCAATAGCCTCAACACCTTCTCTTTCAGCTTTTACCACAACTTCACCGAGTGTATAGACATTAGTGTAACCCTCTTCCATTTGCGAATATGCAAGTTGAGGACTGGCTATCCACAGAGATAGCATTACAAACACGGCAAACAGCAAAAATTTTTTACCCCCCATAGTAATCCTCCTAAACAGGAATATTGTTGTCTCAATGAACAGCCGAGTATCTTTTTCTGCATAGAAAAAAATTTTTTTATTCTTATGGATGAAGAAAAATACCCGCTAACAATTTGTGCAGGGTTCTTATTTTGGTCTGACCTCAAGCCCATTGAAGTCTATGCCTGGGACCAATTGATAGGAACGTTATAAATAAATCCAGTAGAACCCTGCACAACATCCGTCCTGACACTTCAAAGTGGGTCAGTAATTTTAAAAAAAATTTTTTTTATATTTCTTAAAAATAAGTTACCGTTCGACAAAAGTCAAACTCATAATATTCATGAAGATAATTAATTATTTTCATTCTGCGTTGACAAGGTTGCTATTGCAACTTAAAATTGAAAAGATATGAAATACAGGGACAGGAGATTCCATGGAAGACCACAGGCTTAGAGCTTTCTGTCTCGTTGTTGAGATGAGAAGTTTTTCAAAGGCGGCAGAGGCAAAGTTTATGACCCAGTCTGCCATGAGCCATCTCATAAGAAATCTTGAGGATGAACTGGGAATAAGACTCCTCACACGAAGAGGAAAAAAGATCGTGCTAACGAGAGCGGGAAGAATTTTTTATGAGCATGCAAAGGAGATACTCGAAAAATATAGTGAAATGCAGAACGACATGCACAGCCTTTCTCACAAAATAAAGGGTCCTTTACACGTTGGTGCCAGTACAACGGTAGCTTCCTATCTGATTTCGCAGGTCTTCTACAATTTTTCCCGAACTTATCCGGAAGTGCAGATTGAACTTTCAGTATCCAATACGGAAACTGTAATCAACAGCCTTTATGAGGGCGCAATAGAAATAGGCGTCGTTGAGGGAAAAATGAAAAACTCGAATGTATTTTTAGAGAAAATTGCAGAGGATGAGATAGTCATTGTAGCATCCGATGATAACCCCTTATTAAAAAAAAAGACCATCACGGCTCAGGATTTTGCGACACAAGTATTCATAATGCCGGAGGCAGGTTCAGGTATTAGAGAATTCATAGATGATTTTTTTCAGCGGGAAAAGATAGATG
>JBFLXE010000116.1:0-8509 GCA_040757455.1 Nitrospirota bacterium
TCTCATTCAATGGCCTCCTTGTGGAATTGATGAGATATTTTAAGAGAATTTGCGGTAAAAGGGAATTAATATCTACTCACAGAACCTTGATTTTCAAGGGACTGTGAGATATTGAACAGGCTTTTTTCTGCGGAAAGGAGGTGAAATACGGGAGGGCACTAATTGCCGAGAAACGTTTGAAGAAGGAGGCGCTGATATGCCTAAGGTAGAAAATAGTCCTGCGAATGAAAAGATATGCAGGAACTTCTGCGGAACTTGTCCCTCTTATCCCGGGACCGGAGAGTTCCTCTTTTGTTCGAGAGGCAGAAGCAATTCTCCCAAGCAGGAAACAGGGTGCAATTGCGGTGTATGCGATGTCTGGAATAACTATGGACTGAATGATTTTTATTATTGTATCAAGGGGTCTGTGGAACAGCGGCAGGGATAATATATCAATATGGAACCAAGAGAATTCGAAACAAAAGTCATTGATATTATCCGGAGGACTCATGACATAAAAAGTTTTAGATTTGCCGCTCCGGATGACATCGATTTCAAGCCCGGTCAGTTCTTTGTGTTGACAATAAGAACGAATGGACGTGAACTGACAAAGCACTTCTCTTTTTCCATTTCTCCCACGGAAAAGGGGTATGTGGAATTCACGAAGAGGATAACCGAACACGAATTCTCACAGGCTTTAGATCGCCTGAAAGTAGGTGATTGGGCCAGGCTCAAGCTGCCTTACGGCCTGTTTACCTTCGAGGGTGAGTATGATAAGATCGCTTTTCTTGTCGGAGGGATAGGTATCACCGCTGTGAGGAGTATGTGTAAATATGCCTGCGACAAAAAACTTAACACTGATATCGTCCTATTGTACGGTAATAGGACTGAGAATGATATCGCCTTTCACGATGATTTTCTCCAGATGGAAAAAGAAAATAAAATGTTAAGAGTTGTCTATATACTTACAGAACCTCTGGACAAAATTCATTGGAATGGTAAAATTGGATATATCAACAGAGAAATGATAGTGGAAGAGATGTCTGATTATCAGGAAAGAGTATTCTATATTTGTGGTCCACCTAAGATGGTTGATTCTTTCAGGTCAATGTTGTCCAATGAATTAAAGCTTGACAAGAAAAAGATTAAATGGGAGCACTTTTTGGGATATGAATAAACCTTCCAGTGATAAGATTGTCATTGCAAGTGATCCGCCTGAGGCAGAAGCAATCTCGCTTTTTTCGTGGAGATTGCCACGCACCTTTCAGGTGCTCGCAATGACCGACATATCAAGCAACTGAGCCGTTTATTACAGATCGGAAAAAAAGGAACTATACAAGAGCTCCGACTGGAGAAAAATGAAATGAAAATAGTCCCGGCGATACTCACAGAAAAATACGACGAATTTCTTTACAGGCTTAAGCAGGCTGAGTCCTTCACGGATTACGTTCAGATAGATATCATGGACGGAGTCTTTGTTCCAACTCAAAGTTTTCCTCCCGAAAAGATAAATAGCACAATGACGTCCCTGTCCCTTGAAATTCATTTGATGGTCAAACACCCTGCGGCTTTTATGAGCAGGATAGACAATCCCGGTCTTAAGAAGGTAATATTTCATTTCGAGTCTGATGTGAAACACCTCGACTTCATTGAGCAAATGAAAAAAAGAGGTTTTGATGTCGGCCTTGCCATCAAGCCTGAAACTGAAATAGAGAGTTTCAAAAATCTCGTAGAACATGTGGACACATTGATGTTTCTCACTGTAGATCCATGCTGCTATGGGAATCCTTTCAGACCTGAAGCAATGGAAAAAATTAAAGAGGCGCGGGTTATGTTCATAAACAAAACTATTGCTGCTGACGGCGGTGTTTCGCCCGACAATCTCGAATCCTTTTATGATATAGGAGTTGACTATGTCTGCGTGGGAAGCAGGATTTTTTTAGATGACGATCCCGAAGAAAACTACAAAATATTCCAGAAAAAATTGGCTGAGCTGGAAACACGGAAGGCAAGGCTTTAGGGATACTTTCGATGAAATTAGCTATTGGAGCCGACCACGGAGGATTTCAACTAAAAAATGAGATCGCACAATTTCTCAAAAAAGTCGGACACGACGTGATTGACCTCGGTGCGTATAATGAAGAGCCGTCGGATTATCCTGATTTTGCCCGCGCAGTCTGCCAGAAGATCATGGAAAAGAAGGCTGACAGAGGAATATTAATTTGCGGAAGCGGCGTGGGTGCATGCGTTGCCGCAAACAAATTTCCGGGGATCCGTGGCGCAGTGTGTCATGACACTTTTTCGGCGCGTCAGGGAGTTGAGGATGACAATGTCAATGTCCTCTGCCTCGGAGCACGTGTCATCGGCACAGGGTTGGCAAAAGAGATCGTGAATGCCTGGCTATCGGCAGCCTTTTCAAATGTTGAAAGACACAGGAAGAGATTGGCCAAGGTGGAGAAGATCGAGAAGGAGTTTCTGAAATGAAATTGGGATACATTGGTCTGGGAAAAATGGGATTCAACATGGTTCAGCGTCTTCTGGAGGCGGATTACGAAGTAACTGTCTTTGATAAGAATGAAGATGCCGTGAGAGAAATTTCAAGGTTTGGTGCCAGGCCGGCAGGTTCGTTGAAGCTATTGGCCTTATCCCTGGAAGCACCGCGCCTCATATGGCTCATGGTGCCTTATCATGTGGTTGATTCAGTAGTAATCGAGCTTTCTTTGTTTCTCAAGGAAGGTGACACAATCATCGACGGGGGAAATTCACCCTATAAGGAATCAGTGAGGCGCAGCAAAGAACTTGACATGAAAGGGATAGATTTCATGGATGCTGGAGTGAGCGGAGGGCCCCGGGGGGCGAGAAATGGCGCCTGCATAATGGTGGGTGGAAGGAAAGAGGTCTTCGAAAGGAATGAGAAACTGTTTAAAGACCTGTCTGCCGAAGGAGGCTATGCTTATATGGGACAATCTGGCGCTGGCCATTTTGTTAAAATGGTTCATAACGGAATAGAGTATGGCATGATGCAGGCAATCGCCGAGGGTTTTTCAGTTTTGAAGGCGTCGCCGTTTAGTCTCGATCTGATTAGAATCGCAGACGTTTATAATCACGGAAGCGTTATTGAATCAAGACTGATAGGATGGCTGAAAAAGGCATTTGAAGAATATGGGGAGGAACTCGGGAACATTTCGGGTTCTGTGGCTCATACCGGGGAGGGAATATGGACTGTTGAAACGGCAAAAGAGTTCGGCGTTCCTGCGCCGATAATCGAAGGAGCGCTGAATTTCAGGTTGCAATCCGAAAGGAACCCGAGTTACACGGGACAGATTCTCTCTGCCTTGAGGAGTCAATTTGGAGGTCATGAAGTTTTCGAAAAATCCGCATGAGGGAGCGATGCCTGATATTGAAGAACTGGAAAAACTGTCAAGTTTAATTCGCTACTATATTCTCGCCTCTACAATAGAGGCCGGCTCAGGACATCCCACATCTTCTCTCTCGGCAACTGACCTCATGACATGCCTTTTATTCGGCGGATTTTTCAGGTTTGATGCAGACCACCCGGCGCATCCGAACAACGACAGACTGATCTTTTCCAAAGGCCATGCTTCGCCCCTCCTTTACTCCTTATGGGCTGCGGCCGCCAAGGTGACAGAGAAAGAATTGATGACCCTGAGAAAATTCGGCAGTCCCTTCGAGGGTCATCCCACTGTAGCCTTTCCTTATGTTGAGGCCGCCACAGGTTCACTCGGACAGGGTCTTTCGATAGGAGTCGGAATGGCCATAAATGCAAAATATATTGACAAACTTCCGTACCGGACGTATGTGCTCCTCGGCGACAGCGAGATGTCAGAAGGCTCGCAGTGGGAGGCAATACAGATTGCGGCACATTATAAGCTGGATAATCTAGTAGGAATCATTGATGTAAACAGATTAGGTCAACGTGGAGAGACAATGTATGGTCATGATCTCACAGCGTATGAAAAAAGGATTTCTTCTTTCGGATGGGAAACAATTCTGACAGATGGCCATTCCATTCCGGATATTCTTCGTTCCTACGAAAAAATGCTTAAGGTCAAAGACTGCCCGGTCATGGTCATTGCCAGAACAATAAAAGGGAAAGGAGTGACTTTCCTGGAAGATAAGGATGGTTGGCACGGCAAGGCCCCGCAGAAAGAAGACTTTAACAGGGCCTTGTTGGAACTGGGAGATGTTGACAGATCAGTCAGAGGAAAGATAGCCAAACCCGCAGACCTGGGTCCTGAAAAAAGTGAGCCGCGGCCATCCGCTGACATCAACTATCCCGCAGAAAAACCTGTTGCCACACGGAAGGCATATGGAAAATCTCTGGCCCGTATTTTCCCTCAATTTCCCGGCATGGTTGTTCTGGATGCCGAGGTCTGCAATTCCACATATTCCGAGATATTTAAAGAGGCTTACCCTCACAGGTTTTTCGAGATGTACATAGCTGAGCAGAACATGGCCGGAGTTGCACTGGGTCTATCGCGTCGCGGCAAAATTCCCTTTGTCTCCACTTTCGCAGCATTCTTCACACGCGCCTTCGACCAGATACGGATGAGCCAGTATTCGGATGCAAATGTTAAATTTTCGGGTTCTCATGCGGGCGTCTCAATAGGAGAGGATGGCCCCTCGCAGATGGGTCTCGAAGATATCGCTATGTTCAGGGCGCTCCTGAAAAGTGTGGTTTTATACCCCTCGGATGCGGTCTCTACAGAAAGATTGGTGGAAGAAGCTGCCAAACATCATGGGATTGTCTATATCAGGACCACCAGAAAGGATACCCCGATCATTTACGACAAAAATGAAGAATTTCACATTGGTGGATGCAAGGTTTTAAGGGAAAGTAATGAAGATGTCGTGACAGTGGTCGCGGCGGGGATAACACTCTTCGAAGCTCTCGCCTCTTATGAAGAACTGAGAAAACACGGAATCCTCATACGCATTATTGACTTATACAGTGTAAAGCCAGTTGACGCACCCACTCTGAGGAAAGCTGCCGAGGAAACCAAAGCGGTCATCACTGTAGAAGACCACTTCGCTGAGGGCGGTATAGGAGATGCCGTGCGAAGTGAACTGTGCACTCTTCCGGTACCGGTATATTCGCTTGCTGTAAGAAAAATGCCCCGGAGCGGGAAGCCGGGGGAGCTTCTTGACTATGAAGAAATCTCGAAGAACGCCATTATAAAAAAAATAAAGGAGATCGCATGAGACCAGGAAACCTTAAAACACGTATCTTTCTTGATGGTGGGGATCAAAATGAGACAAAGGAAATAATCAGACTCCTCGGCTTTCTCGACGGGCAGACGACAAACCCGACTTTGATCTCAAAAAATCCGGAGGCCCGCCGTCGTATCCAGCAGGGCAATAAATTTACAAAAGACGAAATACTTCATTTCTATCGGGACGTTGTGAAAGAAATATCGCAATTGATCCCCCATGGTGCTATCTCCATTGAAGTTTATGCAGACAGTTCTACAAAGGCTCAAGAGATGCTCCAAATGGGAAATGAAATGTTTTCCTGGATTCCAAATGCCCATATAAAATTCCCTTCATCGGAAGAAGGCCTTAGGGCTGCGGAGCAGGCGATAAAGGAGGGGCTCCGTATTAACATGACCCTCTGTTTTTCGCAGGAACAGGCGGCAGCTGTGTATGCAGCTACGAAGGGAGCGAAGAAGGGCGACGTGTTTGTTTCTCCCTTTGTGGGCCGTCTTGACGACAGGAGTGAAAAAGGCATGGATGTAGTAGCTAACGTTATCAAAATGTATCAAAAGGGAGACGGCCATGTTGAAGTATTGACGGCAAGTGTAAGGAATATCGATCACCTGTTATATGCAATTAAACTGGGTTCTGATATTGTTACGGCGCCTTATAGCATATTGAAAGAATGGGCAGAGAAAGGGCTCCCAATGCCTGGCGATGAATATGTTTACAACGCGGACGGATTAAAAAGTATCCCTTACAGAGACATAGAACTTTCTAAGAATTGGCAGGACTATGACATCAGACATGAGTTAACTGTCAAAGGGATGGAGAAATTCTCTGCAGACTGGAACGCATTGATCAAATAATGGACGAGATTAGCAAAACGTCTGAAAAAGATAAAACCTTCAGAACAATCGAGGGCTGTGAGATAGAAGTCTCGGGGCCGTCTTGTCTTATTGTCTTTGGCGGGGCTGGAGATCTCGCAAAAAGAAAACTTATCCCTTCGATATACCGCCTTTACAAGAACGGACTGCTCACGGAGAACTTCTTCCTTCTCGGCGCTGACCGGGTGGATATCGATGACGATCAATACAAGAGTATCATGCTTACCGCTGTAAAAACAGCATTCCCTGAGGATTTCGACGATTCATCATGGAAGGATTTTTCATCTAAGCTCTATTATGTTTCTTTCGATTTTTCTCGATTAGAATCATATATTACGCTCCTCAAATCAAAACTGTCGCCGCTCGAAAGTAACCACGGCACCAAGGAAAATCGCATCTTTTATCTAGCAGTACCCCCTTTTGTTTTCGAAGACGTTATAAACAATCTGGGTCTGGCCGGTCTTGGGCAAGAAGACAGGGGCTATACACATATAGTTATTGAAAAACCCTTTGGCCATGATCTGGATTCTGCAAGAAGACTGAACAATGTCCTGAAAAAATACTTCCAGGAGAGACAAATATTCCGCATTGATCATTATATTGCAAAGGAACCTGTGCAGAACATGCTCATGTTCAGGTTTGCAAATTCGATCTTTGAGCCTCTCTGGAACAGGAGATATGTTGACCATGTGCAGATCACCTGCTCTGAAACACTTGGTGTCGAGCATAGGGTAGCTTACTATGAAAAAGCCGGAGTGATAAGAGATATGTTCCAGAGCCATATCTTTCAGCTACTGGCAGTGACGGCAATGGAGCCGCCTGTTGCATTCACCGCTGACCGGGTCAGGGATGAGAAGATCAAGATTTTTCGTTCGATAAGACCGTTCCCGTTGGAAAAAATCCATGGTTTGGTAGCCGTCGGACAATATGGAAGCGGGGTAATACGCGGCAAGCCTGTTGTTGCGTACAGAGAGGAACCGGGGGTATCACCCGAATCTATAGCGCCTACCTTCGCAGCGATGAAAGTATTTATCGATAACTGGAGATGGCACGGGGTTCCCTTCTATCTCCGTTCAGGAAAGAGAATGCAGGCGAGAAAAACAGAAATCTCTATCCATTTCAAGCCTGTCCCATACATGATGTTCAGAAAAGTCATGGAAGAAGTAATCGAACCGAACATTCTGTGCTTCACAATACAACCCGATGAGGGAATCAGACTTGCATTTCAAACTAAGAGAACCGGTTCACGAATCTGTCTGGAAACCGTCCTGATGGACTTCACTTACAAGAAGGGCCTCCTTCTCGATGCCTACGAGTGGGTTCTCCTTGACTGCATGATAGGGGACCAGATGCTATTCTTGCGGCAGGAAGGCGTCGAGGAAACGTGGGCAGTGCTTACTCCCGTAATAAAATACCTGGAGTCTACAACACAGCCTGACAAATTCCCAAATTATGCGGCGGGATCCTCAGGTCCTGCTGAAGCCAGTGATTTAATAGAGAAAGACGGCCGGTCGTGGATGTCATTGGAGTCTCCTGTCACAGATGAAAGTACTGATATTTCCCGATTTAGAGGAGCTTAGTCAAAAGGCGGCTGAGATTTTTGCTGCTTTGTCGGTAAAAAATATGGGTCTGAAAGGTAAGTTTGTGGCAGCCCTTTCGGGGGCTTCACACCAAAAAGATTATACGAAATCCTGGGCGCTGATTACGGCGGCAAGATTGACTGGCGCCGCGTTCATTTTTTCTGGGTTGATGAACGCTTTGTGCCCCATGATCACGCCGACAGTAACTATCGTTTGGTTCATGACAACCTTTTGAGGAAGATCTTGATTCCACGGGAAAACATTCACCCGGTCAGGACCGATGTGCCTTCGCCTTCAGTTTCAGCAGAGCTTTATGAAAAGGAGATAAAGCGTTTTTTTCATTTATCCGAAGGAGACTTTCCGGAGTTTGATCTTGTCTTGCTTGGTATGGGTAAAGACGGTCACACTGCCTCGCTATTTCCAGAACATAGTGCACTGAAAGAGACCATGAGACTTGCCGTTCCGGTTTACAGGGATAGAGACAATAGAGTCACTCTCACACTCCCTGTTCTAAACAATGCTACTCAGATACTTTTTCTCGCAGCCGGTTCTTTAAAGACAGACATCCTGTACGAGATTTTAGAAGGAGAAAATAGAGAGTCATTTCCCGCAGGGCTTGTAAACCGCGGGCAAGGAAAAGTTACGTGGTTGGTTGATAGAGAAGCGGCAAAAAAATTGAAAAAATAATAAGAATGGTAACCTAAAAAAAGATTTATTCGGATTAAGGAGGATTCTATTATGCCGATATTTTTAGTAAAATCTCTATTGGCTCTTATCCTGCTTTTTCTTACCTTTATACAAATCTTCGCAATGTTCGAGATTTTTGGAAGAGCGGACAAGAAATATAAC
>JBFLXE010000117.1:0-8383 GCA_040757455.1 Nitrospirota bacterium
ATACACTCTGTCATATAGCCAACCATCCTTTCTTTGGTTTTGAGCCTTTGCAAACTTAATAATACCAAAGCTCTCAGGATTGTTGGCTATTTTTTTCAGCAGAATTTATGAATTATCTGGGCTAAAGGGGGATTTGAAGGCTTACAAAAATATAAATTTTTTTAATCCCGAATTTTTTTGGGGACTGTGACTACAGTGAAGGAATGCATTAAATTAGTAATCTCTCCACACTCCTCTTTTCCGCACCCAGGCGGATTCGCCGGGGCGAAATAAAAAAGGGGAACCTTGCAGTATGATTCCCCAATGCTTTTCTATATACAAAAAGAATGGCATCTGGCGAGAAATGCTGCTAAAATTTATTAAGTTTTGTAATCAGGTTTTTGGCGCCTCAAAGGGGCAATATATTCAAGGAGGACTGTGTCATGGAATTGAAAAGCGTGATTGATGTCAAAAGCGGTGGAGTGGAAATAAGGGATTTGGAACGCCTCAGAAGTTCGATTGACAGCCTCGTTTACGAAGCTGTTTTCTCAGAAGGCGACAGAAAGAATGCTCTTTTGATGCTGATTAAGGAAATTGCCAAGGAAACCGGTGCAGTACCTTCATCCATTCAGGGCCTTTATGAAGAAATGGGCAGATCGTATCCCGGCTTTACAGTGCCAGCAATAAATGTCAGAGGGCTTACATATGACGTCGCGCGTGCAGTTTTCAGGAAGGCGATAGAAATGAATGTCGGCGCGCTTATTTTTGAGATCGCACGTTCCGAGATAGGATATACGAAGCAGAGACCCCTTGAATATGCGTCGGTGGTTCTGGCCGCAGCCGTCAGGGAAGGGTACCGGGGCCCGGTGTTTATTCAAGGTGATCATTTTCAGCTTGTCAGGAAGAATTTTCTGGCAGATCCGAAGGCTGAAACCGATTATATACGGGGACTCATCAGGGAAGCTATAGAAGCTGAATTTTACAATATCGATATAGATTCTTCAACGCTCGTGGATCTCAACAGAGATACGGTAAAAGAGCAGCAGAGACCGAATTTTGAAAAGACGGCGGAACTGGCGTCGTACATCAGGGAAATTCAGCCGCAAGGAATAGACATTTCCATAGGCGGTGAGATCGGAGAGATTGGCGGCAAGAACAGCACACCCGATGAATTGAGGGCGTACCTGGACGGATTCAGGGACACTTTCAGAGCAGGGAAAGGTCTGAGCAAGCTGAGCGTTCAGACAGGAACCAGCCACGGTGGTGTTGTCCTTCCCGATGGTACTCTGGCGCAGGTAAAGATCGATTTTGGGACGCTCAGGGTTCTTTCAGATCTTGCGCGAAAAGAGTACGGTCTTTCCGGCTGCGTTCAGCATGGCGCATCAACGCTCCCCGAGGATGCCTTCAACATGTTTCCCGAGACAGGCACATCTGAGGTTCATCTTGCCACTGGATTTCAGAACATCATCTATGACAGCAAAGCCCTTCCGCAGGAATTCAGAGAAGAAGTATACGGCTTCATCAGGAAAGAGTACGAGAGGGAGAGAAAAGAGGGGCAGACAGAAGAGCAGTTTATTTATAGCACGAGGAAAAAAGGGTTTGGTCCGTTGAAGAAGGAGTGGTGGGAACTGCCCCCAAGAATCAAAGAGCCGATCATGAAAGAACTGGAGGCGAAATTCGCACTATTATTCGAGAAATTGAGAGTCACCAATACGATGGATATTGTGAGCCGGAATGTGAAACCGGTTATTATCAAGAAGGCACTTGACAGAGATATGGTTTCCTAGAAATTTATCTCAGGATATCTGTTTGAAATATCGACTTTTTATTTTGGACAAATCTGTCTCAGAATCATTGGTAGAAGGGTAAGTTGCATCGTTAGGGAACAATACCTTCTTCCCAGCTGACTTCTTCGATTTCATGTAATCGCAAGAACCGCTCCATTATAGCCAGTCTGTTCAAGAGTTCCTTGCTCTGCAAACGTATTCTATATTTCAAAGTCTGGGGGGAAAGTCTCTGATAGATGTTTATGAACTGTATCGTAATTTCGGGATATTCGGAAAAAATTTTTTTGATCTCATCGATACGACCTTCTATTCCTCTGAATTTCAGGGTCAGGACTGTGTATGTATCCCGGCCTAGAAATATTTTTATCCTGCGGAGGAAATAAAGGATCAAAAGACTTAAGACGGCAGCCGAGACTGCAGGCCAGAGGTAACCAGCTCCAATCGCCAATCCGATGCCTGTAATTAGCCACAGGCCGGCAGCGGTTGTAAGTCCCCTGATAGAACCTTTTCCTTTTATTATGGCGCCCGCTCCGAGAAATCCCATACTTGCAACCGCGTAAGAAGCTATTCTTGCTGGATCCAAACGTACGACCGAATCGACGTCCAGATGGCGGAAGATTTCTTCCATATGCAAGGAGAGCATCATCAGCAGACACGCCCCTACACTGACAAGAATGTTGGTCCGGATTCCCGCGGCCTGACCATGGGCTTCTCGTTCGAAACCTACAGCGCCTCCAAGAAGGGCTGCGAGGATTAATTTCCCAAATTCCGCTAGTGCTTCCTGTGCATCAAAGAATTCCATCTTGTAACCTTCTAAAATATAACATATCTAAGACAATGGTGATAATCATTTCGAGTGATTTACTAACGCGCATGTGGGTGTTATACTTTAAACCGGCTTGGTGCAGTCTTTTGGTGTAATCATGTGTCCATGTCAATTGTACATAAACTGAATCTTGTCATGCGCAGAAAAACGGCGAAGATACTATCTGCCGTTTTTATAATTCTGGTTTCGCTTTTTTATATTCTGCGAAACGAGTTTTCTCTTCCTTTTCAGCAGGGCAGCGAATCTCTTTTTTTTGTGACAGAAATCAATGACGGCGATACCATTAGTGTGATCATGAACAAGAAGCGTGAGAAAGTGAGACTCATCGGAATAGATGCGCCGGAAATCGGTCAGAAACCCTGGGGACGAAGGTCAAAAAAATTTCTAAAGGATCTGGTAAGTTCTTCGGGGTGGAAGGTCAGGGTCGAATTGGACATCCAGCCGAGGGACAAATATGGTCGAATGCTAGCGTATGTATGGACAAAGGACGGGAGATTAGTCAATCTTCTGATGCTGAAGAACGGATACGCAATGCTTTTTACCGTCCCACCCAATGTCAAATATGTGAGTGAGTTCAGGGAAGCGCAAAGAGAGGCAAGAGAAAAGAAGCGGGGAATATGGAGCAAAAACGGATTGAGGGAAAGACCCAGGGATTATAGACGAGAACACCCTGTTTTCAGATGAGAAGACAAGGAACACTATCCCCGAAATGCCTGCATGAAGAAAAACCAGATAATGCAATTAGGCACGGCCTTAGAAAGGGGACATGTAAAATCTGTTATACTAAAAATTAGTGAAAAATCTGCTTTCCGTCATTCCACTCGGTGGTGTTGAGGAAATCGGCCTCAACATGACAATCCTTGAGTATAATAGCGATATTATTGTCGTCGATGCAGGACTCATGTTTCCCGAAGAAGACATGCTCGGCGTTGATTTCGTCATACCTGATTTTTCTTATCTTGCGGATAATAGAGATAAAATCAGGGGGGTCATTATCACCCACGGGCATGAGGATCACACGGGTGCACTTCCTTTCTTGCTCAAGGAGGTCAATGTGCCAGTCTACGGCACTCCGCTTACTCTGGGCTTGGTGAGGGAAAAACTGCGGGAGCATAATCTTATCGATGCCCAGCTTATTTCGGTGAGGCCGAGAGAAGTCGTAAACCTTGGCGCATTTTCTGTTGAGTTTGTGAGAGTCACCCACAGCATAGTGGATGGTGTCGGACTCGGCATTACAACCCCTCTGGGTCTTGTTGTACATACAGGAGATTTTAAACTTGATCCGACACCGGTCGACGGACAACTCATGGATTTACTTAAATTCTCAGAATACGGAGAAAGGGGAACGCTTCTTTTGCTGTCGGACAGCACGAACGCAGAAAAGGGTGGATTCACTTTTTCCGAAAAGGAAGTCAGACGGGCCTTTGAGGATATTTTTTCGAACACCCAGGGAAGAATCATTATTGCAACCTTTGCCTCAAACATACACAGGATTCAGCATGCGATTGATGTCGCCATAAAATACGGTAGAAAGATCATCCTTTGTGGAAAGAGCATTGTATCAAATGCCCAGATTGCTCTTGATCTCGGCTATCTCAGAATACCCGGAAATACCTGGCTCCGGCTGGATGATCTGGATAAGTTACAGGATCGCGAGATTGTCATCATTACCACAGGAAGCCAGGGCGAGCCTATGAGTGTGCTTTCGAGAATTGCAACGGACGAGCACAAACACATCAAAATCAAAGAAGGCGATACAGTCATTCTCTCTGCCAAGATGATACCGGGCAATGAGCGTTCGATAGGAAAAATCATAAACCATCTTTTCAGGCGGGGTGCGAATGTCATTTATGAGAAAGTATCGGAGATACACGTATCCGGGCACGCCTCAAAAGAGGAGCTAAAGCTCATGCTCAGTCTTGTCAGGCCGAAATATTTTATGCCAATCCATGGCGAATACAGACATCTTGTCTATCATTCGATGCTGGCGCGAAAACTTGATATACCAAAAGAGAATATCTTCATCCTGAGAAATGGTGATGTTCTTGAGATAACCGACGGGGAGGCCGGAATTAATGGAAAGGTAATCTCGGGACGCATATATATAGACGGTAAAGGCATAGGCGATGTAGAAGAAATGGTTCTCCGCGACCGTTTGAGGCTTGCTCATGATGGCATCGTATTGATACTTCTGGCTATAGAGAAACTTACGGGCGCGATTGTCTCGGGTCCTGAGATATTATCACGGGGATTTGTCTTTGAAGATGCCTCCCAGGAGGTCATTAATAACGTTAAGGACTTGCTGGCAAAGACTATTAATGAACTTGATAAAGATCTTTTGTCAGATACTGCATTGCTTAAAGCGCGATTGAGAAGTACATTGAAAAAATACCTGAGGAACACGATGGACAGAAAGCCCATGATCATGCCAATAGTTCTCGAGGTATGAAGCGCGATGATAGAGGCCCTGATTCTTGGTATTGTGCAGGGAGTGACAGAATTCTTTCCTATCAGCAGCACCGCCCACCTCATATTGTTCCCCTGGTTTTTTGGCTGGAGCGGCGATATCGATACCCTGTCCTTCGACGTTGCTCTCCATGCGGGCACTCTTGCAGCACTCGTACTGTGCTTTTGGCGTGACTGGGTTGATCTCATATTCAGAAAGCGCAGAATCCTTTTCTTGATTGTGCTGGCATCGGTTCCGGCAGGTGTGACAGGATTCATGCTCAATGATCTTGCAGAAGATGCCCTGAGGAGCCCCTTTTTGATAAGCATCATGTTGATTACAGTTGGTGTCGTCATGCTGATCTCCGAAAAGTCGAACAGGCACCGCAATGTTGAAAGCGCGAGACTTCTGGATGCTCTGGTTATCGGCATAGCACAGGCCCTCGCAATCATCCCCGGCGTTTCACGTTCAGGCATCACGATTTCTGCGGGCTTGTTCACAGGACTTGAGAGGGAAGCTGCCGCGAGGTTTTCATTTCTTCTGTCGACGCCGATTATTGCCGGCGCTACTCTTCTTCATCTGAGCGAGATCCTTCATAATCCCTTGAATTACGACATAAAGCTTTTCTCTGCCGGAATTGCCACTTCTTTTGTCACCGGCTTTCTCGCTATCAAATTTTTGTTGAACTTTCTGAGGAAACATCCGCTGAACATCTTCGTTTATTACAGGTTTATACTTTCTGCTATTATAATGGCGGGCATATGGCTAAAAGATTAGAGCGCATAAGGGAAGAGATCCTCGGGGTAATTTTTTTCATGGGCAGTATCTATCTTTTTGTAAGCCTGTTCACGCACACTGTCAGAGATCCTGTTCTTTTCTTCAGAATCACAGAGCCTGTCGGGCCAATACGGAATTGGGGCGGCATAATCGGTGCTTATGTTTCGGGATGGCTAATTATTTTCTTGGGTCTCGCTGCTTATATTATTCCTTTTATGATGAGTGCTTTCGGCATCAGAAGACTGCTGGGGGGAAAAGGTCATCCGGTATATCTGATCGGAGGGATTTTATTTGTAATTTCATCCTCTGTCCTATTTTCTTTGATTGCAGGAACCTTCAGTATGTCTCTGAATGCTTATCCCGACGGCATAGGTGGTCTTGCCGGAAGAGGAATTGCGGGTCTTGCCATCCGCGGCTTGTCAACGCCTGGCGCATTCATATTGTCGCTTTCTCTTTTTCTCTCCTCAATAGTGCTTTTGAGCCCGGTGTCTGTGGTATCGCTGGCTTTGAGGAGGAAGAAGGCTGAAGTGAAGGGAATAGACGCCAAAGGCTCAGACAATGGCGTTGGGGACAGATTTCAGAAAGAGCAGGAGATACTGATAAGGGAACCTGAACCATCACCTATACACCAATCAACCTTAAAGCCGGAACCGGAAGTCCCGAGAGCAAGAAAAGCGGGTGATTATGAGCTGCCTTCGCTGGATTTGCTGAGTCTGCCTGATTCCGCAGTATCCAGACCCACGAAGGACGATCTGCTTTCAGATTCGGCTCTTATAGAACAGAAATTAGAGGATTTTGGCATTGAAGGCAGCATCACACAGGTGCACCCGGGTCCTATAATCACGATGTATGAGTTTAATCCGGCGCCTGGGGTAAAGATAAACAGGATCGTCTCACTCTCTGAAGACCTTGCTCTGGCCCTCAAAGCGCAGAGCGTGCGCGTCTCGCCAATCCCGGGGCGTGCTGTTATCGGTGTAGAGGTTCCCAACAAACAAAGGGAGACGGTCTATCTGAGGGAGATCCTTTCATCCGAAGGCTTCAAGAAGAGTAAATCTAAGCTGACTCTTGGTCTCGGAAAGGACATTTTCGGGAATCCCGTAGTGGCTGACTTATCAAAGATGCCGCATCTCCTTGTCGCGGGTGCGACGGGTTCCGGGAAGAGTGTATCAATAAATTCAATGGTGATGAGCATCCTTTATAAAGCAACACCGGCTGACGTCAGAATGCTGATGGTTGATCCCAAACTTCTTGAGCTGTCAGCATATGAGGAAATCCCTCATCTTGTGTCCCCTGTCATTACAAACCCGAAAGAGGCGGCAGAGGCGTTAAAAAAGATGGTTTTTGAAATGGAGCGAAGATATAAAGTGCTTGCAGAAAAGGCTGCAAGGAATATCGAGAGCTTCAATATACAGGTGAATGAGGAAGAGAGTCTGCCTTACATCGTCCTGATTATAGACGAACTTGCCGACCTGATGTTCACAGCACCGAATGACGTTGAGGATTCCATTACGAGACTTGCACAGATGGGAAGGGCAGCCGGGATTCATCTGATACTTGCGACACAGAGACCCTCCGTTGACGTCATAACCGGTATAATAAAGGCGAACTTTCCTGCACGGATCTCCTTCCAGGTTTCTTCAAAAGTGGATTCAAGGACAATTCTTGATACGCACGGAGCAGAACAGCTGCTCGGAAAAGGTGACATGCTTCTGATGTTGCCGGGAGCACGAATCGTGAGGGTTCACGGCGCTTTTATCACGGAAGAGGAAATAAGGGTGGTTTCTGAGTTTGTAAAATCTCAGGGCAGACCGGACTATAATATTCTGGAAAGCATACCTGACGCGAACGAGGAAGACGAAAGCGAAAGGCCCGCTGAAAGGGACGAGATGTATCTGAGAGCGGTCGAACTTGGAGAGACAGCCGGAGAAGTATCTATTTCTTCCATACAGAGACGCTTGAAGATAGGGTATAACAGAGCTGCGAGGATAATGGAATTGATGGAAGAAGACGGCCTCGTCGGCCCGCCTAAAGGCGCCGGAAAGCCAAGGGATTTCCTGAGGAGAAGAAGATGATTGCATTTACTAATTCCACTATATTATTTACTTACTGTCTTATCTTTAATTCCCGTTTATAATCAGAGAGGAGTTTTTCTTCAAGTTTAATACGATCTTCCACGATTTGTTTTAACCATGTTAAGGGAAGATATGGCGAAGGATAAAAAATTATCAAAAATTATCCAACAAATCGATTCACATTTCGACAGGCTGTTGCCCAAATAGGTTTTTTACAATCGAGATTTAGTTTGAATTTAATATGCATTAAGCTCTTTGAAAAACAATTCATAGTGAGAGTAAGGGATTCGAGAAATAACTTTTTTCAAGCTGCGATTTCAAGAGGTGAGCCGCCACCAGAGTAGAAAAATGTCTTTCCTTGCACATCAATGTCATTTTTGTCTCACTATAAGCCCTTCTACACCTCAATTACCCTCAACAAAAAACACTATTCCCTCGATATGCCTCTAAACTGTAAAAACTATTTGCTCAAGCAGCCTGTTTTATCAGTGATCTC
>JBFLXE010000118.1:0-8368 GCA_040757455.1 Nitrospirota bacterium
TGTAAACCGACAGATAAATATCCTCTTTTTCATGCACTAGTGACATGGTCTTTGAAAGTTCTGTAATCGCAAAAAGCAGAATCTCTTCGGGCTTAACATAAAAAAGTTCAATATTTCTTTGTGGAACATAATATGTGAGAAAGTTGATATGGAGCGCTTCCTTGCAAAGTCCGAAAAGAATTTTCAATATATTTTTCATGGTTTCCTGAATGCCCGCAACCCTCAGGTTAAATACGCCGCAAACGAAGACGACATCAAACTCTCTATGAAGACTACTCTCTTCTATGTCCGTTGCGATAAATTCCGCTTCAGGATACTTGCTTTTCGCCAGCGTGATTAGATTCTCATTGATGTCCACACCGCAATAGTTTACTGAAATATCCTTCGCCTGAAGAAAACTGCAAAAATCTCCCTTACCGCAGCCAAAGTCCAATATTCTTTTTCCGGCGATATCTCCTGCAATTCTTAGGAGAGTCGTGTATCTGCGCATCTGCCCATCCGGCGTCCACCGCACGGCTTGCGGGGAATCACCGAAATCCTTCAGATGCCTGTTATAAAACTCCAAGAGCTCTTTCTTACCAAAAGAGTCCATTGTCATCCCCGATTACAGATCGCTTTATTATAAATGAAAAGACCCGTACTGAATCACTGGCGAAGGAGGCATATAGTCGCTATAATTTAATATGTCAATAATTTTTGACAACGAAAACGGCGGGAAAGGAGATACTGATGTCGAAAGTGAGCTTTGACGTTTTACTCGCAGAGAGGAGATTTTTTCCACCTTTAACTGAATTCAGCGAAAGAGCACATATCAAGAGCATGGAACAATACAACGAGCTTTATAAGAGGTCTGTCGACGATCCGGAGGGATTCTGGGCAGAGATGGCAGAAAGGCAGATCATCTGGTGCAAAAAATGGGATAAAGTGCTTGTGTGGGACTTTGAGAAGCCTTATATTCAGTGGTTTATTGGCGGGAAACTGAATGCTTCCTATAATTGTCTGGACAGGTTTATGAATACGGCGACAAGGAATAAAGCTGCAATCATCTGGGAATCTGACAACGGCGAATATAAAACATATACTTATCAGCAGTTGTTTTATGAAGTGAACAGGTTTGCCAATGTTCTGAAAAAACACGGGGTCCGGAGAGGAGATAGAGTAACAATCTATCTGCCGATGATACCCGAGCTCCCGATTGCCATGCTTGCCTGTGCGCGAATAGGAGCTATTCACAGTGTTGTCTTCGGCGGATTTAGCGCCCAGGCTCTGAAGGAAAGGATTCAGGACAGCAAAGCAAAAATCCTCATTACTGCTGACAGAGGTATCAGAGGTGGAAGATTCGTCCCCCTTAAAGCCAATGCAGATCAGGCTTTACAGGAATGTCCGTCCATCACTGCAGTCATCGTGGTCAAAAGAACCACATATGTCGATATGGAGCCGCACAGGGACTTCTGGTGGCATGATGAGGTGAACGACCCGGAAATAGAAAACTATTGCGAACCGGTGGAGATGGATGCGGAAGACCCTCTTTTTATCTTGTACACCTCGGGATCCACGGGAAAACCAAAGGGTGTTATCCATACAACGGGTGGATACCTTCTTTTTACCAGTCTGACGTTCAGGTTAGTCTTTGATTATCATGGCGAAGACATTCACTTCTGTACCGCTGATATAGGCTGGGTCACCGGGCATAGCTATATTGTCTATGGCCCGTTGAGCAATGGTGCAACGAGTCTCATGTTCGAAGGTATTCCTACATATCCCGATCCCAGCAGGTTCTGGAAGATCGTAGACAAACATAAGGTGAGCATATTCTATACGGCTCCAACTGCTATAAGAGCTTTAATGAGGGAAGGCGTACAGTGGGTTGAGAAGCACGATCTCTCCTCGTTAAGATTGCTCGGCACAGTGGGCGAGCCTATTAATCCAGAGGCATGGATGTGGTACCACACATATGTTGGAAAGTCAAAGCTGCCAATTGTTGACACCTGGTGGCAGACGGAGACAGGTGGCATACTTATAACCCCTCTTCCGGGCGCCATGGCCACAAAGCCAGGCTCGGCCAGTAAGCCTTTTTTTGGCGTCGTGCCGAAGGTCTTGAAAGAGGATGGATCACCTGCCTTGGTTAATGAAGGGGGCTATCTGGTCATCGAAAAACCATGGCCCGGTATGCTGCGCGGTATGTATGGAGATCCCGAAAACAAGCGCACCAGAGAGGTCTACTTCACGAGATTCCCCGGGAGATACTTCACTGGCGACGGTGCACGGGTGGACGAAGATGGCGATTACTGGCTCATGGGGAGAACCGATGATGTCATCAATGTCTCAGGCCACAGATTGGGCACCGCCGAGATCGAATCAGCACTGGTAAGCCATCCAGCTGTGGCCGAAGCCGCAACTGTCGGTTTCCCCCATGAAATAAAGGGCGAGGGTATCTATGTATTCATCACTCTCAAGGAAGGTTACGAACCGAGTAGCGAACTCCACAAGATGCTTGTCGGACACGTCAGGCAGGTAATCGGTCCCATTGCTACTCCCGATAAGATACAATTCACTCCTGGATTGCCGAAGACACGCAGCGGCAAGATAATGCGAAGGATCCTGCGAAGAATAGCGAGGGGCGATATTGCTGATCTTGGAGACACCTCAACACTTGCTGACCCATCAGTCGTGGATCAGATTCTCAAGGGAAAGATGTAATCCATTAAGGGAAGCCGGGAGCAAGGCGTGTCCGTAAAGAATCTGGACTATTTTTTCAATCCTCGAAGAATTGCGGTCATTGGAGCAAGCGAAGAGAAAAACACTATTGGATATCACGTCTTCAAGAATCTCGTAGGGCAGGGGTTTAAAGGCTCTGTATATCCTGTCAATCCCGCTTCCGAAGCTGTCTAGGGTGTGGAGGCATATCCACAAATCACATCGATTCAGCGTGACATAGATTTGGCAATCGTGGCGGTTCCACCTGAGAAAATAGAGGATGCTGTTGAAGAATGTGGGCTAAAGGGTGTTAAGGGAATAATCATATTGTGTCCGGATTTCAAAAGCAGGGTTGAGAATCCGCAGATGCTTCAGGCGAAGATTCAGAAGACCTCTGCCCGCTATGGCTTCAGGGTTCTCGGTCCGGATTCACTCGGGTTCATAAAACCGGGAAAAAGTCTGAACGCCAGCCTTTTCCCGCAGGTTCCTCCAAAAGGAAATATCGCTTTCATTGTCCAAAGTGTGACCCTTTCGACTGCTCTCCTGGACCTGACGGTCAGCAAGAATATCGGGTTCAGTTATTTTATATCCATTGGTACCAAGATAGACATCAAATTTGCCGATCTTATCGATTTCCTGGGAATAGATCCCGAGACCAGAGCGATTATCCTCTATATCGAATCGATCAAGAATGGAAGAAGATTCATGACAGCTGTTCGAAGTTTTGCTTCCACAAAGCCGATTATGGTCATTAAACCCGGAAAATTCGAGGCATCAGCTCATGTCGCCCTCACCCATTCGGGGTTTATGGCAGGTGAAGACAAGGTCTATGACGCTGCATTGAAAAGGGCGGGAGCAATACGCGTAGAAGAGATACTCGACCTCTTCTATTTGGCAGAATCACTTGCAAAACAGCCCCGGCCCAAGGGAAACCGTTTGGCAATAGTGACAAACTCAGGCGGCCCTGCGGTAATCGCCGTTGATACACTTCTCGGACTGGATGGTGAACTCGCATATCTCAGCGAAGAGACACTGGAGCACTGAGAAGACAATTTCCTCGGGTTCCCGTTATACCAATGCAGAAAAGCAGGGACGAAGAGGAAGCTGTCAAGATTGTGGAATCCATGGGGTTTCCTGTAGTGATGAAGATCGATTCGCAGAAAATTTTTCATAAGCTTGAACAGGGCGAGGTTATCCTGAACATAAAAGACGGAATTTCGGCAAGAAAGTCTTTCAGGCAGCTGAAGGATCTGGCGAATTCTTTGAAGGATCCTCGTGCGAATATCCTGGTACAGCCTATGATTACAGAGCAGGGTTATGAGCTGGTAATAGGAGCAAAAAAGGATCCCACTTTTGGTTCGGTTATAATCTTCGGGACAGGCGGTGAACTCCTGGAAGTGGTTGAGGACTATTCGATTGGACTCCCCCCGCTTAATCAGACTCTTGCAAGACGGATGATGAATGAGACTAAGATATACAGGCATCTTCGCTCACATAAATCTTACGAAAAAATATTTAGATTCCTGGAGGAGATAGTCGTCAGATTTTCGCATCTCATCGTACATTTTCCCCATATCAAAGAATTCTATATTAACCCGTTCTTTGTTACAGAAAATGAGGGATTTGCTCTGGACGCTGGTGTTTTCCTGGAAGCGGATGTATTGGAAGGATTTAAACCTGTTAAGGGTGATTTCTGTCCTCCGCATCTTTCCATATGCCCATATCCCGATCAGTATATCGATATCTTCAAACTGAAAGATGGCACTCCGGTCGTTATAAGACCCATCCGCCCAGAAGACGAACCACTCATAGCTGAACTTTTGCGAACCTCCTCAGAGCAGACTCTCATGATGAGATTCTTTCGAAAGACACCCGATATGCCCCGCGAGCATCTGGTGAAATTCTGTCATGTAGATTATGACAGGGAACTAGCCTTCGTGGCCGTTATTCGAGACAGGCATCAAGAGCGAATAATTGGTGATGTAAGAATGAGTAAGCAGCCGGACCTTGAAAATGCCGAGATGGCGGTGATAGTCGGAGACCCCTGGCAGGGTCAGGGTGTGGGCAGGACACTCTGCGAACACTGTATGAAAATCGCAAAGGAATTGGGGATAAAGAAGATGTGGATGGAAATCCTCCAAGTAAACACAAGGATGTTAAGGGGAGCGGAAAAGCTCGGTTTCAAAAGAGTTTCATCAGACGAAGATTCGGTAAGGGTGGTACGCGAGCTTTACACTTAGAAAGGAAGCACAGTCAAGCTCGGAAATAGAGAATATCATTACTACTACCAATGCCTTGTTTAAGGCACTGACTGCGAAAACAACTCAAATCGATCCAGCAACAAAAGAGGTTCTTAGATATCGGGAGGCACTTTCCAAGGAATACAGCATACTCAAAAAAGACCCTTCCTTACAACAAATATCTTCATTAATATTTATCAGACCATTAATCCGAAAAATGCAATTCATATCAGGCATATGCACAGAAAAACCCTTTCAGAATCGCAATCCGAAATATGTGTAATCCCTTTGTTTTACATAAAAACATGAAAGGTGAACTTGTATTCTGATGTCTCACAAAGGTGGCGATATGAAAGTTTTTTCTGCACATATGCCCTCTCTTCTTTATTTTTAAATGCATTTTTCGGGTTAAAGAAAACCAGGCGGGCATTCGAAATGTACCTGATGTCCATTACGCCTATATGGGGTAGCGGTTAGCCCGATAACATATTTCGCATTGGCGGACATTTTAAGTTACATCTCACATATCTTAGTAAAGCAAATTTCAACTGATTCTGTCTAAGCTATCAGCCATTTCCATAAAGGCAGATAATGAATCTCCCTGTCGTCGGATGTTTCCCTTGCTTCATAGTCCCAGGTGAGCACCATCAGGTTATTACACAGAATTTCTCGGTCCGCTTTAACGAGGGCGTTTGCCTCTCTCTTTTTCGTCATATAACGGTCGATGTCATAACATATCTGTATTAACTGGTTGATCTTCAAACCTTCCTTGACGGCAAAATCTACCTCCTTGCCATCTTTGGTCTTATAATAGTAGAATTCTTTTCCTCTCCTCAAAAGTTCTATAGCTGTCAGATTTTCAATCAGTCTTCCCGAGTCAGGAGCTGTTTTGAATTTTATCGCATTGATCATGCCTGTATCATAGGCATACACCTTTTTGGGACTCTTCAGTTGCTCCTTAACTTTGTGGGAAAACCGCTCAGTGTTGAATATCAGAAATGCCTCGTTGAGATAGTCAGTATAATTTTCAACAGTATGCACGCTTTTGAATTCAAGTGCTTTTCTTAGCCTTGTGTATGAGAAGTCATTTGAATGATTCGTAATCAGATATATCCCGAGATCATAAAGTTTCCTGGCATATCGCACATTGTATCTCTTCACGATGTCTTTGAACAGGATACTTTCAAACCGGGATGTTCCGGCGGTTGCCGCATTGACAAGGCTATCCCCGCAAAAAATTGCAGAGAGAGCTCGTCTGGAGTTTCAGGACAGACCGGAATATGCAAGAAAGGCTGCGATTTATCTGAGTCACAGATTCAGCGGCGCTCCGCTCAAAGAGATCGGGAAGCAGTTCGATCAAGGCAAGTAATCTCCTTCCAGTGGAAGCCTTTATCGCCATGGCCACTGCCACGGCACTTTTCTTCGGCTTAAAGACGTGATTTATCTGACCCTTCGGCTTTTTGTGTTTAGTTCTTATGAAAATAGAAGCTGTAAGGCAATAATCCAGCGGTACCACATATTTTCATCCGTACTGCGCAACGTTTCTGATGTGCTCAGAACAGAATCCGAACAGCACTGAGTGTTGCCTCCACCTACGAACAAACGTTTTCGGGCATGCCGAGATTTTATCACTTCCTTCATCTAATTCACACTGTCGCATCTTTGCCTGAGGGAAAAGTTTCTACCAGAAAGAAACACCCTTCTCCGCACGACTATAGAAGAATTCGCCGCCAACTCAGCCAGGAAAAACTGCGGGGAAGCGTTTATGTCCAGCCTTAGAAATCCAGTGGACTCTTCGCCTCTTTTACAGTTCTACTCGGAATGCAGTGAGTATAAATCATCGTTGTTCTCACATCGCTGTGGCCGAGAAGCGTTTGGATCGTCCGGATGTCATAATTGGCCTGCAAGAGGTGAGTGGCAAAGCTGTGGCGGAAGGTATGCGCAGTGACGCGCTTTGTGAGCCTGGCACGTCTGACCGCCTCGTACAGCGCTTCCTGCACGTGGCTTTCGTGCAGATGATAACGCCGCATTTCCTTTTTTTCAGGAATCTGTGTCAGCGCTTGTTGAGGAAAAAACCACTGCCATATGAAATCTTTTGCAGCCCTCGGATATTTCTTTTCGAGCAGATTATCCAGAAAAGCGCCTGAGTAACCTGCCTTGAGGTCCGTGTCATGCAACTTTCTGACAGTCTCAAGCTGCTCCAACAGTTCATGAGTTATGGCCTTGGGAATGGGCACGGCCCTTGACTTCTTTCCCTTTCCGTCCTGGACGCTCAGAATACCCTCATCGAAATTGAAATTCTGCACCCGCAGCTTAAGGCATTCGAAGAGACGAAGTCCGCAGCCGTACAGCATTTTGACCACAAGATCATACGGGTAAGAAAGATGTTTCAATATCGCGTCTATTTCCCGCCTCGTAAGAACAACAGGAATATATTTCGATTTCTTCGCACGGGGTACGTCTTTATGGTCGCCGAATTCCTTCTTCAGTATATGCCGGTACAAAAACAATAGCGAGTTGAACGCTTGGTTTTGTGTAGAAGCTGCAACCTTGCATTTTACTGCCAGATGTGTGAGATACGCCTTCACATCGGTTTCCGACAATTCCTCAGGAAACTTATCATGCAGGAAGCCCTGGAACTTGCGGATCCAGTCCGCATAGGCTTTTAATGTTTTCCGGGAATAATGGCGGGTCTTGATCTCATTCGACAACTCGGAGATGACCTTGTCCCACGCCGGGGAGCCGGATTTCTCAAGGCATCGCCATTCACTATAATGACTGCGGGTTGATTGCCGCGGGCTATCAAGCCCTTTTACCGTGATAGCAAACGACTGATGTGTGTCCTGAAAAGGCGGAGAGATCGGGGTCGTTACCGAATCCGATATCCTTTGGGGGAGTGGTCCATTTCCGTATGCCGGATAATTAGACTCTGTGGAATTTGTCGCAACTTTTGTCTTAGCATCATGCATCTGAAAATAAAGCGATACTGCATGGGCGGCCTGTTTTTGCTGTACCTGGGATTGCCCCTTGTTCTGAAGCTTTTCAATGAACAAACGTACCTGCTCGGATCTGGAATCTGGTGGACGGTATTTGGCGCGGAAGTCCCAGAAGTATAAAAACCATTTCTTGAGGTTTTCGTGCTGGGAAGCGTCTTTCACCTTGGTCTTCAGGAAGGCCGCATATTGGACCCAAATATCATACGGAACTTTTTGCATGGTATTAGTTATTTTCTGACTAATATTCCATTTGTAATATTAGTCAGATTCATAATCTACTAAAATTAAAATGTTACGTCAAGGCCTTATATGAGCCCTTCGAGAAATTCCCAACTGATTGATATAAGCCGATTGACAGGTGATGCAAAAAATAAAATCCCCCAAAAACAGTCGATAAAACCTTGATATAAAGCCTCACGGGAGCAAACATGTCAA
>JBFLXE010000119.1:0-8325 GCA_040757455.1 Nitrospirota bacterium
GTTCCTGCAAAAAATTATTGAATCCTGCCTAAATAATCTCCTCCCCAACATAGGAAATTACTTTTGCTATCAATAAATGCGCCTTGATTGGGGTATAATTAAGCATGACCGATCAAGAGGAAAATAGTGAAATAAGACAGAGATCCCTCTATACAAAGATAGCGTTAGGGATGATAGTTTTTTCTGGCTTTATCGGCTTCCTCGCTGGCTTTATCTATTGGTCAGTGTCGGACCTGCCAAACATAAGACTCCTCGAAGAATATGCTCCCGTAGAATCATCCAGGGTATATTCGAGTGACGGACAGGTTGTTGCTGAACTTTACATTGAGAGAAGAACGTATATTCCATATTATAAAATTCCAGACCATGTCAAGAAAGCATTTATCTCTGTAGAAGATATAAGATTTTATCATCATCCTGGCGTAGATTTTATAGGTATCCTGAGGGCTCTGTGGAATGATATCAAGGCGGGAGAAATCGTCGAAGGTGGCAGTACCATTACCCAGCAACTTGCACGGTTGCTTTTCCTGACTCCCGACAGAAGCATTAAGAGAAAGATTAAGGAAGCTGCGCTGTCCATCAAGATAGAGAAGCGCTATACGAAGGATGAAATTCTGGGTATGTATCTCAACCAGGCATATTTTGGGACACGGGCTTATGGGATCGAAGCAGCAGCACAGACATATTTCGGCAAGTCGACGAAAGATCTGACGATCGCCGAGGCTGCGCTCCTGGCATCTCTACCAAAGGCTCCCTCATTATATTCTCCCTTCAGAAATCCTGCGAACGCCAAAGAAAGAAGATCGGTGGTCCTGGATAAGATGCGGTTGCACAAATTCATAACGGAATCGCAATTGAGAGAAGCAGAAAGGACGCCTTTGCCTGAGACGCCGCATTTCAGGAAATATGATGCGCCTTATTTTATTGAGACCCTGCGGCAGAGTCTCGAATCAAAATATGGAGACCATCTTTACTCCTCTGGATACAAAATCCATTCGACCCTGGATTCGAGGATGCAACAAATTGCAGAGGAAGCAATTAAGAACGGGATAAGCGCAGTTGAAGAGAGGGTCGGATCGGGCGTCCAGGCGGCTCTGGTAGCAGTGGACGTAAGAACAGGTCACGTCAAGGCAATGGTGGGAGGATCTGATTTCTGGAAAAATCAGTTTAACAGAGCCACACAGGCGTTGAGGCAACCCGGTTCCGCATTCAAGCCGTTTGTCTATATGACCGCTATCAGAGAAGGTATGACAGCAGGGGATGTAATAATAGATGCTCCTGTGGCTTTCAGGGGTGCGATACCCGGGCAGCTCTGGTCTCCCAAGAATTATGACGGAAAATTTTATGGTGTTGTTACTCTCAGGAAGGCGCTTGCAAAATCTCTTAATAACGCAACAGTAAGACTTGCTTCACATTTAGGTGTGGACTCAATCATTGAAACGGCGAGAAGTCTTGGTATAAGCAGTAAGCTCCAGCCTTATCTTCCGCTTGCGCTTGGCGGGTCTGACGTAACACTGATCGACATGGTTACTGCCTATTCGGTTTTTGCCTCGGGTCACAGACCGAAACCACTCTTTTACGAGAGAATACTGAACAGGGATGGGATTATCATAGAAGAAAACAGACCTGCTCTGGAAGAACTCTTGTCAGATAGAGATTACCGGGAAATAAGAATACTGCTCAAGGCAGTTGTAGAGGAAGGGACGGCCTGGCAGGCTAAAGGGCTGAAAAGGCCCGTCTATGGCAAGACCGGAACGACTAATGAATATACAGATGCGTGGTTTATCGGATTCGATGATCGACTCGCTGTGGGAGTCTGGGTTGGCAGAGATGATCATAAGCCGATAGGTTCGCGGGAAACGGGGGCTAGAGCGGCTCTTCCGATATGGATCGAGTTCATGAAAAAAGTGCCTCAACAAACTCTTTTGGCTCAAAATCCCTGAGATCGTCGATCCCTTCTCCTACCCCTATAAGTTTGACAGGTATGCCAAGCTCTTTCTTGATCGCGAAGACTATCCCGCCTTTTGCTGTTCCATCAAGTTTTGTCAGGGCGATACCTGTGACACCTATTGCCTCGTTGAATAGTTCAGCTTGTCTCAATGCATTTTGACCTGTCGTAGCATCAACAACCAGGAGAGTCTCGTGTGGAGCATCATGTGTGGCTTTCTGCACAATCTTTCTTACCTTTTTGAGTTCTTCCATGAGATTGCTTTTTGTATGAAGCCTGCCGGCTGTATCAACAATCACAATATCTATGCCTCTGCTCTTTGCCGCGGCGATAGCATCGAAGGCGACGGCTGCAGGGTCAGAGCCTTTCTGATGCTTGATTATTTGTGAATCAGCCCTCTTAGCCCATATTTCAAGTTGTTCGATTCCGGCAGCCCTGAATGTGTCGGCTGCTGCGAGCAGGACAGAATACCCTTCGGAACGGAATCTGCTGGCAAGCTTTCCGATGGTAGTAGTCTTTCCGACTCCGTTTACGCCAACCGCCAGGATAACAAAGGGCCTCATGCCATTAACGACTATGAATCGTGGTTCGCCCAGGATCTCAATCATCTCTTTCTTAAGTAGTTCTTTTACAGATTCTGCATCTCTGACCTCTCCTGTCCGTGCCTTTTCCCTGATCTTTGACATTATCTCCGACACCGCCTTCATACCCACATCAGATGTAATCAGGATCTCTTCGAGTTCTTCCAGAGTTGCCTCATCAATTTTTCGCCCTGTAAATATGGCCTCCATTCGCTCGACCAGATTTTTCCGGGTCTTTGTTAAACCTTCTTTAAGTTTCGTAAAAATTCCCATCATTCCACCTTCCACCCATACTTGCCGAGTAAAGGAACAAAGACACAGGGAATATGTTGCTGTGTCAATAGTCTTCCGCCGACTTTTTTAACCCTCAGAAGCTGTTGTGATATGCGGTCTCCCACAGGCGCCACGATTATTCCCCCTTCAGCCGTTTGTTCGAGTAATGGGTCGGGAATCTTTGGTGCACCGGCTGTGACCACGATTCTGTCGAAAGGCGCCTTTTCAGGCCATCCCAGTGTCCCGTCTGCCACTGCCACGTGAATATTCTGGTATCCCAAAGTCTCAAATTTTTCTCTCGCTTTTTCTGCAAGAGAGGCGATATACTCGACCGTAAAGACTTCTTTAGCGAGTTCAGCAAGTATGGCCGTTTGATATCCTGATCCCGTTCCTATTTCCAGTACTTTTTCATTACCCTTTAATTCGAGGAGTTCCGTCATTATTGCAACCATATAGGGTTGCGAGATCGTCTGACCCTCGCCGATTGAAAGGGCCATATCTTCG
Source organism: Nitrospirota bacterium (assembly GCA_040757455.1). GTDB lineage: Bacteria > Nitrospirota > Thermodesulfovibrionia > Thermodesulfovibrionales > SM23-35 > Kmv42. The sequence goes on from JBFLXE010000119.1 coordinate 3,307, forward strand.
TAAGCTCGATGCTGATCGTGCTTTTCGACAAAAATGTGTCTGGGTACTTTTTTCATCGCATCAAGTACACGTCTATCCTTTATTCCCCTGGGAAGGAGCTGGGTTTTCACCATTAATTCCCTCAGTTCTCCGAAATCCTTCAATCGAGTCTTCTCGCTATCTCTTTCGCAGATATAACACCTGAAACTGACGCCTGAATTAGACCTCTGCTCACCCCGGCACCATCACCTATTGCAAAGAGATTAGTAATCTCTGTCTCCAAAGATTCTGTGAGCTTCGGCAGCATGGAATAAAATTTAACTTCGACTCCGTAGAGCAGGGTGTCAGGAGAATTGACCCCCGGAGTTACTCTATCAAGGGCTTCAAGCATCTCGATAATATCTGAAAGATGACGGTAGGGCATGACGAAACTTAAATCACCGGGTGTTGCATCTCCGAGAGAAGGCCGAACTGTTCCATTGGAGATCCTCTCATACGTTGATCGCCGACCTTGCCGAAGATCGCCGAGCCTCTGAATGATGACACCTCCGCCCAGAAGATTTGCGAGTCCCGCAATATATCGTCCATACGAAATAGGATCATCAAATGGTTTGGTAAAAAAAGTACTTACAAGAAGGGCAAAATTCGTATTGTCTGATTTTGTATTAGCATAGCTGTGTCCGTTGACAGTCCAGATTTCTTTAAGATATTCCTTTACGACTTCTCCGTAAGGGTTTACACAGAATGTCCTGACCCTGTCATTGAATTTTTTTGAATGAAAGATCAACTTAGGCTCATATGTAAATTTTGTGAGGGGTTCGAAAACACGAGCCGGCACTTCGACTCTTACACCGATGTCGACAGGATTCTTCAGCAGCGTAAGGCGGAGCCTTCTTGACTCTTTCTCGAGCCACCTCGAACCCTCACGGCCCGGAGCCAGAATTACGAAATCAGAAAAAAATTTCCTGCCGTCCTTCAGTTTAATACCGCGGACAGCACCGCTTTTTATCAAGACTTTTTCTGCTTCCGAACTAAATATAGCTTCTACTTTTCCGTTAAGAAAATCTCTTATATTTTTCAGAACAGGGATGCACCTGTCAGTGCCGATGTGTCTGATTCGTGAAGGAACAAATTGGAGATCATTCGCCCTGGCAAGTCTTTCTATACGAAGAACCTCTTCTTCATTCTCTCCGTATATCTCTTTCGGCGCCCCATAATCGACATATATTTTATCGACATAGGTTATCAGCGACTCCAGCAAATCTCTGCGAATATACTTATGAAGAAAGCCGCCAATATCAGGGGAAAGATTTAATTTTCCGTCACTGAACGCACCTGCACCACCCCATCCGCTCAGGAGAGCACATTCGGAACAGGTTCTGCACGAGATCTCCTTGATCTTGCTCGGACATATCCTTTTTTCAATGTCTTTACCTTTTTCGATCAGCAGTATCTTCACATCCTTTTTTGTTCCTATCAGCTCGAGTGCCGAAAAAATGCCCGCAGGACCAGTCCCGACTATAATCAAATCATATCTATTCATGACAAAAAATCAGAGATTTGCTAAATGTCTAAACACGAATTGATAATCTTTCTTTTAGAAAATTCAGAGCTTCGTAATTCGTAAGGTCGAGGTGAAGGGGTGTGATTGATACGTAACTTTCCTCTACAGCTTGAATATCCGTATCTTCACCATGTTCCCAATAGGCATTACCTCCGCCAATCCAGTAATATTTCTCGCCATTGGGAGCAAAGGTCTCATGAATCGATCCATCATATATCCGTTTACCCTGCCTCGTGAATTTGATGCCCTTGATATCGTGAAGGGTGACATCGGGAACATTAACGTTCAATAATGTATCGTATGGAAGGGAATTGTCGAGTATGTACCTTCCGATCTCCAGAGCGATCTTTGACGCGGTCTCGAAGTGCTGAGGTTTCTGGACCTTTTGTATAACGAGGGAAATGGCAAAAGCAGGTATGCTCATTATTGTGCTTTCGATTGCCGCAGAAACGGTTCCTGAATAAGTTATGTCATCACCGAGGTTTGCCCCCTTATTAATTCCTGAAACCACAAATGCAGGCCGTTCGGGGAGAATCTTGTTTACACCGATCGCAACGCAGTCAGTGGGCGTGCCGTTGATACAATAGATTTTTTCACGGTGTTGCTCGATTTTGAGAGGACGGTGCATTGTCAGGGAATGACTCACCGCACTTCTTTCTCTGTCGGGAGCAACTATATACGCATCGCCAAGTTCTTTCATCGAGGCGTGGAGAGAAATCAACCCGGGCGCATTAATACCATCATCATTAGTCACAAGGATAATCGACATCGGAATATTTTATCAAATTATATTTAATTAATGTTCAGCCGTATCAAAAATAAAATTGAATGGTTGAATACCTTGCCCTTACAACTTTATTTGTGCAAAATATAGGGGTTTCTACCCTTTTCCATGGATGCGGGAATGAATCGAGCACATACATATAAAGAAGCAGGCGTGGACATCGACAAAGGAGAGAAATTTGTCAGGCTGATTTCTCCTTTAGCAAGAAAAACTTTCAGGCCAGAAGTTATGGCAGGGATTGGCTCCTTTTGCGCACTTTTCAGGCTCAACATAAAAAGGTATAAGGAACCTGTGCTTGTGAGTGGCACTGACGGGGTCGGAACAAAACTTAAGATAGCCTTCATGATGAATGTGCATGATACCGTTGGGGTGGATCTCGTTGCGATGTGCGTGAATGATATTCTCACGAGCGGTGCGGAGCCGCTGTTTTTCCTGGATTATCTGGCAGCTGGGAAGCTCGATCCGGAAAAAGCAAAAGAAATAATCAAGGGAATTGTTAAAGGTTGCAAAGAAGCAGGCTGTTCCCTTATTGGTGGTGAGACTGCCGAAATGCCCGGTTTCTACATAGAGGATGAATACGATCTGTCGGGTTTTGCCGTAGGCGTTGTCGAAAAAGGAAAGATTATAGATGGTTCGAGGATTAGAGAAGGTGACCTAATAATCGGTATCTGTTCAAGCGGTCTCCATAGCAACGGATATTCACTCGTTAGAAAGGTTTTTTTTGACATCAAAAAGATGAGCATAGACAAATATGTCCCCCAGCTTGGTTCGACGCTCGGTGAAGAACTCATAAAGCCAACAACGATATATGTGAGGGCTTTCTCGATTTTAAAGGATAAGGTAAAAATAAAGGGGATGGCGCATATAACAGGCGGCGGAATCCCCGGAAACCTTCCGAGGATATTGCCTGAAGGTACCTGCGCAAATGTGAGAATCGGCTCGTGGCCTGTGCCCGGTATTTTCAACCTCATAGAAGAGAAGGGGAATGTACCTGGCGACGAGATGAGGAGAACCTTTAATTTAGGCATAGGATTTATCTTTATTGTTCCAAAAGGCTCGGCTGAAGAAGCATTGTCGCTGCTTCGCAAATCGGGTTATCCGGCTTTTGTGATAGGAAAAATAGAGAAAGGAAGGAAAGGAGTTCGATATACAAGAGATTAAAAAGGCGGATAAAAAAAATTTGAAGATGTTAAGTAAAACGAATTGCAATAAACAAGTCTAACCCGATAACCCAATATCATCTAAAAAATAGCCTCGACCAGCCATAAAAATATTTTTCAAAAAATTCCTTCACGCGAATCTTATCAAAAAAAATTTTCAGGTCTTCAAGGCAAAAGTTTTTCTTTTCTATAAAAATTGCAGAATCGCTGCCCCCCATGTCGAAATAGCTTGAAACTTAGCACTTGCTAAAGTAGAATGTACACAATGCATTAAAACGGGGGGAATACCATGAAATCTTTTAAAAACCTTATTACTTTCATTCTTATCTTTTCAGCATTCTGTTTTTTATCTCATATATCAGCACATGCGGGCACGTTCACTGGGGAAATTAGTGAGAATGGCCTCATTCATTTGGAGGCGGATTTTAATGAAGACTTCACCTGTGTACCCGACGGAACCACGCCTAGAATGGTGTTTGTGGCACAAAGGCTGCTCATGAATCAGTCTCGGTTACAGAAACAACTGATGCAGAAATTGAAATTAGCTCTCCTGGAGATAGAGTGCTACAGGGCATACAGAATGTTATTGTTGACTATGATTTTAAATATCCCGATACGGTTAATTGCACGGGCCAATTACCTAATAGAATCGTTTCGGTAGATTATTCGTGGACACCCCCAAAATCAAATCTGCCTGTAAGTGGGAGCGAATCATTCACCTTTAATTTTTCGAGTGGATATATAATGCTGACTGCAAGTGGCTGTTGCGACGGACATTGCAGACCAACACAAAAGATTGTCTATGTAGAGCCAAATGACGATCAATGTTTAGCAACAGCCGCCGGAGTGGGCGTAGGCACCGGTAAATTGACTATCGGTGAGGGGGATTTTAATCTGTCAGGGATAATGAACGTTAATTTTACAAGATATTACAACACAAAGAATACAGAAACCGGGAAATTTGGACCTCGATGGAGTCATCCTTACGATAAGAGAGCAATTGCGTGGGGGAATGCTTATAAAGTCATTAACGATGACGGTACCATTCATTACTATATGGATAATGACGGTGACAAGATCTATCAACCGGAACTCCCTAAAGACTTGAAAAGCAGAGTGATCAAGAATCCTGACAACTCAATCGTGAGAGAATTTCATAATGGAACAAAGGAGGAGTTCAACCAATATGGTTATTTAATGGCTATAATTGACAGAAATGAAAACAGGATAACACTTACACGCGATATTTACAACAAATTGACAAAAATAATAGACCCTTCAGGACGAGAGATAAATTTTCTCTACGATACCTACGGTAAAATAATCCAGATCACGCTTCCTGATGGAAATGCAATAAGCTATACATATGTTTCAGGTATGCTGCAGAAAGTGACTTATCCTGACGGAAGTCATAACGCACCCGATAAACGGGTGGCTTGACGGTTGTGAGCCATCTCAAAGATGGCCATTAATTCTAAAATCTACCTTCTTCCTGTTCAATTTCAAGCTTCTCTTGATGTTCTATGTATTCT
>JBFLXE010000120.1:0-8178 GCA_040757455.1 Nitrospirota bacterium
TTCATCAGGGGTCTTCAGATAAAAGCCCTTCTTCCAACCGACTCCAACCTCAACCTTTTTCTTTGATTCTTCTGCAACTTTCTTTTCAGTTTCAGCAGTCTTAGTCTCGGTCGCGGTCTGCCTTTTTTCTAATCCTTCTATTTTCTTCTGAAGCTTCTCTATCTCGCCTTTAAGCTCCTCTATTGTTGGGTCTCCTGCTATAGCAGGAACGGCTAAGCATAAAGACAAAACCATCGCTAAAAGTACATTTGTTAAGGCTTTGCTAAAATTCATAATGTACCCCCTTTCTTTTAAAATAATTAAGGCCGTCTATAACTCTCTTAAACTTCCATAATTCTTCCCCCCTTCTCTGTTTTAAAATTCAAGGATCGCGACACTAAGACTGACGTATTAAAAAACCATAGTCATTAAATCCAAAGGCAATAAACATGCCAATTTGATACCTACCCGAATTAAGATAAACTATTCTCTGAAAACGCTTCTCTGGCATCGTTTTTGTGCACGGCGACTCGCAGCGGAAAGAAGAAGTCCCTACGAGTGGAGATGACAGTAGAATATCTTCTATGCCATTTTGGGACATTACTGTAACTATATTGTCCCAAAATGGCATAGAAGTGGTAGAATAGTTTTATGTCATGGTTTATTTATCATAATATCGAAGAGGCATCAATAGCAGGTGTCTGTTTTATCATCGCCTTAAGGTTTTTCTTTTTTTATCGTGATAAAGATTCCTTAACAACCGCAGAAAATAGAGGCAGGCTATATTTTGTTACAGCAGGATTTTCATTTTTAGGAATAAGCAGTGCTTTTCATGCAGCCATTCACATATTAGATCTGCCTTATAATTTACTGTTCCAGACAATTCTTGGATATTCATTCGGTTTCCTTATGCTCATCCTCGCGATAACTATGCAAATTCCGGAGAAGAAAAAATATCTTATATTGTTTTATTTGCTTCTTTTAACTTTTTTAATCCCCGATGTTTATAAATCTTTTCCTGATTTTAAAATGTTCAGACCATTAGCATGGTTAGTTACCTCTTATTTTTCCGGGATACTCTGCGTAACGTATATACTCGCATTTCAGAATATGCGCTTAAGATCCTATTTGTATGCGGCTATTTCCCATCTTTTTATATGCATAGCAGGGATACTATTATTTTTTCCCGATGCTATGGGATCACAGCCATGGCTCTATGGGCATTTACTACGTCCTATTGGTTTTATCTTGCTTCTGCCCGTATTGGATAAAAAACACTATATTTTTTTCAAGGCCAGCATCCTTTATAAGGCATTGTTGACTTTTGCGATGCTTTCCGGGATTCCTATCTTGTTGTTTGGCATCATTATCTTATACCATGGGATTGAGACGCCAAATAGTGTTCTCGGCAGCCGTCTTCTGATATTTTTTTTCCTGTTTATGACTCTTGCGATCTCTCTAATATCCGGAAATATTATGACCTTTAAATTAGTGAAACCCATTCTCAGGCTCAAAAAAGAAGTTGACATCCTCCCGAAGAAAGATTTAGGTTATCGAATAAATGCTCCTTCAGATGATGAAGTCGGAGAACTTGCTAAGTCTTTCAACTCCATGATCTCGGAACTCGAGGACAAAATGAGAGAGCAGGTCAGGCTGAGCCGCCTTGCCACCACCGGGGAGTTATCAGCCAAATTAGCACATGAAATAAAAAATCCCTTAAATGCCATACAAGGAGCAGCTTCCTATATCAGCAAAAACTTCGAAGGAGCTCTGATTTCAGAATTTACTAAAATTATTACAGAAGAAGTATCAAGAATTAATGGACTCATCATAAACCTGCTTACTTTTGCAAAACCTACCATACCTCAAATGTCTTATTTTGATATGAATGGTATAATTAAGGGGACTATTGAGCTTGTCACAAAAATGTATAGTAATAAAGGTGTGAGGCTTGATACCTCTCTTGACACGTCTATCCCTGAGATTCTAGTCGATCAACACCTGATAAGACAGGTATTGCTTAATCTTCTCATTAATGCTCTGGATGCCACGGAAAAGGGTGGGAGAGTGAGAGTGAGCGCGGAGGCTGTTGATGGCAATATAAAGGTTTGTGTAGTTGATTCAGGGAAAGGAATCAAAGAAGAAGATATCAATCAGATATTTGATCCCTTTTTTACAAAAAAGACAGACGGAACCGGTTTAGGGCTTTCAATTGCTGAAAATATACTGAAGGAACATGGCGGTAAGATAGCCGTCGAAAGCTTTGAAAACAAAGGCAGCACTTTCTGTTTTTTTCTGCCGATTAAAAGGATATGAAAAAGAGCATTCTTATAATTGATGACGAGGTAAACACACTTAAGGTGCTTGCAGCGACATTAAAGGAAGATTATGACATCGAGACAGTAACAAGTGTGGGAGAAGCACTTGTGGAATTAAACTATAGATGTTTTGATCTTATATTATGTGATTATAAACTTCCTGATATGGATGGTATACACGTTCTTGAACAGATCAAGAAAGAAAATAAAAATAAGAATATACCGTTTGTAATGTTTACAGCTTACGGGACAATAGAACGTGCCGTTGAGGCAATGAGAAAAGGTGCTTATACGTATCTCACAAAGCCTGTAAATTCTCATGTCCTTCTTTCTGTGATAAAAGAGGCTTTATCTCATGATGATAAATTTGCGGGTGGCCAATATTCAATAGAAGGTTTTGGCATTGATAGCCAATTGCTCAATATTGTGGGTAAGTCAAAAGCAATGAAGGAGATATTTTCGCTAATAAGTCGTGTGGGCAGGACCGATGCTAATGTCTTAATTACCGGGGAGACCGGGACAGGAAAGGAACTTGTTGCAAAGGCACTACATTTCAGCTCCTTGAGGGCTTCTAAACCATTTGTCACGGTTGACTGCACCACGATACCCTCTAACCTCCTGGAAAGCGAACTTTTTGGATATGATAAAGGTGCTTTTACCAGCGCTGATTCTAGCAAGATAGGGTTCATAGAGATAGCAGATGGCGGAACTATATTCTTCGATGAAATAGGAGATTTAGACATTTCGCTTCAGAAGAAGTTGCTAAGATTTATTCAAGAAAAGGAGTTTAATAGGCTTGGTGGAAAAAAGAAGATCAAGCTTGACGCAAGAATTGTTTCAGCGACAAACAGGGATATAGAAGATGCTTTAAAAAGTGGGGCCATGAGGTCGGATCTTTTTTATCGCTTAAATGTTATCTCGATTTCGATCCCGACATTAAGAGCCCGGAGGGAAGACATTATACTTCTTTCGAACCACTTTTTGAATATTTTTAACAAAAAATTAGAGAAAAATATAATTGGTTTTGATTCAGAAGTAACCAGAATATTTATGCAATACGATTGGCCTGGAAACGTTAGAGAATTGGAAAATTGTATCGAAAGGGCTGTTATATTGTGTAATGGTAATTTAATTAATACCGGGGTCCTCCCACGTAATCTGTTGGAGTTTTCGGAGAAAGAACGGGATGAACGTATCGATATTGAAGGGTTAAGTCTTCAAGAGATTGAACGGCGTATTGTTTTATCTGCAATGGAAAATGCCTCATGGAACAAGTCTAAAGCAGCGGAGATTCTCGGGATCAGCAGAAAACAACTCCTGACAAAACTAAAAAAAATCTCTTTTAAGGATAATAGGAGAGAGATGGCTGGGAAGAACTGGACAGAGACATAAGTGATAAAGCTGCTCTAAAATAGAAATTGAAATCCAAAATCAAAAATCAGATGGAAAAGGGAATCTTATTAACTCTGCATGTCATCATATCTATCCTGTTTTTAAATTCCCTCTTTCTTCTCCCTGTTGAAGTATCAGCCCTTGCTAAAGCTGATAAAGTCGTCGTTATCAAAAGCAAGAGAATTTTAATGCTCTTGAGAGATGGGGAGATGTTGAAGACCTATAAGATTGCTTTGGGAAAACAACCGACGGGTCATAAGATTTTTGCGGGAGATAAAAGGACTCCCGAGGGAAATTATATTTTAGACAGGCGAAACATGGAAAGCAGATTTCATTTATCAATTCATATATCCTATCCAAATGAATCAGATATTTTTAATGCTAAAAAACTCGGCGTTTCTCCTGGGGGGATATCATGATTCATGGTTTGCCAGTAAAGTTAGAGAGCATCGGAAAATTTCATGGAGAAACAAATAGGGACAGCGACCCTTTAAAAGGGATATGAATTTGACGCCTATCAACCCATACTGACGCGGAATAAACGCTGTCTGTTTTGCTGTTTGGTGGCGCTCTGATATGTGAGGTATTAAGATTTTCCTATTGTCTGACGGGGCGTTCTTGTCTCACGTTGTCAATATTACAGTATTCAAAGTATTTACATTTCTTCACAGGAGAAAGATAGATGTCACGCTTACTGCATATACCTGCTTCTCCTCTTGCAGTCCCGTAGGCTGAACTTAAGGCATTCAATCCGGGAAAGACTTTTTCAAGCCATGCAGGATCATTATTAAAATATCTGCACTCCCTGCAGGTAAAGACCATATCGAAATCTATTGAGCGGTCTTGCTTATCCAGAAATCACCCAGTACCAGAACAGAGAGAATAAATCCTAATGTTGCATTAACTATAACTCCGATGGTAAATGCCCAGAAAGGCCTCTTACCCGCGGATGCCAGTTCTCTGAACCGTGTTGTAAGTCCTATACTCAAAAAACAGAATATAAAGGCCCATGACCGTAAGCTCTTAATCGGTTTTATAAGCTCAGGAGTAACGATGTTTTTATAGTCGGCTTGCGAATAGCCTGAAGCGATGACTGTTATAACAACAGAAGCTACAAAAAAACCAAGGACAAATTTTGGGAATCTCCACCATATCTCAGCGGCACTCGGTTTTTCTCCGCGTTCTTCTTTTTCCCATTTTAAACACGCAATAAGAGCAAAAATGAATGACCAAATGCCAAGCCAAATATCCCTGCCTATAACCTTCATAAGGGTAAAGGCCCTGACGGCAGGCTCCTCATTGCCAACCATCTTTCCGTACGCAACGGCTGCAGCAAAACCTGCCGCATCCGCAAATTCGGATGACCCTACCCATGCACCCACAGGGGCAGGGTGCAGGCCGAGGAATTTAGATATATATGGGATAAAAAAGATCATGATAATTGCCCAGATCGTCACGAGCGTTATCGTAATCGATATGTCCTCTTTTTTTGCCTTGACTGCACCGCCGACCGCAATCGCTGCTGATACTCCGCATATCGCGGCTCCAACGCCAAGTACAGAACTGAACCGTTTATCGAGACCGAACAATTTCGTCCCGACAAAATAGATGGTAAGGCAAGTGACAACAGAGATGACCGTGGCCTGCAAAAGAGCGACATGACCGGCCCAGAGGATAAGAGTAAAAGGAAGAGTTGCGCCGAGCAGTACTATGCCTGTCTTGATGTAATATTCAACCCTAAATCCCGCGTCCAGCCATTTGGGTACACGCAGACTGTTTGAGATAAAAAGGCCGAGTATCAATGCGACAAGAGGAGGTTCGAATCCGTTATCGGAAAGGGGCTTGTACTCGCCGATGATGAACGTAACGATTGAGAGAATATAAAGAAAGATAAACGAAGGAATATATTGCGCCTGTTTGAATCCTAATATCTTTGTGCTGATACTGAATATAATCAACCATATGAGGAACTGTGATAAATACCACGCCAGATTTTCTGCGAAATGCGCTGAAAGTTTTCCGAAATCAGTCCATTTCGGAGGAAGAACGCTGAGCTGCTTGAGAAGAGGATTACCCGTGTAGAAAAAAACTATGGCTACAATGACAATTCCGAGCCCGAGATATATCGCCCACCAGTCTTCTTTTAGATAGAGCTCGTTCCATCCCATAGGCTTCTTTACCTCTTCCATTTTAATCCTCCTTTTAAAAGGATTTACAATTGGAAATAGGTTAGCTCTGACAATGATAAAAGTCAATATTTCAGCGGTGTAATGCGGCTTATGTTCTTCCCGCAAAGCATGAAAAACAGAGGTACAGCCATTTTAAAAAAGCCCTTGTGTCAGTAGTTCTCGCCAGGGACTGAAAGAATGTTTAACTAAGACATTCGGATTATTTCGTCACCACCCCGCATGCGATGCGAGAGCCTGCTTCTCCGGCGGGATCAGTCTTATAATCATCGGCTTTCTCATGGACTACGAGTGCAGATCCATCCTTGTCGAAGAGACTATTTTGACCCCTGGCCAGAGTAACCTGATTGGCGAGTACCTCAAAGGCAAGTCTTCCGTCAGACCCAACATGGATATTAGGCAGATCGCCAGCATGCAGTCCTTTGGGGTTCATTATTCCATGCTGTTTCCCGAAAGGATTGAAATGTCCGCCGGCTGACGTGAAAGATGGCGGCTCACACGAGCCGACCTCGTGGATATGAAAAGCGTGGATTCCGGCAGGTATTTTAGTGAGTTTCACCTTAATCAGGACACCGTGGGGAGTCTCAACGAGCGTAGCATTTCCTATCCTCTCACCTTTCGAATTGATAATCTCTGCCTTCGCTGTGTCTGCGGCCGTTTGCCCGTAGCAGAGGATAACGAATGAAAGCACGATCACAGCTATGCAAAAAATTTTTTTCACAGTAGTACCTCCTATTATTGGTATGTCACTCAGAAAGTGGATAAAGGACTTCGAAGACTATGAAACACGACCACCTCTTTTCTCAAGGATGTTAAGTTAGCAAAATAAGTGCCACAAAAAAATTGCTGATAAAAAAGAATTTTTTGGAGAATGATCCTGATAATCAGGGTAATTTGCCCCTTTGAAAGACAAAATTCCACTGCAAGAGGAAAAAAAACTGGAGCGGGCGACGGGATTTGAACCCGCGACCTTCAGCTTGGGAAGCTAACACTCTACCGCTGAGTTACGCCCGCGCTTTTTTAAATTATAAAATCAGGCAGCAATGGAATGCAAGAAAAGGTGTTCTACGAAAGACTCAAAAATTTTTGTGATAATATGTAACCGTGAAAGCATTGCTTCAAGATATCGAAGAAAGAATATTGAGCGACCGTTATAACTCCTTAATTTTCGATGTAGCCGGAGACCGTGATGTGTATCTCGTGGGTGGATATATCCGTGACATTTTTAGAGGAATAGAGTCGAAAGACAGAGATTTTCTGATCGGGGGGGGATTGGAGAATTTTGTTAAAGAAATAAACGGGATTCTTGAGGGAACAGTTATTTTTTTTAAGAAGGGCAATATTAGAAGGGTAGTCTTGAAGAACGGGGTCACACTGGATTTTTCAAGTCCACGGGGCACGGTGGAAGAGGATCTGTCAAAAAGAGACTTTACGATAAATTCTATAGCCTGGTGTCCCAGAAGTAGTTTCATAGATCCCCTTAACGGTTTCGATGACCTGAAGAAGAAACTTATCAGATGTATCTCAAGGCAAAATTTGGTTTCCGATCCCCTTAGGATCGTGAGGGCATATAGATTTGCAGCAGACTTAGCAGGTTTCATAGAGAAAGAGACCCGAAATTCGCTAAAACTATTACACAAGAAAGTCGAATTAGTGGCATCTGAAAGAATAACTTTAGAATTTTTCACTTTTTTAAACCTCGCGTACACCTCAAAATACCTGGAGATGGCCCTGATTGACGGCGTCCTGCAAGCAATATTTTCTATTTCTGACAAGATGTTGGGAAAAAACGTTAATTTAATACATAAACTTGAGAAGACAGTTTTTAAGAGTTTACCGGAAGACTTTAAAGTTATACTTAACAAAATATTTTCGCAGAATATTAGTCATAAGGGTTTACTGTGCCTGGAGGCTTTGTCCATAAACGGGCTCAGCATCGAAGGAAAAACAAAGCTAAGGCTCAGCAACGCACTGAGGAAACGTCTGGAATGTGCTCACCGGGGTACGCTCGAAATGAAAATTGCTAAGAAAATGGTTAAGAAAAATCTATTTGACATCTTCATGAAGTCCGGGGATGCTGCGCTTGATGTGTTAATACTCTCGGGTAGAGTCGACCTCATCGAGGATCACGAGCGTTTCAAGAAGATTTGGAGTAACGGCCTGCTGGGAGCAGTTGACATTATGGGGTTATCCAATCTTTATAGGGGGAAGAGGCTTGGAAATATTATTATGGCGCTGAAGAAGGCGGAATTTTACGGGAGGGTAAAAACGAGAAAAGAGGCGATAGACTTGATCCGTGAGAT
>JBFLXE010000121.1:0-7889 GCA_040757455.1 Nitrospirota bacterium
TCAGAATCAATTCCCGTAAATTTGACCTCACCATGTATGATGAATTGGGCATACCAATTTTTAATAATGTCTCTGATTTTATAGGTATTTAGCGTTGCGAAACCCGCCATCGTTTGTATCAACAAATCTGAAATAGTACCTTTTTCAGATGCAACAGCGAGGATTGGTCTTCTCGCTCCTAAATACTCAAATATCTTGACAGGATAAGTCATCCAATTTTCCTCTGAGGCTCTCTCAACAATTAATAAAACAGTTGAGTTGATTTGATTTTCGATACATTGATGATGAGAGACACTGCCATAGGTTTTTACCACATTGTTAAGACCATACTTCTCCGCAAGCAGTGTAGGAAAATTATCAGGGCCGTAAAACCTTATTTCAAATTTTCCTGGGTCAATTTTATTCTCATCCATTAATTTTTGAATTGATGCAAACAGCGGAGACGGGTCTCTACCATCTCCGTGTAAAGATCCGGTATGTGTAATCACAAATTTATCAGATTTACCTTTATGTAAAGCACGAAAGTCGTCCGGATCAAATCCATTTGTTACAACATAAGTTTTTTCTTTCAATGAGGAATGAAGGATTTTAAGTTGCTCAGCGTAAGATTCAGATACTGCGATAATGGCGTCAGAATTTTTTAAAGTTGATAACTCAAGTCTTCTTTCCAAATATCGTCTCACTTTAGATTTTTCAATATATAAAGTATCTTGAGACCACAAATCCCTGAAATCGGCAATCCAGGGAATATTATATTGTCTTTTCAATTCCCTCGCGATAAGGTGGGTGATTACAGGTGGGGAGGTGCTGATAATTACATCTATCTTCTCGCCACTTAAAAATTCGCATGCGTTTTTAAGAGCAAAATTATACCATCCCTTTTTATCATCAGGAAATGTAATAATTTCTTTGAGCAGCTTGATGATCCGGCTTTTCAATGTTTTATGATTATAATTTTTTGATATTGTCATACCAAATTGTTCCTGTAATCCTTTTTGCGGATTAAATCCTAATTTTGATTTAAGAGAACCAATAACGTCCTTATAATCCGTTTCAATTATTCTCATCTCCCCAAGCGATCTTCCCAGAAGTTTTGGAGTTAAAACTATAGGTTCCCATCCAAATTTAGGAAGATATTTAACTAATCCAAAAGGTCTTCGGGCACCAGAAGAAGTACTCGGTGGAAAAGAATGCGCTATGATTAACACTTTTTTCATACTATTTTGTTTTAAAGAATGTTTTAGATTTACTGAAATTTTTTATGAAAATCTGATGTTGAAATCTAAATCATCGGTGAATCTTCGACATGTCTCAATCTTCGAGCGTGAAGGAGACGACGAGGAAGTCCACATTTGACGATTCGCAGTCTTGCTGCCGGATGAGCTGACATTGAAAAGCTACCCGACAAAAAGCGCGGTAGAATATCCCCTTTGCCTCTTTCTCACTATCAGTTCTGCAACAAACAGCGCAGGCCCTGGCGAATTCGTTTCATTCCTGTTCGTAACTTTCGTTTGATTGGTCCCACCATTGAGAACGTCGCGGCTTCGAGTATTACCTCTCTCGCACCAAAGCCCGCCTTAAAACGCCGAAGCCCTTGATCAGTCGGGTCTGCGCCGCCCAAATTGAACAGGCGTAGCCCTTCGTCTCTCAAAATCCTAGCAACTTCAGAAATGAGAAAGGGCGAAGTACCCATGCTCATACCCTCCGGCGACGTCCCTGCTGATTGGTAGTACGCGCTACTGCTTGACCGTACGATCAGAATTGGAGAGAAGACCTTCTCTCGATTAGTCGCGTGAAAGAGTTCCGCAGCCCCACACCGTAACAGCGCTTCGAAGTACCGCGTATCACGGGGAATTGCTAAATCCTCGCCGCGGTCTTTTCGTCGCTGTATAGAGGCATGTATAAGTTTTAGGTGAACCTGGCTTGCTTTCGTTTCACGTGTTCGTTTAATAATGAGATCTGCTTTACGAGCACGATTGATGTTGCGACGATGATTCGTTGAGATGCGGCCAAACGGGTCGGCAGATGTCAAATCAATTACGTATTCGCATCGGCTGCGGCGGGTTAACTCCCCTGGCATCGATGGAATAACAGTTGCATCAGAGCAAAAACTCTGGATACTCAATTCCCATACACCTTGTTTCTGACAGAACTCCCGGATTCCATTCCAAAATCCCTCTGGTTCCGATGGCCGTGGTGCTGTAACAATCTGAAGACAGCGCGATAAAAAGCCCCCTCGGAGAAAACCCAGGCACCCGGATATGATGTTAGATCCGGCACGGAGTTCCAGCAAGCATGGCCTTTCACCCATAGCGGCACGTGCTGCGGCATAAAAGGGGGTGTTGAACGGTGTATATGGAGTTAGGCGCGCAACAGCGTCGATCTGCTCCATGGTGGGTAAAGAGCTTGCTTCAAAATAGTAGATCATTCTTCCGACCTTCGAACTGCCGACTCGAAAAGATTGGAATCGACGAAGAACTTCGCCGCCCAGTTCAGATACTGATAGCGTCCCTAGTCGCCAGAGATCGGAAAAGACCCTTTGATCGCGCCACGCGTCTCTGGAATCCCATCCAGACGTATGGTTCTACGAACATACTGATTTGCTGCAAACGCAGCATCCCGAAAACGACTCTCTTTCGTATCTTGGTAAAGTAGTAGCCAGCAATATGCGATCTGCACAACCCCGGCGAGACACGCCCAAGAAACCGTTCCTTTCCAACCACTATCCAATCTACCAGGCAGGAAACCATTTGGCTCGAGCGCGCTAAGCAAACCTTCCCCCGTCCGACGGCCTGCCTCCAGCAGCGACGGATCTTTCGTGTAGCGATATGTTTCCAGCACGCCACGGAGAGCATACCCAAGGGTGTGTGTCAAGGGTTGAGATGCATCAGTCAAACAACAGTCAGCAAACCATCCATTCTTATGCTGCCTAGTGAGTGCCCAGTGCACGTTTCTAATAGCAGCATCGGCATACCTCGTTTCGCGGCCAACCCGCGCAGCCTCAAGTAAATTAAACCCCAAGCTATATGCGTTTCGTATGCCTTTTCTCCGGGCACAGCGAATGGCGTTTGATACTTGCGCCAACACCCATCGGCATCCTGTGAATTTACCAACCATTCAGCCGCCTTATGCATCGCTTCCAGATATGGTTCACCAAACCTGGCGGCACCGCTGGAAAGTCCAAGTAGGATCTGCCCGGTGTTGAAGGTGACTGCCACCACAGGCTTGCTGCCCACTGTACCTCCCTGAAAACCGCCCTCAGGATACTGAATTCTCACTAACCAATCCAGCATTTGCCGTGCGCGCTGTATGAGTGCCTCGTCCTGCTGCTCTTCTGCAAAGGACAGAACCGTAGGAACAATATAGCCCGTGGTCTCGGGATATGATGCCCCCCCAACCATTTACTAGGCTGTAATGACGGGCTACCCCACCGTCCCTGCTGGTTGAGTGATCCTGTGCTAAGCAAAGCCAAGCAACGGATTCAGCCACTGTGCGTTCAATCCCATGATCGTCACCCAATCCACAACGCCGATCACGACGCCGCTCCTCTTTCGCAGCTGAGGGCAGGGTCAGGCGCTCCATGACCGCGCGACTTTTTCGGATTATTCTTTTAATCATATTTTTTACCCCATGTCCACAGACTGCTAACAGTTACTAAAATATCAGCATCAGAAATTTTTTTAATTCTAATTGTTTCTCAAAATATTTAATGAAGCCGAATTTTTCCTGGTAGTTTAGGAGTTAGGATGATAGGTTCTCAATTATAATTCGGAAGGTATTTTGCCAATCCGAAGGGCCTTCGGGCACCAATAGCTACTCGTGAATCAAAATATTAACAGTCCTTTCTGCCGTTCTACCGTCCCACAGTTCCGGAATACTTTGGCCTCCCTGCTTTTTTGAAATCGCATCTTCAAAAGCTTTTCTGATTCTCACGGGATCGTTTCCGACAACTGTATTTGTTCCTTCCGTAACAGTTACTGGTCTCTCGGTGTTTTCCCTGAGAGTTATGCAGGGAATGCCCATCGCAGTTGTTTCTTCCTGAGCGCCGCCAGAGTCTGTAAATACCACTTTTGCTTTGGTCATAAGAGTTATAAAATCAAGGTAACCAAGAGGTGGCAAGCCAAAAAATTGATTTTTATCTTTTCTATTAAATGGCCGAAAATTATCACTTACCCAGCTAATGTTATTCTCCAATCTAAATCTTTCTATCTGTTTCCTTGCTCTTGGATGAACGGGAAAAAATATCGGCATCTCTTTCGATATTTCTCGCAGGCAATTCAACACTCTTTCCAGGATCCTCTTGTCATCGACATTGGAGGGACGATGAAGAGTGAGCAGGGCATATTCGCAATTTTCTACACTCTTCTGAGGCATGATCCCATTGAGCTTCGCGAAAATCTTTGATCTGTGAGTATATTGCAAAATTGACCGCAAACTATCGATCATGATATTTCCCACAAAGAATATCTTTTCCTTCTTTATACCCTCTCTTAATAGATTCTCATTCGCATCTCTTGAAGGGGTAAACAGAAAGTCGCATATTTGATCAGTCAAAATCCTGTTGATTTCCTCGGGCATGGATCTGTCGAAAGACCGTAAACCGGCTTCCACATGGGCCGCAGGGATTTGCAGCTTAGTGGCAACCAGCGCACAGGCTATGGTAGAATTTACATCGCCAACCACAATTACCAGATCCGGTTTATGTTCCACAGCCACTTTCTCGAAGGCCATCATGATCTTACCCGTCTGCTCGCCGTGGCCTCCTGAACCAACGCCCAGATTGATATCGGGCTTTGGGATTTTAAGCTCGCTAAAAAAAACATCGGACATGGTTTTATCATAATGCTGTCCTGTGTGGATGATTACTGGAATTATGGCCCTTTTCTCGTTTGTTTGATTAACATTATATTGCCTGATTGCCCTCATCAGAGGAGCAATTTTCATAAAATTCGGCCTTGCACCGGCTATTATTAGCCACTTCGACTTCTTCATCGTGTATCTGCCTCTAATTTGTCTTTTATCCATAACGTAATGCACATGTCATTGACCTGAAGTACCCCTCTTTGGCAAAGAGGGGCACATTACCTCCCTTTGGTCCGCCTGAGGCGGAAAGGATAGGAGGGATTTTATGATTAATGTCTTCATACTTATGATCTTATTATTAACTCGATTCATTTGTTCTTAAAATCCCCCTTCATCCCCCTTTTCCAAAGGGGGAGTTTATTTTCATTCTCCTTTGTGAGCCAATGGGTGTCCTATATGCATTCCCAATCAAAGTCCAGGCCGGCATCTTTCACTTTTTTTTCGAGCAAATAAAGTCTTTTGAAAAGAAAAATTGCATGTTCTACTCGCCTCCAACCTGCGATAGCAGCTATATCCACGGGAAAACACACTCTTTTTGATAAGAGAGAAAGCCACTTCTTACTGCAAATAACGGGTATTAATTGTAATGCCCACTGTTTTGCGCACCGGGCAAGCTTGGGACGTTTGTGCTTTTTAGCCAAGTCGTAGGCATTGGGAATTTTAGCCAGATGAGGGAAGTGTCTTTGAAAAATTCTGCGATAAGTATCACGATTAAATACAATATAAGCATGCTTCATTTTATATGAAAGCAATGGCCAATTATAAAACGGAAGCAAAGCTTCTGCCAACCCGAGATGCTGGAGAAAGTTGCTCGAAATATAGAATCTGTGAGTATAATAGAAATCCTGCCAGCCAAGAATTTTATTGATCTTTAAACCCTCTTTAACCGCTCTTTCCATCCATATGCGTGCCCTCATTTTTATCTTTTCAGCGATATCTTTTCGAATAAGTCTGAAGTCAGATCTTGTATGTTTACGCTGAAGGACATCTACCGGGTCATCTTCCCATTCTGTTTCATATTTGCCCATGAACCTATCGGAATCCCCCCGGATCAGGGCATCGCCCATGAAACCATTGACCATGGGTATCCCCGCATAATCCTGAGCAATCAGATAAGACACACTTTTTGAAATTGGAAACCCATCGGCCATGAAGTAGTAAACCGGATCATAAAGATCCCATGTCGAACTCTTGACCGGATAATGTTTAAGAGGAACTTTGAGTGTTGCTGATACCTCATGAGCGATATTGCGTTCTTCCTCTGTATAACCCACGGTAGCACAATCGATATCTGTTTTTCCGTTAGACAGCAATAAGGCCAGTGAATACCTGCTATCCCATCCTCCTGAAAGAGCAATACTTATTCGATCATGTTTTGATGCAATAGTTTTCACAGCAGTTGTAACAATCTGATGAATTTCTTCGGAGGCCTGCTCTGCATCAGTCATTTGTGAATCAGTTTCAAATTCGGCATAAATACTTTGTCTATACTCTCCATCTTCACAAATTACGACCGAACCGGGCGGCAGGCGACGGAAGTCAGAGAAAAGAGAACCATCAGTACAATTAAATCCATACATAATCCATGCACTGACGGCGTCATAATCGATCCTTCCCTTACTCAGTCCCGTGCTCTGAATAGTCCATACATCGCTGCCGAAAATAAGGCAGCCATTTTTTTCACCAAGAAATATCGGACGTATTCCAAGAATATCTGTAACGAAGACTATGCGTTTTTGCCCCGGTTGATCTATCATGATGACAAAAGTGCCAATAAGCTCCTTGAACCGATCATAACGCTTTTCAGCAAGGACTCTTATGCACCATTCCGGAATATCAGACGGAGCGATCTCAGGATGTGCAGGTATTCCCCAGACATAACAATAAGCTCCATATTTTTGGGAAAAATAACTGTGCAATGATGTATGAGGCGAAGCAAACATCTTTACCTGACGACGCTTGCCATCGAAATCAGCAGGTATCACCACGGGCTGTGTCCCCTCGAATACAATATTATTCAACTGATTTTCACTGGTTGAAATCTGGTAGCCAAATATTTGATTCATAATTGGCTTTCTGAAAAAACTCTATCTTTAAAATATACTTGCTGCATCAAATATGGATATCTTTTCGGATAGATCGTCGGGAATACTCTCGCAAATATTTCTCTTATCGTCGCCAAATAAATAAATATTCAAATTAGATAATCCCTTAATATGATAATTTTTATAGAGTTTTTTTAAATCTTTATCGGTACATAATTGATCACTTTCTACAAATATCGCACCGACGAGGCTTCCCCGATTAACACATATAAAAGGGTTATTTAAAAAGAATTCTCTTGTGCCATTTGATGACAATAGCGGTCTAATTAGAAAACCATTTTCTGTTGAATCCGTAATTCGGAAACCGCGTTGTTTCTTATATCTTAATACGCCGTCTTTTAAAAACCCCCTTACCACACCATAATTTATTTTTTTATAGCCCTTTTGTTCTAAATAGTTCGCTGCAAAATAATCTACGGCTGAACGAGGGCCAATCTTTAAAGAATCAGCATTCCCATTTTTAATACCTACGTGCCATAGGTGTGGTACATTTATTGATTCATAATTAATCAGAAGCCCTGCAACATATTTCTTTTCTTTCTTAACGAGAAGTAATTCACAGGTTTGAGATTTCTTTTCCATCTCTTCATAGGACATGATAATAGCCCTATTTCCGTGAACTCTGGTAATGAAAGGCAAATACATATTATTATAAAAATTATCAAATTGGTATCTCTCTTTTGTCAATTCAAACTCTAATTTGTGCTTTCTTATTTTCTTTGCATCTGTTTTTCCGCTGTCACTTTCTATAATCGAAGAAATATCCGCTTCTCCACTTACCCAGAGAGGGATAAAAAAACTTTCATTAAACCTGAATCCTGCGTGAAAACATCATAGTTTTACCTTTTCTATCTGTTTTAAAGCATACTCTATGCTCTCTTTATACAGGCAATTGGCTGGGAATTTTAAAACAGGTTTATT
>JBFLXE010000122.1:0-7755 GCA_040757455.1 Nitrospirota bacterium
TTTATTCTTTTTTGCGTTGTCCCTTATTCCTAAAAATATTGTCTGTTATTGAACAGCCTTAAATTTTTAAAAAATAGGCAAGAAGTTCAACGATAGATTAGGATATTTGGCCTACGACTTTCTATGGATAATAGTCTCTTTAATAATATCATGGAGAGATTCGAATGCACTGTTCATTCTTTCTATATCTTTTGTGCCTCCCTGCGCCATGTCGGATTTGCCTCCACCTTTACCACCGGCTGCCCTGGAAACATTCTTTATTATTTCTCCAGCATCATATTTATCCCTTAGATCTTTTGTCACCATGCAGACAAATGATGCCTGGCCGTCGTTCACGGAGGTAACAATTATGATGCCGGATCCTAAACGGTCTCTTATGTTATCTGCAAGCAGACGAAGCTCATTGGCATTGAGACCATCCTGCCTCATTTTCACAATTTTAACTCCATTCAGCTCAGACGCATTCTTCAGCGCATCGGATATCATATCTCGCGTCGCACCGGTTCTAAGTCTCTGCACTTCTCTTTCGAGCGACTTCATCTCGCCGAGAAGCTTCTCCACCTTCTCCAGAGGACTGTCTGTTTTCAAAAGCTCCCTTATTTTAGCGAGTTCCCTCTTGTTCTTTCTGAGATGATGGAAGGCTGCCTTTCCCGTCAAAGCCTCGATTCTCCTGATCCCTGAGGCAATACTGCTTTCTGACAGTATTACGAGCAATCCTATCTCGCCTGTGGATCTGCTATGTGTACCGCCGCACAGCTCCTTGCTGAAATCTCCTACAGAGATAACCCTGACTTTTTCGCCATATTTCTCGTCAAACAAAGCGGTAGCTCCGGATCTTATCGCTTCATCGACAGTCATGACATCTGTTCTAACAGGAAGGTCTTCCAGTATCCTCTCATTAACGATGTCTTCCACAGCTTCTATCTCTTCATCCTTCATAGGATAAAAGTGGGTAAAGTCAAATCTGAGCCTTTCGGGGCCAACAACGGATCCCGATTGCTTCACATGATCGCCCAGAATTATTCTTAAGGCTCGGTGCAGGAGATGAGTAGCAGTGTGATTTCTCATGATCGCCCGCCTTCTTTCCTCATCAACTGCACAAGTGACTCTGTCACCGCTTCGTATCATCCCTCTCTCGACTCTCACATAATGGAGATGGACATTCGGTAAAGGTTTTCTGGTATCAAGAACGGCTGCCAGGCCAGACTCTGATTCGATAACCCCGGTGTCGCCCACTTGACCTCCGGATTCTGCATAAAATGGTGTTTTGCCGAGGATGATCTCTCCTTCTTCGCCTTTGCTCAATTCATCCACCAATTTGCCATCTTTCATAATAATATCAACGGTTGCCACTGTTGTTAAAGTATCGTACCCCACAAATTCCGTTTGAGCAGTATATGCCTCTGGTGGTAATTTAAATGGGGGCAAAGGAATCTCGGCGAGCGCGCCCCTCGACTTCTGCCGCTGCAACTCCATCTCCTTCTGAAAAGCTTCTTCGTCTATAGTGAGTCCCTCATCTATCGCGATGTCCCTTGCGAAATCAAGAGGAAAGCCAAAAGTGTCATAAAGTTTGAATATCTCTTCCCCCGGAATGACTCTGCTGCCCGATGCCTTTACTTTCGACATGAGGTCGTCGAGGATCGACAGGCCGGTTTCTATTGTTTTCATGAATCTTTCCTCTTCGAAAAGGAGAAGCTTCTGTATTCTTTCTCTCTCCTTGACGATTTCCGGATAAATGCTGCCCATTACACCTATGACAGAGTCAATCAATTTGTAGAGGCAAGGCTCGTGTAAATTAAGTAGTCTTGCGTGTCTTGATGCCCTCCGTATTATTCTTCTCAAGACGTATCCCCTGCCTTCATTAGACGGGACAAGACCTTCGGAAAGTATGAAGACCATTGCCCTTATGTGATCGGCAACGACCCTGATTGAAATATCATGTTCACTTGATAACCCATATGTCACACCGGACAAATCTGTGATATCTCTGACGATCGGTTCGAACAGGTCCGTGTCAAAATTGCTCGTTTTAGACTGCAGGACAGCGCTGATTCGTTCAATGCCCATTCCCGTATCTATGCTCGGTTTTGGTAAGGGCACCAACTCTCCCTGTTCATTGCGGTTAAACTGCATGAAAACAAGGTTCCAGAGTTCAAGAAACCTATCGCATTCGCAACCGATGAAGCAGTCATGACTGCCGCAGCCTATCTGACTTCCCTGGTCTATGATTATTTCAGAGCAGGGGCCGCAAGGACCCGTATCTCCCATCTGCCAGAAATTATCTTTGGCTCCAAGTCTCACTATTTTGTCCTCGGGCAGTCCAGCAAGCTCAGACCAAAGTCTTGCGGCTTCTTCGTCTTCCTTGTATACGGATACATAAAGTCTGTCCTGAGGGAGTCTGAAAAAATCAATAAAGAGTTCCCACGCCAGGAGAATTGCCTCCCTTTTAAAATAGTCGCCAAAGGAAAAATTGCCGAGCATCTCGAAGAAGGTGTGATGTCTTTTGGAGTGTCCAACATTTTCGAGGTCACTGTGCTTCCCTCCGGCCCTCATGCATTTCTGACAGGAGACAGCACGGCTGATAGGACTTATTTCTTCCCCCAGGAATATCTTCTTGAACTGCACCATGCCTGCATTAACAAACAAAAGAGTAGGGTCATCCCTTGGTATGAGAGGTGAACTCGGAATAATCCTGTGACCCTTCGATTCGAAGAAATTGAGAAACGTGGTTCTTATTTCGGAACTGGTCATTAATACTTTAACTATTCAAAATTTACTTAATATATATTAATTTACCATCAAGGAATAAAAGAAGTCGCGTCCCGACGACCCCGAGTGTCCCCATTGTTGAATATATCCACTCCTCGCGGGATTTTCCTTCATAAGGTTCCAGAACTTTTATGGATTCAGGTGAACCCCAGGCATACCTGACCTGTTTAGGCGTCATGCCGAGTGAAATTTCACCTTGCCTGATATGTTCCTGAATATTTTGAGGAAAATCTTTGATCTCTTCTTCCGTATATCTTATTGCCTTTGTGCAGCCTGTCTGTAAAAGAAAAACCAGGGCCGTAGCCATTAAAAGAACTTTTCTCATCTTTCCTCCTCTTTGAAGTTTTTATCCTTTAGCACCTCCGCTATGGTCTCATAAGAGTATCCCCTTCTTAATAAAAAATTGCAGAGCCTCCTTTTTACAGTCTTGCCAGGGTAATCCTTTAAAGCTTCGAGCTTTCTGGCCACAATCTTTCTTGCATTCTCAATGTCCATATTATCAAGCTTTTCAAAGGCAGCATCGGTTATTTCTCGAGGAACGCCGCGGCTTAAGACATATTGCCTTGCCCCGTTTTGACTGAGAAGTTTTATGTTAATTGCATCGTTCATAAGTATTTCGGCCAGCAAGACGTCGTTGACGAGTCCAAGATTCCTGAGATGTTCAATAGTTGAAGAAATTACAGCTTCCTGGATGCCTTTCTTCTTCAGCCTGTCTCTTAATTCTTTCTCGCTCCTGCTCCTGTAACTTAAAAGTTTCAGGGCATATTGCCTCGCCTCAGCGTGCGAATCGGTCAATTTGCATTTTATCCTTGTCGGGTTTGTCAGGCTTTAAGGCAAGTTGTTCTTCGATAGAAAGCTCGCTCGTGGACTGAATACCCTTTACCTTCAGAACAAAATCATCCGGCTTCGTGGCCCGCTTCAATGCTTCTTCATAGGTTATTAGTCCGGATTTAAAAAGGCCGAAGAGAGACTGATCAAACGTCTGCATGCCATAGTGGATAGTGCCCTGCTCTATGACATCTGGAATCAATTTGGTTTTATCGGGATCAAGGACGCAGTCCTTTATGGTTTCTGTCGCAACAAGGACTTCAACGGCGGGGACCCTTCCTTTTTCATCGGCTCTCGGTACAAGTCTCATGGAAATAATTCCTTTTAACACAGACGCAAGCTGCATGCGTACCTGTTTATGCTGATATGGTGGAAATACGGCGATAATTCTGTTAACTGTTTCCGTTGCATCTATTGTATGGAGGGTGCTTAAGACAAGATGTCCGGTCTCCGCAGCGACGAGGGAGGTCTGTATGGTCTCAAAATCACGCATTTCCCCTACGAGAATTATATCGGGATCCTGCCTAAGAGCTTGTCTCAAAGCCTTTCCGAATGATTCCGTGTCGCTCCCCACCTCTCTCTGGTTGACTATGCTCTTTTTGTCTCTATGCAGATATTCTATTGGATCCTCGATCGTCACGATGTGCTCTGTCCTGTTTGAATTGATCAAGTCTATCATTGCAGCCAGTGTCGTAGACTTTCCGCTACCGGTAGTCCCTGTCACAAGTATCAATCCCCGCGGCTCCATCGCCAATTTCCTTAAAACCTCCGGCAGATGGAGTTCATCGATTGTGGGTATGCGCATCGGAATGACCCTGAAAACGACTCCCACAGTTCCTCTCTGCATAAAGATGTTACATCTGAATCTGCCAAGCCCTGGAACGCTGTAAGCGAGGTCAATATCATTCTTTTTCTTGAATGCCTCTAACTGTGCGGGAGACATGACATTTGCGGCAATATCCACTGCGTCATCATTGCTAACCTTTTTTTCTGAAGTAAGAGGCGTTAACTCACCATAAATTCTCAGTATGGGAGGTGATCCCACCTTAATGTGGAGGTCAGATGCCTCTGATGCATGAGCTTTTTTCAGAAGTTCATTTATATCCATAATTACCTCCTGATATTATAAAACTCTGTGATCCTGTTCTCTATTTCTTTTGATAAATCGGCATTGTTTTTCAGAAACTCTCTTGCGCTTCCTCGACCCTGCCCGATTCTGTTACCGGCATAACTGTACCATGCACCTGATTTTTCGATTATGCCGGCTTCAACGCCAAGATCGATTATCTCTCCTGCTCTTGAAATGCCTTCGTTGAAATAAATATCGAATTCTGCCTGCTTGAAAGGCGGGGCTACCTTGTTCTTTACAACCTTAACCCTTACCCGTCCACCTACGGTCTCCTGATTCTCTTTGATATTCTCTATCCTCCTTATATCGAGTCGCATCGAGGAATAGAACTTGAGGGCTGTCCCTCCGCTTGTCGTTTCGGGACTGCCAAATATGACGCCTATCTTCATTCGTATCTGGTTTATGAAAATAACAGTCGTGAGTGATTTTGAAATTGCCGCGGTTAATTTCCTCAATGCCTGACTCATCAGTCTCGCCTGTAAACCTGGAAGGGAATCGCCCATTTCTCCTTCTATCTCAGCTTTTGGAACCAGGGCTGCCACAGAATCAATCGTAACAATGTCTACAGCCCCGCTTCTCACGAGAGATTCTGCAACTTCCAGTGCCTGCTCCCCGGTATCGGGTTGTGAAACAAGGAGATCTTCGATTTTGACACCCAATTTCTTGGCGTAATTGATATCGAGAGCATGTTCTGCGTCAATAAATGCTGCAACGCCCCCATCCTTCTGCGCCTGGCCTACGGCACTCAGGGCCAGTGTAGTCTTGCCGGAAGCCTCAGGGCCGAATATCTCAATAACCCGGCCTCTCGGAAAACCCCCGATCCCTGTAGCAATATCGAGAGACAGGGACCCTGTCGGTATGACCTGAAGTCCTTCGGTGATGCCATCAGACCCGAGACGCATAATCGCGCCCTTCCCAAAACTCTTCTCTATTTGTGCGATCGCCATTTCAAGTGCTCGCGCTTTATCCTTGTTCATCTCCCCTCCAATCTTAAACTAATTCTTTATATTTTTATATGTAAGTTTCCTAAAAATCAAGAAATTGTCGTATTGAATGATATATCGTAAAGACAGCTGTATTGTGCACCGCCATGCCTGAGTTCGCTCCTCATCAGTTTTATGCTCTCAACATATATGGTTCCAAAATCTTTTTCCTTAAATCTGTCAAGTTCGCCGAGAATATTAAGGATGCCCCTCGGGGAGCGGACTCTTCCGAGTGTTAGATGAGGGTTAAACTCCCTGTCTTCCTTCTGGTAGCCCAGGAGAGCCATTGACTCCTCCATATCCTTCTTAAGTTTATTGAGTGAATCAAGATTCATCACCCCAACCCATATAACCCTGGGTTTTTTCTTACTCGGAAATACCCCTGTTCCGCATATTCTAATATAAAAGGGTTTATAAGACGTCAGCAGGCGCTCAAGGGATTCTCTGATTCTGGGTACCAATGCTGGAGGAGTATTTCCGAGGAACTTGAGCGTTATATGGAGATTTTCAGGCACAACCCATTTCACATCCGCATCAAATTTCATCAGAATATCGATGAGCTGACCGAGGTCATTCTTGATTTCCTCTGTTATTTCTATGGCAATAAAGCATCTGATATCCATTTTCTTAATGATGTACCAGTTTCCATGCTTGCAGGACAAAATTTGTGTAAAGGGCTGCTACTGCGTCATCTGCCATTATCCCTTTTCCTCCGCCTATAAGCTCCATCCTTCTTATAGGGAACGGTTTTAGTATATCCAAAATTCTGAATAAAAAAAAGGCTGCCGCGGCATAACCTATGCTGAGCGGCAGAAAGAGCATGGAGAGAAGATAGCCGCAAAATTCATCGATCACAATATGCCTGCTATCTTTTTCACTCAAAAGCCTTTCGGCAGAGTGCGAGGATACAATTCCAATGGGAATGACAACTGAAAGAATGGCAAGGTGGAGTAATGGCGGCGGTTTTAAAAGAAACAGAACAAGCAGGCCAACCAAAGACCCGAATGTGCCGGGTGCGAGCGGAAGATAACCGATGAAACCGAGCGTAGAGATATACTTGAATATTATATCCATCAAATGGCAGAGTAGTTAATGAACCTGGTATCGACCCCATGTACGATAAGACCGGATGATGTGAAAAGCGAGGTAACATTTTCCGGGAGGTACCTCGCTGTTTCCATTCGTGACATTAAGAATCTAATCCTGAATTATTTTGTACGAAAAACTAATTCTCGATATGCCTTCCAGCGTGGCTTTTACAGAACAGTATTTATTCATCGAAAGGTCAATGGCTCTTTTCAAAGCCTCTTCAGAAATATCTTTGCCTCTGACTGTAAACTCCAGGTTAATTTCTGTGAATTTCTTTGGATGCTCTTTGGCCTGCCTGCCTTCTACGTTTATCTCTAATCTTGTTACGTTCTGTTTCTTTTTTTTGAGAATCGAGATAACGTCCATGCCGGAACAACCGCCTATACCGAGAAGAAGGAGTTCCATCGGTCTTGGCCCGGTATCATGCCCTCCCACATCAGGGTCCCCATCCATGACAATCGCGTGCCCCGATGAGGACTGTCCAACAAACTGTAGTCCTTTTACGTGGATTATATTACCTTTCAACATAAATTCCTCCTGTGTGTAGTCTAATTTATTCAAGCCCGGTAGTTTTGTCAAGAAACTATTCTTATTTGCATATTTTCTTTTTATATTGAAAGTAATTTTTAAATAAACTATGATAAGAATATATTCAGAACCAAAAATTTTTTATATGAGTATGCATGCTCTTATATTGGCTGGGGGGGAAAATACGAGGTTTCCTCTGACAAAGGGGTTTTTACGAGTTAATGGGAATAGAATCATCGATTCGAATGTTGCCCTGCTTGCAAAGATTTTTGATAGGGTCATTATCAGCACAAATACGCCCGAGAAATATTTTTACCTTGGAATCCCATTGATCGGGGACGTGGTTGTATCGAAAGGACCAATGACGGGCATATTCTCGGCGCTTGCCATTCCAGGAGTCCCCTCTATTTTCGTGACCGCATGCGATAT
>JBFLXE010000123.1:0-7644 GCA_040757455.1 Nitrospirota bacterium
GTAATGCAGGAAATGATACGGGCCGGAATGAATGTTGCCCGGCTTAATTTTTCTCACGGCGAATTTTCCAGGCATGCCAGAGTAATAGAAAATCTCAGAAGAGCAGCACGCGCGACAGGAAACCGTATCACCATGATGGCCGATCTTCCCGGTCCCAAGATACGTGTAGGTAAAATCCTGAATGAACTGGTTGAACTTGCGACAGGTGATCTTTTCACACTCACGAGTGAAGATGTAATTGGCTCCAGTGAACGGGTCTCAGTCACGTTTTCTCGCCTCAGCCGGGTTGTAAAACCTGGAGACAGGATATATCTGAATGACGGGCTTATTCAACTTGAGGCGATTGAAATTCATGAGAACGAAGTCATTTGCAGAGTGATTGTAGGGGGCGAACTCCGCTCCCGAAACGGACTGAACCTTCCGGGGATAGATCTTGGCATCAGTGCTTTTACAGCTTACGATTACGATTGCATGAAATTTGCCCTTGAGCATGATGTTGACGCACTGAGTCAGTCTTTCGTCGAACGTGGAGCAGATCTTCAGGCGGTGCGGGAAGCGGCAAACGAACTTGGTTATAACCCTTTTATTATTGCCAAGATCGAGCGTTTGGGAGCGCTTGAGCATATCGACGAAATACTGGATGCGGCAGATGGTATCATGATCGCCCGTGGAGACCTGGGCGTGGAGCTTCCAATTGAGCAGATTACGATCGTCCAAAAAAGGCTTATGAGGATGGCCAACGTGCGAGCAAAACCCGTGATTACGGCTACTCAGATGCTGGAATCAATGACGAGGAATAAGCGGCCAACGCGGGCCGAGGCAACGGATGTTGCAAATGCCATTCTCGATGGCACAGACTGCGTGATGCTCTCAGGGGAGTCAGCAATCGGAAGCTATCCCGTCGACGCAGTAAGAATGCTTGCAAAGATCGCAACAGCCGTCGAAAAAGATCGGCCTTTTACGACTGAAAAGAAACTCTTTAGTGCGATTAACCTTAAAGATCAAGTCAGCCCCTCGAATGTTATTGCGTGGAGTGTACAGACCGCTCTGGAGTACATCTCGCCTGCGGCAGTCTTCGTTCCGACTCACAGCGGTGCCACTGCGCGAAATATTGCCCGTTTCAGACTGCCCGTCTGGGTTGTTGCGGTGAGTTCTCAGGAGGCTACGTGTCAGGGACTGCAGTTCTCTTACGGTGTCTTTCCACTTCATGAAGCGGAACATCCGGACAACTGGAACGCTTTCGTGCATAAATGGGTATGTTCCCTGAATGTCGAAGGTCGCTACGTCATCCTCACCGAAGGCCCTTCAAGAAGACATCCCGAAGCGAACCACAGGATGGAAATAATTGACCTCGACAGACCGGTTTAGGCGAGATTGGAGGATATATCCGGAACGTTATCGCATCTTGCTGGAAAATACTGCTTCAAAGTAACGCCTGTCTACTGAAGAGTAATTCTTATTTCCTCTGAGGGCCCGCTTTCCAGTCCATCCTTGTCCACTGCCGTGACATATAATGTAATTGACTTATCGCCGATTTCTATTTCACAAAAATTTTGTTCTGAAGTAGTTAACAGAGAACTTTTAAACCATCCTTTTTTGTAAATGTTATAACCTTTTATATCTGCTTCATCATTGGGCTTCCACTTGAGATACAATTTGCCCTGGCTTCTGCGCCGTCCATGGTTACTTCGGCACCCGGAGGCTCCGTTTTAATAGAGAGAGCACCTGTATGAGGATTAAGAAGGATTAAGAAGGATTAAGAAGATAAGTTTTTTCGGTAAGAGGTCTTTCTACATCAATCATACCTATCCTGATCTCATATTTGTTCAGTTCTTTAATCTTTTTCTGCATATCGATTGCTGTCCTTACCGCCCTCTCAGTATAATCTACCGCATGGTAGGATTATTTTGGAGGGCCTTCGAGCTCTTTGTAGGTTCGGAGTTCCTCTTTCAAGTTCTCTATTTCTTCCTTCAATTCCTTCATCTTTATTTCTCTGTTCACAGCTATACTATAAAATTCCTCAAGTTCTTTCATGCGCTTCTTGATCTCCGCTTCAGCTCTTTGGCGCTCGGTCACGTCCCTTGCTGCGCCGATAATCGCAATTACCTTTCCCTCTTCATCCTTCAAAGGAGACTCGTCGATCTCAAGCATTACTCTTGTCCCGTCCTTGCGGTATAACTCCAGTAAGTATGGCCTCTGCTTCTCGCCGGTTTTTATCGCTGCTTCTGTTAGTTCAACGCCCTTCTTGTTAATTGGATTATCCGTCGTCAACTTGGTCCACTCTACCATCATTTCCTGAGGTGTGAAGCCGAGGATTTGCACAGACTGAGGGCTCACATAAGTCAACCTGTTTTGGGTATCGTGTGAGTAAAAAAGTTCGTTGCTGTGTTCGATGATGTTTCTTAGCTTTTCCTGACGATCCTTCAGAGCTTCCTCCATAAGTTTCCGCTCTGTAATATCTTTTCCTATGGCCTGCACCTCTCTGGGCAGCCCGTTCTTATCGAATATAGCCCGTTTGACCCATTGTTGCCAGCGGATTTCACCCGTTTTTTTAAGGAAACGAAGCTCCAGGGAAGCGGTGGGATTTGCCTTACCCAGAGCCGCAAGGTGATTGCTGATTTTTTCCCGATCTTCTTCGAAGACAGTTGACACAAAACTCTTCCCAATTAATTCATCTCGCGATTGATCGAAATAGGAACAGTATGCATCGTTCACAAATGTTAGTGTGCCATCCGGCAGAAACCGGCAGATCATTTCTGTCTGGTAATCCTCAACAATAGAGCGATAGACCTCCTTGAGACGCTGCATACGGCCAACTTCCACGGCTCTCGACACCACACGTCTCAGCATCTTGTAATTAAACGGCTTGAGAACGAAGTCAAAAGCTCCGATCTTCATCGACTCAATTGCGATTTGTGTCGTGGCGTGACCCGTTATAATGATGCAGACAAGGTTAGGATCAATCTGCTTCGCTTCTTTCATCATATCAATGCCGCTCATTTCAGGCATCGAAAGATCAGTCATCAATAAATCGAAGGCCCGCTCCCTTATTTTCTCCAGGGCAATCTTGCACGACGTATAGCATGTGACTTCATGCCCCCACTCTGCAAGGATGTCGCACAAAGGATTTAACAGGTCAATTTCATCATCGACTACCAATACACGGCCCTGTACATCTGCTTCTTCTGAAAAAGCACCCATGTGATTTCTCTCTTAAGTCAATTTTGAGATTATCCGGCCGGTCAGTCAATCCTACCTGGGTAGGGGAAAAACTTCTCGCTGCCTGAGCGAAAGAATACTTAGACAATTCAGGCTCATTCGTAATAAAATGATAAAAAGAATTTGTATCTGGTATCACTGTCTTTGTTGCCATGAAGGGAAAAAAACAGACCGTAAGAAAGACACCGAAAAAGCCGGGACGGATCAAATGCTGGGAAGTTTTCCGATGCGAGAAAAAGGAATGTCCCGCCTATAGATCAAGAAATCTCAGGTGCTGGTTGTTTTCGGGAACTCACTGCCGGAATGAAATTCAGGGAAAATTTATTCAAAAGATAGAATTGTGCCTGGGATGCGAGGTTCTGAGAAAGAATAATGATGTCGCTGCCATGAAGGCAACCTTGAGAGTCGTCAACGATCAATTCAAGGAATATAACAGAATTATTAGTGAAAGGGACAGGGAGCTTGAGGACATGAGTATGGAGTTGGCGATTAGCCTGTGTGAGGTATTCGAGGCCCTTAAAAAGATTGCTACCGGGGATCATAGGGTGAGGATTCCTGAACGTTCGGATATCGAATTGATCAGTAAGCTGAAACACATGGTCAACTTGACAGCGGAAGAGATCGGAGAAATCGTTGATCAGGCGCATGAAATTGCAATCGGGCTTGTCGAGCATTTTGACATACTGCACAGGGTCTCAAGGGGTGAGTTGGATTCGCGCGTGACCGGTGGGTCCGAGATAGAACTGCTGGAGGCCCTCAAGAGCGTGACCAACGAGATGATTCAAAGCATATCACGGGAGATCAGCGAACGAATCAAGACGGAAAAGATCCTCCAGGACCGTACCCATGATCTCTGGGAGCGTGTGAAGGAGATTAACTGTCTTTACAGTATTTCTGAACTTATGGAGAAGCGAGGCATTTCACAAGATGAATTACTTCAGGGAGTCGTTGACAGAATTCCTTACGGATGGCGATATCCCGAAAATTATATGCGCTTATATTACTTTAGGTGATCGGGAATTCAGGACGGCGAACTTCAAGGAAACTATCTGGAAGCAGGAAAGCAGCATCTCAGTGTACGGCAATCCGATTGGTACAGTCGGTGTGTGTTACCTCGAGGAAAGACCTTTGGCTGATGAGGGGCCGTTCACTAAAGAGGAAAGAAATCTGTTAGATTCTCTTGCTGAACATTGTGGAAGATTTATTGAGCGAATGCGGAATCGGCAGGCCCTGCGGGAATCTGAGGAGAAATACCGGACGGTCTTTGAAAATACCGGAAGCGCGACGATCATTGTTGAGGAAGACACAACAATATCGCTGGCGAATACAAAATTCGAGAAGCTTTCTGGTTATACAAAAGAAGAAATCGAGGAAAAAAGGAGTTGGAGAATTTTTTTTGATGACGAAGACCTGGAGAAAAGGAACAAATATCATTACGCACGTCGAATCGATCCCGGCGATGTCCCTACAAGTTATGAGGCACGTTTTATCGACAGACAGGGGAACATAAGAAATGTTCTCCTTACCGTGTCTGTTATCCCGGGTACGAGCAAGACCGTTGAGTCTTTGCTCGACATAACTGAAAGAAAAAAACTGGAAGAGCAAATGCTTCATACTGAAAAACTGGCATCCATAGGAACTTTGGCCGCAGGCGTCGCACACGAGATTAACAACCCGCTAGCGGTCATTCTTGGTTTCAGCGATTTGTTAATGGACAAATTCTCAGAAGATCCCGAATCTTATGAGATATTGAAGACGATACAGAAACAGGGCAATAATGCAAAGAGCATCGTGGAGAATCTTTTGAGCTTTGTGAGATATCGGGAACACAGGGAAGAGGCCGTGGACGTCAACAGAAGTATCGAGGAGGTGCTTGCAGTGAAAAGCAATACCTTATCGATCAATAACATTTCTGTCTTGAGAGAGATGTCCGGATCTATCCCTGCAGTGAGAGCAGACCCTAATGAGTTGCAGCAGGTTTTCTTTAACATCATTAACAACGCCGTCCCGGCCATGAAGGGCGGTGGCACGCTCACAATACAGACAAGACTGATCGAGAAAAAAGAAAGCCGAGACGTCGAGATAAGGATTTCCGATACAGGAGTCGGCATCAGTCCTGAGCACAGATCAAGAATCTTCGACCCGCTGTTTACCACGAAGCAAGTTGGAGAGGGTACTGGTCTCGGATTGACGGTATCTTATGCGATCATCCGGAAATATGGGGGAAGTATCACATTCGAAACGCGGGTGAAAGGCGAAGCACCCGATTCAGGAACGACATTTATCGTAACATTCCCTGCTATGACTGAATCCGGATAGCGACCCTGTAATGTTTCACTCCTCCTTGACGCAAGACTAAAATCATCTGCACGATTGGTCTGTTTCCGAATCACCGGAGGTAATGCAGAAATTGATACGGGCTTGAATGAATGTTGTCTTTTCATAGAATATGAACTAACTAAAGAATTCTCTTCTTTCTGCGCTTACACCCTGTCAGGGCCCTGATATTTTCCACCTTGGCCATCATGTCGGCAATGATGTACCCAAAATTATCAATTCCCCGGGATTCCCCCTTCCATATCGCAGTGCTGAGAAGTTGAAGTTGGGCCTCAAGAAAATCCAGGTTACTTTCGACTTTGTTCGAATTTGACCTTTGATTCTTCTTTTCCTGAAATATTTTATTTTCCACCTTGCCTCCATCAGATATCTTTGACAGACTTTCAACCATGCTGACAACCTGCTGGCAGAATCCCAGGTTTCTCTGAATATCGTAAATTAGATTCATGTCGTCCCGCTCTTCAAAAACTTTATTCATTATTTCTCCTTTCTTCGCAAATTAGGCATCAGTAAATATCTCTAACGCTTCTTTGAATTGATCTGAAAGATTAATGAAATCATTTTGAAAACTCACCGATTTTAAAGGGATTTCCCTTTTTGCATGTTCTTCCATGAACTGCGCAATTTCCTCTCTCTTCTCATCAGAAACCTCGTTGAACTGAAGGCCCGCAGTATAAATCGGAATAACATTGCCCCCGGCATCTTTTCTGGATTCACTCAATACGCACCAAATGACCTTCCCCCTGAGGGAAACAGAACTACTTCTGTTCAGTAATTTCACCTGATATTCCTTGCCGACATTCAGCCTTCTGTCAACCTTCAATGCTACACCCCCTATACTCATATCGATAATTTTTACATCATCAGCAAAGGGGATCTTGCCGTGAATGCCGCCATTCATTTTGTATCTTCTATGCTGTCTTCTCTCCTGCATCTTCTCTCCCGGTGTAATACTGACTGATCATTTAGATGAACGCAAAATATTTTCACATGCCCGGTCATTAAATTAATTTTGGAATCTTAATGGTTGAGAGTCAATCCTACCGCAGTAGGAAGAAGGCAAAAATCTTTAAAGCTGCTAAGGTCCTTTACTGCTCCGGAGAACTGATAAGGGACCGCACGAGAGCGAATCTGTTTTTCACTCCCAATTTAACGTAGATATTACTTAGATGGTCTTTTACTGTCTGTTCGGAGATTTCGAGTTCTTCAGCTATTTCAGTATTCTTCAGTCCATCGAGCACACGCCTCAGGATATCAGTTTCCCTTCGCGTCAATCTGTACTGCTGCCTTATCTCGTTCATATTGAGTTTGTTCGAAATTTTCTCCTCTATGATAAAGATATAGACAAAGGAATCAGGTTTTTCCCCTATAAAAACTCTAAACGTCCAATTGCTCGGCGAGCCCTCAAATCGTTTGATTATATAGATTTCTCCTGGAAAGAACTCTATGATGCTGGATGTTACCATAGCTTTAAAGATCCTTCTGCTTATAGTAATTACTTCTTCTGGCATCTCGAAACGCTTGAGAAAATTTGTTGCCTGCCTGTTGGAATAGATGATATCCAATGAGGGATTAAAGACCACGACCCCGACGGGAATTTTTTCCAGAATAAAATCTGTAAGCTCGTTCATATCCGAATATTTCAATCAGAAAGATTATCACAGGACACACAGGCAATCAATTAAAATTTTATTGTGCGTATGCTAAAGTTCTATCCAGGTAAGATGATTGATCGGCAAGGCACTTCAAAAAAAATCTGTAAGTCACGTCTCTCTTAATTAGCTCGATGCCTATGCCGAATCTCCTATTTGAAGCAGGCAGGGTGACCGCCCTTTTCACGACACCTCTAAGGGTTGATACTTCATTATCCGGCAGAACCAATTCTATCTCAACGGCTGTTCCGACAGCAAAGCTTTTGTTACTTCTCACGAATAGGCCATTTTCAGAAATGTCACTGAGGACTCCCCATGAACTGGACTTAGCCGAGCTCAATCTGGCCATAAGCTTCTTCGCGAATCTCTTCTCTCTCCTTTTGTCCACGCGGTCTCTCCTGGTCTCTATTTTATATTTATCTTATAATGTTCCGCC
>JBFLXE010000124.1:0-7502 GCA_040757455.1 Nitrospirota bacterium
ATTTTGTAAAATCAGAGCGTGACTCGGTATAAAACTGCAGCGTATTCGTCTTCCATTGGCTCCGATCGACTCCAAAAATCTTTAAAATCCTCATGTATGAAAAATTTATGAATAATGTGGGTTAGAACAAAATCTCCAAATGTCAGAATTTTAAACCTAAAGTTCAAGACAGTAGAAGTATATCCTTTATTTTATTGACAAAATAGGATACCCTGGAATTATAATTAAAAAAGGGTTTGTATTTGTGAGCATAAGGCCCATAAAACAGTAGGGGTTTATGAGGGGTAGGTTAGGAGTCTATATTTGTAGCTGTGGAACTAACATTTCCGATAATTTGAATTTAGATGATATCCTGACATTCTCCACACAGATCGACGGAGTTCAGTATGTAAAGATACACAGACTTTTGTGCTCTGAGGAAGGAAAGCAGTTTCTCACCGAAGACGTGGCAAAAGAAAATCCGGACCGTATCGTAATAGCCGCCTGTTCGCCAAAAGAACACGAAAAAACTTTCAGAAACCTTCTTCACAAAATCGGCTTTAATCCCTACCTGTTTCAGATGGTAAATCTCAGAGAGCAGGTAGTCTGGCCAACCATTGACAAGATTCAGGCGACGGAAAAAGCGAAATCATACATTAATGCTGCGGTTCAGCGCGTCGTTTTACATGAAGCGCTCGAGAAAAAGGAGATTGACTGTAACACTGACGTCCTGGTTATTGGTGCTGGTCCTGCAGGCATGGAGGCAGCGCTTCTTCTTGCCCGGGCAGGACGAAAGGTATACCTTGTCGAAAAGAATTCTTTCGTGGGTGGCAGGGTTGCGCGATATGAGGATGTTTTTCCGAAAATGGAGTGTGCTTCCTGCATGTTGGAGCCCAAAATGGACGAGGTACTGCATAATGAAAATATCGAATTACTTACGTGCTCTGAAGTTCAGGAAGTTTTGGGATTCCTCGGTAACTTTGTCGTGAAGATAAAAAAGAATGCGACCTATGTCGATGGAGAAAAGTGTATCGGCTGTGGCGCATGCTACGAGCCTTGTCCTGTAAGCGCAAAGAATCAGTTCGACTACAATTTAAGCGATAGGAAGGCCATCTATATCCCTTACACCGGCGCGCTTCCCAACGTACCTGTGATTGATGAAAAGAGTTGTCTCCGTTTTAACGGAAAGGACTCTGATTTTTGCAGGGAAGCCCTGGAGTTAGGATTGATAACAAAAGAAGAATACGAAACTTTCAGAAGAAGGGATTGTACGCTCTGCAGAGAGGCATGTCCGTTCGGGGCGATCGATTACGAAACCAGTGGAGAAGTTGTCGAAAGGAGAGTGGGTGGAATTGTCGTTGCCACTGGTTTCGAGCTCTTTGATCCAGCAACTATTCCGGCCTTTGGTTATGGAAAGATTCCAGAGGTATACACGAGCCTCGAATTCGAAAGGATAATTTCTCAGACAGGCCCCACAGGCGGCAAGGTCCTGACGAAGAACTCAAAAGAACCCGGCTCCCTGGCGATCATTCACTGTGTCGGAAGCCGCGATAAAGATTTCAAACACTATTGTTCGAGCGTCTGCTGTCTCTATGCTTTAAAGTTCGCCCGCATGGTGAAGAAACAGCTTCCTTCAGCTGAAGTTTATGACGTATACGCTGATTGGTGCGTGCCGGGGAAAGATAATCAGGCTTTTCTGGATTCTATCAGGGACGGAGACAACATCCAGTTTATTCATACGCCACTCCCCATGGGAGTCAATTTGAGCCGGAATGGCGATAAAATTAATCTTTCATGTTACGATGTTTCGGGTGAAAAGCGGAATATTTCTGTCGATATGGTTGTTCTCTGTCTCGCCATGGTGCCCGCTCGTGGCACTGTCAAACTGGCGGAAATGCTCTCGGTCAGCCTGAACAATGACGGGTTCTTTGCAGAAGGTCATACTAAACTTGCACCGGTGAATACCAATATCGAGGGTATATTCATTGCCGGGTGTGCTCAAGGGCCTAAGGATATCCAGAGCTCTGTAGCTCAAGGTGCAGCCGCGGCAGGTCAGATCCTTTCCGTGCTTGTACCGGGGAGGAAACTGGAGCTGGATGTGACAACGGCGGAGATAGACAGTAATGTTTGTTCCGGATGTATGTTATGTGTCGGACTCTGTCCGTACAAAGCGATAATGATGGATAAAGAGAAAAGGGTCGCTGAAGTAAATGAAGTGCTTTGTAAAGGTTGCGGAACCTGCGTGGCAGCGTGCCCGAGCGGTGCCGCACGAGGTAAACATTTCACCACACAGCAGATCTTTTCTGAAATTGAAGGGGTGCTGAAGTAAAAGATTTCGAACCAAAGATAGTCGGATTCTTATGTAATTGGTGCTCCTATGCGGCTGCGGACTCTGCGGGAAGTTCGAGAAAAACATATGCTCCGAATGTCAGAGTCATCCGCTTAATGTGCACAGGGCGAATCGATCCGCAGTTTGTAGTAAAGGCCTTCCATACCGGTGCCGACGGCGTCATAATTCTCGGCTGTCATCACGGAGATTGTCATTATAAAGAAGGTAATTATAAAGCCTTGCGCAGATTCCATCTTCTAAAAAGAGTTCTGTGTCAATTGGGAATTGAAGAGGAAAGGTTGAGACTTGATTGGGTCTCTGCGAGTGAATCGGACAAATTTGTAAAGACCATAAATGACATGGTTCAAACAGTGAAAGCTTTGGGGCCGTTGAAGAGGTTTGAAAAAATTGGATAAGCCGAAGGTTGCTTTTTACTGGTGCGCGTCATGCGGCGGCTGTGAAGAAGCGGTCGTAGACATTGCTGAAGACATACTGAAGGTGGTTGAGGCAGTCGATATTGTATTGTGGCCTGTGGCATTGGATTATAAAATAAAAGACATTGAGGCATTAAGGGATGGAGAGATTGCCGTAAGTTTCATTAACGGTGCAATAAGAACTGGAGAACAGGAACATGTCGCACGACTCTTGAGACGGAAATCCGGTTTGGTCATTGCCTTTGGATCCTGCGCACATCTGGGCGGAACGCCCGGGCTGGCAAATTTCGTGAACAGCAAAAAAATATTTGACTGGGTCTATAAAAACTGCCCATCTGTTGTGAACCCGGATGGAATTTTCCCCCAACTAAAAACTAATACGGAGGTTGGTGAATTAGAGCTTCCCGAATTTTACGACACTGTATACACATTGGATCAGGTGATCGATGTCGATTACTATTTGCCAGGCTGTGCACCTCCTCCAGACCTTATTTTGAAGGCATTTGACGCAATATTAACCGGCAATCTTCCGGAGAAAGGAACAGTGCTTGCCCCAGACCGCGCATTATGTGAAACATGCAAGCGGAAAGATACGAAACCCGAGAAAACTACTATCAAGGATATAAAAAGGGTTCATCAAGTAATGCTCGACCCGACAAAATGTTTTCTCGATCAGGGAATCATATGCCTCGGACCTGCCACAAGAGACGGCTGCGGAGAAAGATGTCTTAATGCGAATATGCCATGCAGGGGCTGTTTCGGCCCGACCAGCAGGGTTTATGACCAGGGTATGAAATTTCTCTCGGCACTGGCATCCATTATAGAAGCGAATGGCGAGGCTGAGATAAAGAAGGTATTGGATTCTATTGCTGACCCGGCTGGCATTTTTTATTATTATTCACTTCCTTCATCATTTCTCAGGAGGAGGCTTGGAACGTAATTTATGGCAAAACGCCTTACGATAGATCCAATTACAAGGCTTGAAGGCCATGGTAAGATCGAAATCTTCCTCGATGAAGAGGGGGATGTGAAAAGGGCTTATTTCCAGGTTCCGGAGCTGAGAGGATTTGAGGCCTTCTGCGTGGGCCGCCCGGCAGAAGAAATGCCGCGTATCACGCCAAAAATCTGCGGGGTGTGCCCGACCGCACACCATATCTGTTCCACCAAGGCGCTTGATGATTTATTCAAGGTTGAGCCGATGCCGGCGGCCAAAAAGATCAGAGAACTGATGTACTCCGCTTTTATGCTTGAAGACCACACTTTGCATTTCTTCTTCCTGGGCGGACCTGATTTCGTTGTCGGACCTTCAGCTCCGCCGGCGGAAAGAAATATACTGGGTGTAATTTCCAGGGTCGGACTGGAGATAGCCGGAAAAGTGATCAAGCTGAGGAAGGAGTGTCGCGACATCATCACTCTGATCGGAGGCAGGGTGATTCATCCCGTATGCGGTCTCCCGGGGGGTATCTCAAAACCTCTGAGTGAAGATGACAGGTTGAGGATCATAGAGGTGGCAAAGTCTGGCGTTGAGTTCGCCAGATTTGCTCTAAAAATATTCGACGACGTGGTGCTGAAAAACCCCGAGTATCTCGATTTTGTGACTGGCGACATATATAAGCATGAGACGTATTATATGGGACTGGTCGATAAGGCAAACAAGATAAATTTTTATGACGGCGACATTCGTATATCTATGCCGGATGGAAAGGAATTTGCGAAATTCAGGGCGCGGGATTATCTCGAATATATCGGGGAGCATGTCGAGCCCTGGAGTTACATAAAATTTCCTTACCTCAGAAGTGTTGGCTGGAAGGGATTTGTGGATGGTAAAGACAGCGGAATCTACCGCGTTGCTCCGCTGGCC
The DNA here is from genome assembly GCA_040757455.1 of Nitrospirota bacterium. Taxonomy (GTDB): domain Bacteria; phylum Nitrospirota; class Thermodesulfovibrionia; order Thermodesulfovibrionales; family SM23-35; genus Kmv42. The sequence goes on from JBFLXE010000124.1 coordinate 4,604, forward strand.
AGACTGAATGTCTCTGAAGGAATGGCAACTTCACTTGCTCAAGATGAATATGAAAAGATGTACGAAACTTTGGGCGGGAAGCCTGTTCATAATACCCTTGCCTTTCACTGGGCGAGATTGATAGAAGCTCTCTATGCGGCGGAACGCCTGCTCGAACTGGCGCAAGACAAGGAGATCACAGATTCTCGTGTGAGAAATATCCCGACGGCTGTTCCCGAAGAAGGCATTGGCGTTGTCGAAGCTCCCCGGGGCACCCTTTTTCACCACTATAAGACTGACAGGAATGGCATATTAACAGAAGTGAACCTTATTGTAGCTACTCTGAATAATTCGGCAGCACTTTGCATGTCCGTAGAAAAAGCAGCAAGGAGTCTTATCAAGAAGGGCAAGGTCTCTGATGGCCTTCTCAACATGGTAGAAATGGCCTTCCGCGCATACGATCCCTGTCTGGCCTGTGCAACTCATTGCCTATCGTCGAAACCGTCCTTTTTGATAAAAATAATTGATTCCAAAGGCGAAGTTATCAGGACTTTTGGATAGGGAAAGAGAGGTTTGATTTATGATTGAGAACCAACCTTTATGCCAGAAAGGAGGTAATATTTCATGGCAACAGTATCATTGGATTGTTTAGGGCTGAAATGTCCTCAGCCGGTACTGAAAATTGCTGCAAAATCGGCCGAGCTGAAGCCGGGGGATCTCCTTGAAGTCATTGCAGATTGTCCCACTTTCGAGAAAGACATCCGTCAATGGTGTGACAGGACGAAAAAGACACTGCTTTGGATAAGAGAGGAAGGCGGCGGCAAGATGCGGTGCCAGATACAGTTTTGATCACCAAGAACAAGGACATCACATGAATCCCCTTAGAAATTTGTCAATAGGAAAGAAATTTTTTTTGAGTTTCGGTTTCGTCTTTCTTCTCATTCTTCTGCTCGGAATCCTCTGGCAACGAGGAATCGTGAAAGTTAAAGAGATAGAGACGAAAAAAAATGAGCTGATAGAATTGAAAGAACGACTTCGTGAAATGCAGCTCATTCATTACAGATGGGTCGATAACTTGAGGGAAGCCGCGAGAGAAAGGGATGAATTTGTGGGTGAACTCGACCCAAGGAAATGCGTATTCGGCTCCTGGTATTACAACTATGAGCTTCCGTATCCTGAGTTGAGGGAACTTTTTGATACCCTTGAAGAACCGCACAAACGATTACATGAATCCGGGGCCTCTGTCATCGAAGCGATTGCAAGAGCAGATTTTCCCGAGGCAGAAAGGATGTCACTCCATGCGCGCCTTGTTCTATTACCGGAACTTATGAAGGTCTATGACCCTTTCATGAAGGGTATCGGCAATGTTTATGAAAAATATAAGGCTGAATCGGAAAAATCAGTTCGGAGGCAGAAGGCTATCTCTGCGGGCATACTGTTCCTTTCCCTGATATCTGTCGCAGGGCTGGCAGTTTTGCTGACGAGGGGAGTGGTGATACCGCTAAAAAACGTAACGAATACTGCACACAAGATTGGCGAAGGGGAGATACCTGATATTTCGAGGATAAAAATCATGGAAGGCAGTAACAACGAGATCACGCAGATGCAGAACGCTTTTGTAAAAATGGCGGTTTCATTGAATGAGTTATCCAAGACGGCCGATAAGATTGCCTCGGGTGACCTGGATGCATCTGTCCGGATAAGGTCTGAAAGAGACGTTCTGGGCAATGCGATCGCACAAATGGTCGAAAATCTGAAAAGAAGTGTCGAGGATCTGCATACAAACTCTATGAATCTTGCCCTCGGGATGAGCGATTATTTCACGGTAATTTCGGAATTTGCTCTGGGCAACCTGGATGTGAAGGCATCCGAGGATACAGGGGATGACCTGCTGAACCAGTTAGGCAGGGTTACGAATAACATGATTGCCGAGTACCGGAAATTAGCTGAATGTATCGAAGCGGTGAGAAAAGGTAATCTTGACGTGACAGTACACATCCGTTCCGAGAAAGATTCGCTCGCCATAGGCTTCGAGCATATGCTCGAGCACCTCCGAAAGACGTCCGAAGAGCTGCATGAAAACTCTATGAATCTTGCCATGGGGCTGACGGACTACTTTTATATCCTTCAGCAGGTCGCAGCCGGTGACCTAAATGTGAGTGCGAATGAAGAAACAGGCGACGATCTCCTGAACCAGCTTGGGAAGGCTACGAATTTGATGATCTCTTCCTTGAAGGAGATGACAGTGAAGATAAGGGAACAGGCCGATTTTCTCGCGAGCTCTGCCAATTCCCTGGCCGCCGTGTCGAAACAGTCAACAAAGGCCCTGTCTGAGCTTTCATCTGCCATCGCGATGATGTCATCGGCAACCTCATCAGTTGCCGAAAGTTCATTGGAAGCCTCAACGGCCGCGCAGGCAGCAAACGAATCGACTGGTAAAGGGAGCGAATTGCTGGTAAAGCTCGGCGATAAGACAAAGTTACTTGAGCGTGCCACAGATAGGACGGTGACAGCAATGAAGAATCTGTCGCAGCGCTCATCCGAGATCGGCAGTATTGTAAATGTCATGGCTAAGATAGCGTTTCAAACAAACCTCCTTGCATTAAATGCAGCAATTGAAGCTGCCAGAGCCGGTGAATCGGGACATGGTTTTGCGGTGGTAGCCGATGAGATACGAAAGCTTGCTGAGAGTTCTGCAAATTCGGCAAAAGAGATAGCCAAGATAGTGAAAGAGGCTCAAAAGGAGACAGAGGAAGCCATGATCTCTACCGAGAATAGCAAGAAAGAGATGGAATCAGGGGTGCCGGTGATCGACGAGGTAAGTCAGCAGTTTGCAAAGATTGCATCTCAGGTCGAGAACATCGTCGGTCAGATAGAGACTATTGCCTCTTCATCATCGCAAACTGCTTCGTCGTCCGCA
>JBFLXE010000125.1:0-7368 GCA_040757455.1 Nitrospirota bacterium
TTCATATCGTTTGCTTTTATTCTTTTTTGCGTTGTCCCTTATTCCTAAAAATATTGTCTGTTATTGAACAGCCTTATATTTTTCAATTGCATCAAATTATACAAAATCGCTGCGTTCTTTTCCATATGAGAATTTTTTTTGTTTTTTAATAGACCGAAAGTGAATATTACACCTCTAATAAAAAAATAAACTCCTCGTCGCTTATAAAGGTTTTTATCCAGAAGGACATATATATTTTGGGGCACTAGGTGTCGGGCAAATTGCCATCAAACAAGGAATTTTGCCTCGTTGTTTCAGTGCCTGAGTTCCAAAGGTAATGAAAAATAAAGATTTTTTATCGGGCATTTTTTTTGCTAAAGACTTTAGATGTCAGATAAGTTGGCAACTATTTAGTGAAAATTCTTTAAAAGGAAAAGGAGGGTGTCATGGGTTATTCACTGGTTGCATTAGAGGACAAGATACTGGAGATGTATCCGGAGATCAGAAGTCTGTCGCCTCGCATTACCTTCGATGAACAAAAGGATGCATGGATCGTGAAGCTCAGGAAAGGTAGTAAAGAAGCAGAGATCTGTCTGGACAAAGAGGACGCAGATGCCTGCGTAAACTTTAACACCTATTGCAAATCCTTCGGAGACGCGATAGCGAAGACCCTTAAACAACTCTAAGCGAGCTGAGAGGCAGAGACTGAGCAGTCTCGGACTTCTTCATTGTCGCCTTTTGAATGACGGGTTTCCCGCGGTTATTCGGGCAGTGCGACAATTCATTAAAAGGTAAAGTTTAACACTGCCGTTTTGCCGCGGGAATTCTAACCCATTCGATTACTATTCCCCTGGCAAGACCAGAGCGAAGAGAACTGCAATCATTTAATTGCCCGGCGATTTAACAGACGAGGCCGTTTGTGAAGAAGGATTTTTAATGTACTGAAAATCAAGAAATAGGGATATTAGGAAGCTTGAATAATAATGTTGTTTCACGATATACACTGGTATCGCTGAAGAACGATTGAATGGGCAAAAAAAGTTACTCAAGACCGCTGATCATTCTCCTCGTTGAAGATAATGTTGCGGACGAAGTCCTTATTCGAGAGACACTATTAGAAGAAGACGACTTTCCCACGGTCGTTCAAAGGGTTGAAGACGGCATGGAGGCTCTGGCTTTTCTGCGCCGAACGAACAAATATACTAATGCGGTCCGCCCGGATCTCGTACTTTTAGACCTCAATCTTCCACGAAAGAACGGCTTTGAGGTTCTTGAAGAGATTCGGTCAGATTCCAGCCTTAAAGATATTCCTGTAATCATACTGACAACATCAGGGGCCGAGGAGGACGTCCATAAGGCTCACAAACTTGGAGCTGACTCCTATCTGTTTAAACCTTTTGACATTCATGAATTCACCGATACGATCAAGAAACTGAATATTCCCTTCTTTTCGGGTAATTGATTGCAGAGAGCCCGAAATTTAAAAATTTAGTTCGGGCATATTTCCTGACAAATAAGGCAATTTGCCTCTTAATCCTTTTTTCTGTCGACATAATTCTCTTATAAAACAACGACTTGTGTAATGGTACAATATTTGCTTACAAAATCCAAGATTTCCAGTTCTCTCCTAACAGAGGAGGGTTATCCGCATAAACCAGGCTCAATTATTAGTAAATTGACGGTACGGAGGTTTGCCGATGAAAGACACGCTCGGTCTTATCGACTTTGAAGAAGCTAATCTTTATTTAGACCAGGGATTGGATGACAAGGAAGTTGAGGATGAAAAACATGATGTTTATTTTCTTGAAGGGGAACAGGATTTTCTACGAATTTATCTGAACGAGATCAGCCGTAAACCATTGCTTTCACGGGACGAGGAGGTTGAGATCGGCAAGAGGATGGAAAACGGCAGAGAGAAGATATACACGACATTTTTCACTGTTCCATTCATCCTGGAAAAACTCATCACGCGTAACAGGAGAACCAGGAATGCCAAAGTGCCGCTTTCCGAATTTTTTGGAAATAATGGGGAGGAAGAGAATGATCTTTTTTTGGAGAGCGGAGGTTCCGAGATTCTGAAACAGCTCGATCATCTGGTGAGGAAGAGGAAGAAAATTCTCGATAGGCTAAGAGCTGACCAATTGTCCGTCTTTCACGAGACTGAAGGAAAAAGCGGTTCTACCGGAAACGGACATTCGATATACAGATTGCTGGAGGAGAATATAATTGCGATAACTGAGAAAACACGTCAGATCAAATTGAGAGAAGATGTTCTCGAGTCATTCCTCAAAGAGTTCAAGAAGACGGCAGAAGACGTTCTTCTTTTACAGGAGAGGATATCAATTATTAAGAAGGATGCAGGTCTTCCAAGATCCATCAGGTTGAAAGAGATAGACATCTGCAAAAAGAAGATCGAGGAAACAGAATCCATGCTTGGTATGAACTGCTTTGAAATCAAACAAGCGTTAAGGATTCTGCATGAAGGTGAAAGCGAAATGCTCCGTGCACGGGAAGCCATGATCGAAGCTAATCTGAGATTGGTTATCAGCATCGCGAAACGATATCTGGGAAGAGGGATGAGCTTCCTGGATCTTATACAGGAAGGTAATAAAGGGCTGATGAGGGCCGTCGACAAATACGAATACAGGCGGGGCTTCAAATTCAGTACATATGCGACATGGTGGATAATGCAGACCGTAAGAAGGGCTCTTACAGACCAGGCAAGAACAATAAGGATTCCCGTTCATATGGTCGAGACCATAAGTAAAATAACCAGAGCGACAAGGGAGCACGCCTTACAGATAGGAGAAGAGCCGGCGCCTGATGATATTGCGAAAAAGTTGAACCTCGCCGTAGAGAAAGTGAACGATATATTAAAAATGACGAAGGAGCCGGTCTCTCTGGAAACTCCTATCGGCGACGATGACACATATCTTAAAGATTTCCTGGAGGACAGGGATGCCTTTTCTCCTCTCGATTTTGCAATCAGGAACGACTTACAGAAGAAGATGGACGAAATCCTCTGCTTTCTGCCGCCGAGAGAGGAAAGAATTATCAGGAAAAGATTTGGAATTGGATCGGAAAACCCTCATACGCTTGAGGAGCTCGCGGCCGAATATGATGTGACGCGAGAGAGAATAAGGCAAATAGAAGTAAGCGCCATAAAGAGCCTCAAGAATTTCGTCAAACAAATGGCTTAGACGGAGCAGTTTTTCCCTGTGACGTACATCACACAAATTATGTATTCACTGATATATCCTAAATTGAGAACTCAGTTTATGAAGACCATGGCTTTAATCTCATTGTTATTACTGATTCTGGCATTCGCAGCCGTCTGTGTGTCGACAGAGAAGGCGAAGCAGCCGCGGCCGCCAGAGGTTGTTAAAATACTGTTAAAGAAATAGTCCGATCCGTTTCTCCAGTCTTAAACGATTCCTCACATCGGGCATATTATCGTCCTTCAGGGAAAAATGCCCGAATATAAAAAACCGTCAATCTAAAAAATCATTTAAATCAATATATTGATTTCTGGCATCTCTCTTGCTATACATTTGGGTTTAAGTGATTTAAACTTTTTGTAAGCGCTGATTTTTTCTGTATGGAGTTGGAAAAGTGGCGAAACTTCTCATGTTACTTGGAATGTTACTGTTTCTCACATGCGGTTGCCGTGATTCGCAGGTTGTCAAAAAATCAGGAGAAAAAACAATGATCAAGGAAGGATCGCTTCGAGTTGCTACCTTTGCGGGTGGCTGCTTCTGGTGCACGGAAGCTGATTTTGAAAAGGTGCAGGGCGTTATAAAGGTAATATCCGGATACACCGGAGGACATAAGGAGAATCCCTCTTATGAAGAGGTATCTTCAGGTCAGACCGGCCATCTCGAGGCCGTCCAGGTTTATTATGACCCATCTCAGATAACATACGAAGAATTACTTAATTTTTTCTGGACACATATCGATCCAACGGATGCCGGGGGACAATTCGTCGATAGGGGCCAGCAATACAGGAGCGCCATTTTCTATCACGACGATGAACAGAAGAGGATCGCCGAAAAATCCAGAGAGGATTTAGATAAATCCGGCAGGTTCATCAAGCCTATAGTGACGGAGATTATCAAGTTCGATAGATTCTACGAAGCAGAGGAATATCATCAGGATTACTACAAAAAACATTCACTGAAGTATAAATTTTACAGGCGCGGCTCCGGTCGCGACCAATTCCTGAAAAAAGTGTGGGGGAAGGAAATGGAAAATGTAACTTCAACAAAAAAGCGACATTATGAAAAACCGGACGATGCGACTTTGAGGAAGACGTTGACTCCTCTGCAGTATAAAGTCACCCAAAAAAATGGAACCGAACCTCCATTTCAGAATGAATACCGGGATAACAAAAGGGAAGGCATATACGTGGATATTGTTTCTGGAGAACCTCTCTTTAGTTCACTTGACAAATATGATTCCGGGACAGGATGGCCCAGCTTCACCAAGCCCCTCGAACCCGACAATATAGTGGAGAGAGAAGACAGGAGTCTCTTTATGAAGAGAACGGAGATCAGGAGCAGATACGCTGATTCGCACCTCGGTCACGTCTTCCCTGACGGCCCTCCGCCAACAGGGCTTCGATACTGCATCAATTCCGCTGCATTGAGATTCATTCCAAAGGAAAATCTGGAAAAAGAGGGATACGGGAGCTATCTAAGATTTTTCAAAAAAAAATAAGATCAAAGAGTTGCCTTTTATATCCAGAAAGATAGAGATTTTTTTATCACTCCTGAAGCAATCGGTCCTTCTGGACAATGTTTTTAATCCGTGGCTTGATATTGATGCTGAAAATGATATGACATCCGAGGCGCCGGAAATCCGCACAGTTCATCTGAAGCATTATATTAACAGCCGAAAACAAAGGGCACGCTATCTTCTGATTGGAGAGGCAATCGGATTTCAAGGAGGGCATTTCAGCGGCATTGCCATGACATCAGAGCGTATCCTTCTGGGATACAAAAAAAAAGAGGGCATTTATCCCGAGTACGTCTTACCCGACATAGTGCCGCGGCGAACAAGCAAGCCCCAGATCATGCCCAAAGGGTTCTCAGAGCCAACTGCAACAATAGTGTGGGGGGCCCTCTTAAACTATGGCCTCAAGCCGGATGAATTTGTATTATGGAATGTTTTCCCCTGGCATCCCTTTGATCCTGAAAGAGGAATGCTCAGCAACCGAAGGCCTGCTTCAAGGGAACTCGCCTATGGGTTTCCTGTCCTTAAAAAATTTATCAACCTGTTTTCAGGCGTAAAAATAATTGCTCTTGGAAAAATTGCTTCGGAAACCTTTGCTTCGCTGAATATAAAATCTTTTGCGGTCAGACATCCTGCGAATGCCGGTGCAAAGGACTTCAGGGAAGCCATCAAGGATATTCTCTAAAAATTTGCTCCGCCGACATGAACAGAAAATCCTCTCCTTTTCAAAATGTCATGAACGGATCGGCCGAAAATAAAAAGTTCAAATTCTTTCTTCATTCCTAGGCCCGAAGTCGCGTAACGGCGAATTTCGAGGTCCCTTTTCACAATATCGCTCAGTTTGCGGGAAATACCGGCATTCGCTCCTTTAAGAGACAGCCTTGCAAGCAATCTTTCGATCTTCTCAAAGGAACATTCATCTTCATGAGCTTCTATGAGTTGAAGGACAGGATCTCCTCTGTTGATGATATCGGTTCGAACGATCGTATTCCTGCCCATTATGGCCATAAGATCCGAGGGATCCCAGCATTTCAGCAGGCGGCACTCCATGAACCGATTTTCATAAATCGCACATGACGCCTTCATCTCGTCATAAAAGAAACAGGACCAGCCTTCTCCTCTTCCGATAACCTTTACTATTTCTTTTTTGAGGGACTCTATACCGCCGGTGACAGGGTTCATTGCGAGTTCCCCCTTTCTGAGCGTCATGAGATGCTGATGCCCTGCGTAACCATCGAGCAGTATCTTCACGTCTTCATAATGAAGCACAGGTCCGCCCTTCAGACAACAGGTGCCACAGCGAATACAGCTACTCCTGGGAATTCTTCCCTCCGAAGAACCGGACGGCCGATTACTGCCAAATTTTTTGACCATTGTTCATGTCTAACAAAAGCAGAGATTCATTTTTGATTCTTTCGCTCAAGCAATTTTTTCAGGCTCTCTGCTCTTTTCTCGAGATTCTGACAGGACAAAAAATCTCTCTCCTGCGTTCCTGATAAAATGTCATTCTCGAGCATGTACAGAAGCTCCTCGCCAAAAGTCTTCTCCACGCATATGCTATCAATTGATTCAGGGTCAGTAATGCCTTTTTCTTTTCCCATGATCTCGGCGAACTCGTAAGCAACGGCCCCTGTTGTGAAGTCATCATCCACCCTATAAAGTGCTGCTATTGCATATGTTTCTTCCTCACCTTTATAGAGAAATTCTGGTTTGAAACCTAGCACCTTTTCGAATTCCTCTATCTTAAGCGCCCAGGCTGTCGAAATTACCATAAGCTCAAGGTAGGGCCTGACAAGGGAGACCTTGCTCTTAACTTCATCAAAATTCTCTCTAACCTTCAGAAAGATCCTCAGTATATTTCGTTCCATCTCATTGAGCGCCTTACCGTTCAATGTTCTGTCAGGATTCATGGTTCTGTTCCTTTACAGTGAAAATTGCTATAATTTAAAACCTTATTATAACAGGCTGGTCTTGTGATTTAGTACCATTACTGTATTATGAAGAAATCGGTTACAGCCATGCTTAAGGAACTCAGACTTTTCTGGAAGAATTATGTCCTCCAGAGTCTATTCGCAACTTTAACTGTGTTTATAGTTCTCATATTTTTGAGCTTGCAGAATGCCGTCATAATCGCATCCATTGGAGCCACTGCATTTATCGTTTTTGCCATGCCCAAATATATCACCGCAAAACCAAGGAATGTGATTGGAGGCCATCTCATAGGTCTCATTTCAGGGTCATTGTGCGATTTAATCCCCCACCCTTTCCTCTGGCATTCAATTGCACTTTACGCCTTTGCAGTCGGCCTCTCAATGTTTGTCATGGTAGTTACGGATACCGAACATCCTCCGGCCGCGGCCACCGCTTTGGGTTTTGCGATATCGGGTTTTTCTCTGAATACGGCTCTTGCTTTGATATCGAGCATTATAGTGCTTTCGTCGGTCCATCATTTTTTTAAGAGATATTTGAAAGATTTAACATAATATTTATTTATTTTTTTAATTTTTTAAATTACGATAAGATAAAATAACCAAGGCTGTTCAATAACAGACAATATTTTTAGGAATAAGGGACAACGCAAAAAAGAATAAAAGCAAACGATATGAAAGCAGCAGTTACATTACATAATTATCTCACAGAAAATAAGCATTTTTATAA
>JBFLXE010000126.1:0-7214 GCA_040757455.1 Nitrospirota bacterium
TAGCCAGTACCTTCGTAATCGCAGATGTCAATGTAGTCTTGCCATGGTCTACATGCCCTATCGTGCCTATGTTCACATGAGGCTTCACCCTCTCAAATTTCGCCTTCGCCATAAATCCTCCTTTTTAGCTTTCAGCAAAGTGCTGAAAGCAATTAGGTGTCTGATTTAATTGATTCAAAGCTATCTTACAGTTTTCATTCTCATAGCTCTTTGCTCAATGCCCGGAGTTCAATGGAGCCCATGACCGGGATTGAACCGGTGACCTCATCCTTACCAAGGATGTGCTCTACCGACTGAGCTACATGGGCATTTCAGCTTAGAGCTACAGTAGAGCTTATAGCAGAAACCACATCTTATTCTTTGATCTCCATTCTTTTAGCTCCACGCCCGTATCTTCATTGGAGCGGGAAACGGGATTCGAACCCGCGACCCTCAGCTTGGAAGGCTGACGCTCTACCACTGAGCTACTCCCGCATCATCCAAAAGCACGGAAGCACTATAGTACGGAAGCTCCGAAGGTATACGCCCTAAAGCCTTTCGGTCGGTTACCCCCATTCTTCTGTACTTCTGATCTTCTGCGCTGTTATACTTCTCTGGTGGAGAGGGGAGGATTCGAACCTCCGAAGGCTGTGCCGGCAGATTTACAGTCTGCTCCCTTTGGCCGCTCGGGAACCTCTCCCTGGAGCCACCGAAGGGAATCGAACCCCCGACCCGCTGATTACAAATCAGCTGCTCTGCCTGCTGAGCTACGGTGGCTTGATTTGCTTTCTCAAAGTTCATGTTAGACCACTTTGCAAAAGGGGGCCAAAAAAGACAAACTAATCCCTTCATGTTGAAATATTAATTAAATTACTTTTTGCGATTTGGCGTCAATTTGCAAAAAAGGTTAAAAATGGCCAAAAAATAGTTTTTTCTAATATTTATTGAATGTTTCTCATTCTCTGTCTCAATATCTCAAAAGCAAATATGCCTGTGGCGACCGCGGTATTCAGTGAATTTATCTTTCCCTGCATAGGAATCCTTGCCAAGGCATCGCATGTTTCGATCACCGTTTTTCTAATGCCCTTCCCCTCAGAACCGATGACAAGGCCAATAGGTACGCTCAGGTCTATCTCCCACAGCGTCTCCTTGGCCTCTTCATCGGAACCGACTATTGTGATATTCATTTTTTTCATTTCCCGTATGGCATGTTTTATGTTCGATACCAAACTGAGGGGAACATATTCCACGGCGCCCGCTGAGACCTTTGCTACTTCTGGACTTAAGGAAACCGATCTATGCGACTGGATGACCGCACCATGCACCCCGGCGGCATCTGCTACCCGTAATATTGCTCCAAGATTCCTCGGATCTTCAATACAGTCGAGTACGAAAAAAAGGGGAGTCTCTTTCTTTCTCAACGGAATCTCAAGCAGTTCATGGAAAGGGAAATAGGACTTCGGATATACTTCCGCTGCGATTCCCTGATGCCCTTTTCCGAAGTTTCTATCAAAAAATTCGGGATTTGACAGGACAACCGGAATTTTTCGCTCTAACGCTTCCCTTTTCAGTTCATCAACTTTGTTTTTTCTTTTAGACGACAGGATAATGCGCTTTATGCCTCTGCCCCCTCTTATCGCCTCCAGAACCGGGTTGAAACCATAAAGCAATTCACTACCCGATACGGACTTTCCAATCGGTCCTATCCTTTTTGTCCTCAAGTATTATTCCTCTCTCTTCGAGTTCCCTTCTTATGGCATCAGCACGTTTCCAATTCTCTTTTTCTCTCTGTTCCCAACGTTCTCTGATCTTTTCTGTAACAGTCTTTTCGTCAAGCCCCAATTTTTTTGTTTTGAGCAAAGACAACTGCCACTCATGAGGTGTCCGGTTCAGTAAGTTTAAAACTCTGCTCACCTCCGAAAGTACTTCCTTAGATTTCACTAAGAACTCTCTGGCATCTGTTCCCTCTGGTTTTCTGTCCATTAACCTGTTCGTCTCCCGGAGAAGTTCGAAGACATGTCCTATCGCAAGGGCCGTGTTAAAATCATCATCCATAGCTTCCTCAAAGAACTTCTTAAAATCAGAAGGTTGATTTTCGAATGTTCTTCCCACACCGGATAATTCTGCCCGTCCTTCACCCTTAATCTTCAGGTATTCACCAATCCTGGCTATAGTTGAATAGCACCTGTCAAGAGACTTTTCCGCCTCACGAAGCTGCTCATCAGAAAACTCAATTGGACTTCTGTAATGGGTGGATAGGAGAAAAAACCTGAGCACCTCGGCGTCAAATTTGTCCAGAACCTCCCTTATCGTAAAAAAATTGCCGAGTGATTTAGACATTTTTTCTTTATCGACAGTTATAAAACCATTATGAACCCAATACTTTACAAAAGGTTTTCCGGTAAAGGCTTCCGATTGGGCAATCTCATTTTCATGATGAGGAAACAGTAAATCGGCACCACCCCCATGAATGTCAAAGCTCTCGCCGAGATATTTCATTGACATCGCAGTACACTCAATATGCCAGCCGGGTCTGCCGGATCCCCATGGACTTTCCCATGATGGTTCGCCTTCTTTTGAATTTTTCCACAGAGTAAAATCCAGAGGATTTTTTTTCCGTTCATCGACCTCGACTCTTGCTCCCGCCAGCATTTCATTCCGATCACGCTTTGACAGTTTCCCATACCCGGGAAATTTCTCGACCGAAAAATAAACATTTCCACTTATCTCGTATGCATAATCTTTCTCGATGAGTGCTCCGATGATTTTGATGATTTCAGGTATATGGTCAGTCGCCTTTGGTTCAACATCAGCTCCTTCTACACCGAGCATTTCGATATCTCTGTAATATTCATCTGTGTATTTTTGGGCAACAGTATCCCACGCAATGCCCTCTTCTTTTGCCTTGTTAATGATCTTGTCATCGATATCAGTAAAATTTCTTACATATGTGACATCAAAGCCCTTGTATTTCAAATATCTCCTTATCACATCGAAAACGATGGCGCTTCTGGCGTGCCCTATGTGGCAGTAATCGTAAACCGTTACTCCACAAGCATAGATCCCCACTTTAGGAGGGTCGAGTGGCTCAAGTTCCTCTTTTCTCCCACTCAGTGTATTATATATTTTCATAATTATTCTAAGACTTAAGAATTTTAATTATACAATAATATGATTGTTGGTGTCTGTCTAAAACCTGACAGCCGGTTTTCAGAAGCCGAAAAAAGTCAATTTCGAGCTCAGAATATTTCTACGGTATATAATAGGTTATGAAACAGACCGGCAAAGACCCCTCAGACCTTAAAACTATGATCGCGGATTATATGGAGAATGGCTTTTTGGATAACATTATTGATATGTTTAAACATGATATGTCTTTGTGTTCATGTACCGGGAACTTGATAACAGACGAAAGGACAAGGGTAAGGATAGGTACTGTGGCACTTTTTGAGACGCTAAAGTCAGAAGTTCCGAAGAAGGTTTCTGAAGCTTTGCCTTATATTCTTCCGGTTTTAAAAAATAGAAATCCCGTTTATCGGGGCGATGCCGCCTATCTCCTGGGTATAATAGGCGACCCGGCAGCTATTCCCTTTCTTGAGGAGGCGACAAAAGACGGAGACGCCCACGTGAGGACGATTGCAAGAGAAGCGATAGAGCAGATTGAGTCAGGAGATTGAATTTTTTTATTTTTCGCCCCAGGCCTTAACGTATCCCGATTGCTTGCGAGCATCTTTCTTAAAGAACTTCATGACGCGGCCCTTCCCAAATCAATGAAATACAACCATTTGAACTTGAAAATTCAGGAAACTCCAAAGTGAGAAAAATTGAAAAAAACTGCGAAAACTTGTAATATTAAGTTTCCTTAAACCCGCAATTTATTAAATCTGTTAAGATATTTTATGGGCGAACTCGATAAATTAAGAAAAGAGATAGATGAGATTGATGACGACATTCTCGACCTCTTAAATAAGCGGGCTAAAATCGTCATCGAGATTGCCGGAATAAAAAGAAATGAAAACGCACAATTTTATTCGCCCGAAAGGGAACGCGAAATTCTGGATCGACTCACAAGGCTTAACAGCGGTCCATTCCCTAATGATACCTTAAAGGTAATATTTAGAGAGATCCTATCCGCATCTTTATCTCTTGAGGAACCGCTCAAAGTCGCATGTCTTGGCCCCCTCGCCACATTCACGCACCTTGCTGCGTTGAGACATTTCGGTTCCTCTGCACTTTTTATCCCCGTAGAGAGCATAAAAGAGGTCTTTGATTCTGTGGAGGCTGATAAGGCCGGATTCGGGGTTGTGCCTGTGGAAAATTCAAACGAGGGCGTCGTTACTTACACACTTGACATGTTCGCGGATTATGATCTTAAAGTGTCGGCCGAGATAATGCTTGAGATAGCACACAACCTTATGTCAAAGAGTGGTGATAAGTCTAAAATCAGAAAAATCTATTCAAACCCGCATGCTGCTGCACAATGCAGAAGATGGCTTGAAGGCAATCTGCCAAGAATATCTATACTGGAAACGACGAGCACGGCCAGGGCTGCCGAACTTGCGTCACAGGACGATGAGTCTGCCGCGATCGCAAGTGAACTTGCCGCTAAGATATACAATCTTCAGTTTGTTGAAAAGCACATTGAGGACAACAAGCATAACTTTACAAGATTCCTTGTCATTTCAAAAGAAATTCCTCCAAGGACAGGGAAGGACAAGACATCCATTATGTTTTCGATCAAGGATAAGCCCGGAAGTCTTTATAACATGCTGGAACCTTTTAAGAAGGCAAAAATTAACTTAACAAAAATAGAATCAAGACCTTCCAGGAGAAAAGCATGGGAGTACATCTTCTTCGTAGATATGGAAGGTCATATTGAAGACAAGAAAGTGAGGAAGGCCTTAGAGAGCATCAAAGAGAATTGTTTATATCTGAAGATACTGGGTTCCTATCCGCATGGTGGGATTCAATGATCAGACCTCCGGAGTATATTTCGACCCTCAACCCTTATGTGCCCGGGAAGCCTGTCGAGGAACTCGAAAGAGAACTCGGCATCAAAGGCTCAATTAAACTCGCGTCGAATGAGAACCCTCTCGGAGCTTCGCCGATGGCGATAAAAGCCTTGCTGGATTTCTTAACTGCTCCAAGTGGTTCCAACAGCCTGAACAGGTATCCTGATGGGAGCGGTTATTATCTGAAAAAGGCGCTGTCAGAGATTTTTTCAGTGGAAGAGGATGAGTTGATCCTGGGGAATGGCTCGAATGAACTGATCGATCTCGCAGTGAGAACATTTCTGCGGCCCGGTGACGAAGGAATTATGGCTCATCCGTCTTTCCCGGTCTATCCCATGTCTGTGCAGGCGATGGGTTGCCAGCCAGTGAAGATACCACTGAAAGATCATACTCATGATCTTGCTGCGATGACCCGCGCCGTTACTTCAAAAACTAAAATACTCTTTGTCGCCAACCCCAATAATCCAACGGGAACGATAAACAAAAAGGATGAATTCGATAGTATGATGGAAAGACTCCCGGATGGAGTTCTTGTGATAGTCGATGAGGCGTACTATGAATATGTCACGGATCCGGAATTTGCCGATAGCCTCAGGTATTTCAGAGAAGGTAGAGACATAATTATTCTCAGGACTTTCTCCAAAATATTTGGTCTTGCGGCTCTGAGAATCGGCTATGGGATCGCACGAAAAGATATAGTCTCCGAGATGAATAAACTGAGGCCTCCTTTTAACACAAACTCTCTTGCTCAAAAAGCTGCTCTCTGGGCGCTCAAAGATAATGATCATGTCCGATATTCGAAGCTCGTTAATGAACAGGGCAAAAGATATCTTTACGCAGAACTTGACTCTCTCGGCATTAATTACGTGAGAACGGAATCCAATTTTATATACATGATGATCAAACAGGATGCGAACGAACTTTACAGAAAATTGTTGATGGAAGGAGTGATTATTAGACCTGTGGGGCCCGAAGAAATCAGGGTCACAATCGGATTGCCTGAAGAGAATAAAAAATTCATTGAAGCTTTAAGAAGGGCCATAGTTTTTAGTTAAGGTCAACATGGAAAATACTGAGTATATTTCGGAGGAATAGATGGACATCATTGTGTTGAAACCGGATATAGCTGATGAAGACCTCAGGCGTATTGTTCGCAAGCTCGAGCATAAAGGCCTTAAGGCAAATGTTTCAAAGGGTACCGAGCGAACCATAATCGGGGTCATCGGAGATACCTCAAAGATAACAGAAGAAGAAGAAAATACGATAAGGGTTATGCCTGGCGTGGAAGATGTGATGAGAATACTGAAGCCTTACAAACTCGCCAGCAGGGACTTCAAAACTGAAGATACTACTATCGATGTAAAGGGCAAAATCATTGGGGGGAAAAAGATACATGTTATTGCCGGCCCATGTGCCGTGGAGAATAAGACAATGCTCACTGGCATTGCCGAGAAGGTAAAGGATGCAGGGGCCACATTCATCAGAGGAGGGGCTTTCAAGCCGCGCACATCACCTTACTCGTTTCAGGGTCTCGGGGAAGAAGGCCTCAAATACCTCTCATACGCGAGTAAGAAGACCGGGCTTCCAGTTGTTACAGAAGTAATGGACCCGAGGGATTTGGATGTCATCGCCAGGTACGTGGACGTTATACAAATAGGCGCAAGGAACATGCAGAATTTCAGACTCCTTCTGGAAGTCGGCATGAGCAAAAAACCTGTATTACTCAAAAGAGGTCTGTCGGCCACAATAAAAGAATGGTTGATGGCTGCTGAGTACATAATGTCGAAAGGCAATCAAAATGTGATACTTTGTGAAAGAGGGATCAGGACATTCGAGACCGCAACGAGGAATACGCTTGATCTGAGTGCGGTTCCTGTTCTTAAACAACTTACACATCTTCCCGTCATAGTTGATCCGAGTCACGGCGTGGGCAAGTGGTCTCTTGTACCGCCAATGGCTAAGGCAGCTTTAGCAGCGGGTGCAGATGGACTTATGATCGAGGTTCACACGAACCCGGAAGAAGCCATGTCAGACGGAGAACAGTCTCTCAAGCCTGGTGATTTCAAAAAACTAATGGACGAATTAAAGCCTATTGCAAGGGCATTGGGAAGAGAGATATAGATTTAAAAAGAAGGACAGCGAGAATTTTCATGTACTTTGACAAAATAACTATACTTGGCGTGGGGCTCATCGGGGCTTCTTTTGCTTTAGCAATGAGGAAGC
>JBFLXE010000127.1:0-7106 GCA_040757455.1 Nitrospirota bacterium
GATTCAGAAGCAGGACCAATCGTGCAAATAATCTTTGTCTTGTGTGGCGGAAGAGTAGACATCACTTCTTCTCCCTCATCTTCAGATAGAGTCGAAGATTATCCAATACCTTACCTGACTGTCAGCGTTCCCTCGCGAAGCTGATAGATTGTATCCACTGTCTCTTTTAGAAAATTGTGATCGTGGCTTATTATGACGTACGTATCAGCATGTTCCTGCAAATATGTTAGAAATCTCCCGGTGGTTATCTCATCAAGTCCCGAGGTGGGTTCATCAAGGAGATAGCAATCGGGCTGCATCGCCATTACAGTGGCAAGAGCTACCAGCCTTTTTTCTCCAGCCGAGAGGCGATGGGTAATTCTCTTTTCATAGCCTCTCAATCCCAGTTTATCGCAAGCTTCTCGCACAATTGCACGTGCCTCATCATGTGATTTGCCCAGGTTGAGAGGACCAAAGGCAATATCTTCCTCGACCGTTGGGCAAAAGAGCTGATCATCAGAATCCTGGAATAGGAGACCAATTCTTCGTCTCACTTCGCTGAAATCGTCTTCTGATTTTCGGGCTTTGCCGAATACTTCAATACGTCCCGACAAAGGTTTCAGCAGACCCATGATCATATAAAACAGTGTCGTTTTACCAGCGCCATTTGAGCCTATTAAGCCTATCCTCTCATTTTTCTGCAATGAAAAATTGAGATTGCGAAATACTTCCTTCCCGTTCCCGTAATCGAAACGCAAATCTTTTATTCTGATGAAATAGTTATCGTCCACTGTATGAAAGAAATCCAATGAAGAGTGTTAGACAGACCATGAAAATGCCGAACGCATAGTCCCTCAAGTGCATATGAAAATGGCTTATAACCGGAAATTTCCCGGTAAAACCTCTGCAAAGCATTGCATTATAGATTCTCAGAGAGCTATCGTAGCTTCTGACAAGGAGCATCCCTACAAGATATGCATATGTTTTATACGTATGCATATTTGATTTTGCCCTGAACGCCCTTACACTGATCGCCCGTTTTAATGTCGTGTATTCGTTATGAAGCACACTGATATACCGGTAGAAGAAAAAAAAGAGATAGACGAGTTTGTTCGGTATTTTCAGATGAACGAGTGCATGGGCAAGAGAGAACACTTCTGAGGTGCCGAGAAAGGCAATCGTTGCTATCACAATTGCATTTGCCTTGAGAGTAATTGTCAATGCAAGAAGGAAGCCTTCATGGGTGGCGCTGAATGGACCAATATGAAATACTTCAATTCCGACATAGCTGAATGGCAGAAAGAGCCAGAGGAATAAGATGAAAAAATTTACCACACCCAACCTATTGAACAATTTTTTCCAACTGACACGGGATGCCATGATCATGAGAGTAGAAACCACCAGAGCAATAGCCGGATACTTGATTCCCTTCATCAGTGCTACCACAAGGGCATAAGGCATGAATGTGACAAACTTCACTCTCGGATCAAGCCTGTGGAAAAAAGAATTTCCTTCTGCGAATTCTTCCAGGTGCATTTGTTCTGTTATTGCTTCATCGAGCGCTTATTAGCCGCTCTCCCTTTAAAATAAGCAATAATTCCCATAATTCCTATTATATATCCAATCCCGCCAATAATGTCGGTTAAGCCAGGTTTTTCGCTTTTCTCCTGAAGTTTAATGAGTATCTTCATAATTGGTTGTAACTTTTTATCAACGACCTTTTCTATAGTCTCCTCCAGATCCCGTGTGGTCGCCTTAAGACTCTTTGTATTGTGAACCCTGTCGGACTCTTTTTTTGATAGTTTCAATTCTGAGATCGACTTTTTGTTCAATCCGTCCTGCTGTGTCTGTTTTTTCGCCTCACCTGGCATCGCCATCCTGATCTCCTCTTCGGTGAGGACATATTCATTCTGGTGTCCCATCCCCGCATGCAGGATCAGCTTCAGAGCCGTAGTACGCGGAATGTTGAATGAGAATTGACCATTATCATCGGTATTTCCTTCGAGGAGCACAACGCCGGTTTTGTTATCCAATACTTTGACGAGACAGTCCCGACATTTTGAACCGTCTGCGAAATAGCCTTCTGCATGGACAGTTCCATCATCTGCATAGGCAAAAATATTGACTTTGTGAGCATCTGCAGTCTTCGCCAGGATGCAGAGAGAAAACAAAATGCCAAAAATCACATATGACAGGAACGGCAATGTTTTCAGTCGGAATATATCGATAAAAGAATTTAAAAAATGGATAATCATTTATAAACCTCCAGTATCTCTGGTTTCACCTTCTTGAGGAAGAGAACACAGAATGCTGTTACAATGCCTTCAATAATCATTACGGGCAGGTGAGCAATGACGATCGCCTTTGCCACAGGCATGAACATCTCGCCGGTTGAGATGAGCGCCAATGCTATAAAAAGTGCCCCCACCCCTATGCCGGTAATTCCTGCGAGAAAGCTACCAACTGCTACCACGGAAATCTTCGTTTTCTTTACGAGCGGTGAAAAAAAGATATACGCGATGACCGCAGGAGCAGCCATTATCAAGGTATTGACGCCAAGCACGGTGAACCCACCAAACTGAAACAGGATTGCCTGCATGAATAGCGCAACAAGTATAGAGGGAAAAGCCATCCATCCGAGAAGAACCCCGAGAAGACCATTTAAGACGAGGTGAGTCGATGATGGCCCCACAGGAACATGGATGAGGGAGGCAACAAAAAAGGCTGAAGAGAGGACTGCTACCTGAGGAATTTTGTCGTAACTCATTTTTCTCAGTCCGACAGCAACTCCTCCGGTAGACAGGATGGCACCTGCAACAAGAACGTGTGCCGAAAGAATTCCCTCTGACAGATGCATGCTATTTCATATCCCTTGTTTTGATCCATAAAACTGCACCTATTTCAACAGGATAATCTTTTCCCTCCCGTTTTATTGTGTAATCAGCTGTATTCAGTGCAGCAAATCCCCACCAACCAGCTTTGGGCATTGCGTACGAAAAAACGCCGTTCGCATCAGCCTTGATCACCTGTGTGATATAAGGGTCAGCGGGTGCTTTAATCTTTGAACCTTCATTATAATACTCAACTTCAACCTCGGCATATGGAACCGGTTTGCCGTCCACTTTGACTATACCCTGAAATACATTCCCCGCCCAGAGACCGTACGGACGTGTCAACGGAACAATCTCTGTTTTCAGCCCGATTTCTGCATCCCATCCTTCTTCGCGACCGAGGGCATTCACAATAGCCTTGGTGTAATGAACGATGAACGTTTCCTCCGCAGGTTCCCAATATGGCGCAGGTTCAACAAAAAACACATAATCACCCGGACCTTTTATCTGATATGAGGATTCCCAGATCGTAAATTCTTGCACCTCTTTCTTTTTAAGGGTTTGAAGGAGATCCTGCTTTTTTGCGTCCCGCAGGACTCCAAAGACTTTCGGCATCTCCATGTTCATATAATTCCCCTCAAAGGGATGCATGAATTTGACGCCGAGGGTTATCATTTTCTTGTCCGCTTTTGACACAATATCATCCGATGGTATTATCATTGCGAAATGTGCCCATGAATATGACAAAGAAGCCATGAGTATCATATTAATTGCTATTATTGTTACAAATCCTTTCTTCATTTATAACCTCCTTGCAAATTGGTTTTCATAAAAATTCTCAAAAATACGCATTCACTCTAACTCCATAGATAAACCCATCACGATCCTCGTCTGTCTTCAGGTCCTCATCTATGTATTGAACATCAAGCGTGATATCGTTGAACTGAGAGAGTTTCAATTTAAGATAGGCTTCCGCCGCAATCGTTCGGTCGATATCAGACTCGCATGCACCATTAAGATGTGCATATCCGACTCCTATTTCGTCGTCCTCTCTTCCCCAGAGCTTGCCGTTGATATTTACTCCTCCAGTGTACATTTCATCATGATCGATTACTGCCTCGTCATCCTGCCAACTAACTCTCGCAAATACTCCCACAATTTCGCCGAGTTTCTGATCTGTCGATATTCCAAAACCCTGCAGGTTCTCCTTTTCCCCTTCGTTCGGACACTTAAACCGGTCATTGGTCGTGAAGCCGTAAATCCTGTAATTGCCTTCTCCTAAGGAAGTGGCAAGTTTGTATCCTGCCTGCAGTGCATAATAGTTATAGTTTGTAAATTGATCGTCATCAGACTCAAATTTTGAGTTCATTGCAAGAGCTCTTATCGAGAGGTTCGAAATTATGAACTCGACGACGCCCCCAAGGTCGTACGAAGGCAAATTTACATTTCTGTGATTCACGAAGGCTTCATTCATAAACTGCGTACACTCACAATTCGCAAAATTGTTGTCGTCGATATATGCGGTAGCATCGATAATCCCTCCCGTCAGGCCTAATTCCGTATTCTCCGAAAGTCTGAAGGTTCGCTTATACCATGCCTCGAGCAGATAGTCTCTGTTTCTGCCGTTTATATCCTTGAGATCATTCTCGAGATCATCCGCATAAAGCACTAGGGAGAAAAGGCCTATATCATTCAGACCGTTCCCTGCCGCATAACTGAGCGTTAACTGAAATTCATCGACCTCTGTAGGGTGAAAATTGATTCCCAGATCCAGCGCTGCAGCACCTCTTCCGGTGCTATTAGTTTCTTTTACACGGGTCTCTCCATGTTGATAGGTGCCGGTTAACATGGCATCCATAGATAATTTTTCGGTTAGATCATACGCCAGTACGCGATTTGTGCTGATAAGGAATGCAGAAAAAATCAAAAACTTTATGAGAATTGCAGTTATGTAGTTTAGTCGTTCCATAATCACTCCTTTCTGGGTATTTAAATAGTAAGCGAAAAAATGATCGATGACTGTCGCGTATTGGAGGCGTTTTTGAACGCCAATTTCCCCCTTCCCCGGGGCAATAAAAAAGCCCCGAAAGCTTTTTGACCTCCCGGTCATTATTAAAGCCTTCGTGGCTCTCTTTTTTAAAGAATAGCACAGAGCTTTTTTGAAAGTCAAACAATTTTTACAAATTGAAGCAGAAGCTTTATAAATGAGTTCTTTTGTACCGCAAGTGCTTTCAGAAAAAAACGGCGACAAGGAAAACGACATTCTTACAATAATCAGTGAGGGGGTGGTTATCAAACCATAAAACTCCGGTTATCCTTCGACAGGCTCAGGATGACAAATAGTTGCTCGTTATGAACTGTCGGGTGAGCGTGTCGAACCATGACGATCAGAGTGACAACTGGTAAAATATCATGGTGAGCCCGAGCTTTTGCCGGGATCACACCACCTTGCCCTTATCTGTATTCGTGATACACTTTAGAAAGGGATATTTTCTCTATACTCAAGAGTCGCCAATGAAATGACCTTAAATAGAGATGTAAACGAGATTTAATTTGAGTGCGTTCAAATTAAGCAGGGGGGAGCTATGAGAAAAATTGTTTTTGTTGTAATCGGTACATTATTTCAAATGTTGTGCGCGTCATCAACCCAATCCCAAACTCAGGTGATCGAAGGGTATACCTTTATAAGAGGTGCGACGGGACCAGCAGTTTGCCTCGGCAGATGGGTTCCGCCGCGAGATATCACTCTTCCTGGTGTCTGCGAAGGACAACTTGTTGATCTGACCCAACTTTCTGCTGTTTCCGCCAGGCTGAGTGCCGATAGGCTGGGTCAGATACTCCTTGCTCTTGACTCGCTTGATCAAAAACTATCCATCAACAATGACCAGATCAAACAACTTATCGAGGTTAATCTTAAGACCCAAACCGCCATTGACCAACAGGTCAAGCAGATCAGTAACCTATTACGTGAGGCGGTCACCGAAAGGTTTGACGCATTGCCTGCGGAGATACTATCTAACGATTTATTCAAGGAAGAACTCGAGAAACTCAAACAAGACATACTAAAGGAGGTTGAAAAGCATTATTCGGGGAGATCAACACCCTCAACAAGATAATTGCTGGGGAAGAAGTTATAGCCTAATTACAGAGTTAATTATTGTTAATCCTATTGAGAACTCTGCAGTTGAATCAACGGAATGCAGATTTTGAATTCTGTTTTATCGCGGCTAAAAACGGATATATCTCCATGATGCCTTCTGACAATAGACTGGACATTTGCCAATCCAAGGCCGCTTCCGTCCACCTTCGTCGTAACAAAGGGAGAAAATATGTTTTTTATAATGTTTGTGTTTATAAGGTTTCCATCATTTATCACTGAAATCGTAACTTCTCTCTGTTTTGGTTTCAATTTAGTCTTCACGTCTACTCTTGTGGCTGAAGCTTCAATGGCATTACGAATAAGATCCTGTATACATAGCGACATCATGTTTCTATCGAGGAATACATTTACCCTGTTTAACTGAGAACTCAATTTAAATTTCAGTCTTACGCCATTTGGCGCCATTTTCGGTATTTCTTCTTCGAGAAATCTGTTGACATTGCAAGGCTGAAAGACAGGCTTTTTGAAGCCTGTAAAGCTTAAAATATCATTAACGATCCTTTCGAGTTTTTTTGTCTCATAATCAATGGTCTCAGCCATATCTGCCAGAGTCTCCGCATATTTACTTTCTATAAGCAACATCTCAGACCTTGATTCTTTCGATAAACTTTTTAGCATTCTTCCTGAAAATCCTCCTATTATAGTCAGGCTGTTCCGAATTATATGGGCAACCTGCGAGGAATGTTCACCAAGAGTGCGCAATTTTTCATCCTGCAATATCTTCTCCCGGTCTTTCTGCCTTCTGCGCTCGGTACCTATTGCTTTTGAAGCCAGACGCCCAAAAAGTCTAATTTTTTCAATATCTTCTTTAGTGAATTTTATTCCGCTGACCCTGTCAAATACCAGAATTCCATTTGCTTCACCTTCAAAATATAGTGGAAGGAATAATATTGCAGTTATTCCGCACGTCGTCACCAGCTCTCTCATATACGCGACCCGTTGGTCCTTACAGGGGTTTGTGACCAGAACAAGAGACCTACCTTTTCTCATTACCTGTCTTAAGAAAGTCTCTCCAATGTCCGGAGTAATTTTTTTGCCAATTCCGTGGGTATACTGAGGAACACCATCTTCAATAATGAGCTCATTTTTTCCATTTTTCGTTATGAGGCAAATTCTTTCAGAATCAGAAAATTTCT
>JBFLXE010000128.1:0-7057 GCA_040757455.1 Nitrospirota bacterium
CTGGCGGCCTGGGGATCTTCCTGAACGTTGGGATCAAACCGGTACCCATCTTTAAATGCCTTGTAGACCCAACCGGCCTTTGGCCGTTTGCCGATGCCGGTCAGACGTTCGTACTCTTGCTTGATGCTGGGAAACAATTCGCACAACCGGGATAATTGCGCGATTTCCTTCCTGCGGTCCTTGTGGAAGTACGGAATGCCGTCCAGCCACGCTAGGGCTTCCACAATTTTCCCCTGATCAACTTGGCCCTGGTTCTTTTGCTCACCTTGGATCGAAGAAAGCTTATCATCTAAATCCGGCTGGGGCGTTTGTTCGACTGAATTTGCTTGGGGGGTGTCATCCGTTTTTGTAGGTAGGGCATCTACAAGGAGAACCTCTTTGGGTGTGGCGGGTTTGGCATAGGTGTAGGTGCAAACTTTACGTGAATGGTCAAACTCGTATTTGTTTAAGTACCCAGCTTTAATTAACTCGTTGGCTATTCGCTCCAAAGTGTTTTGTTTTCTCGTAGGGTTACTGTCTGTAACCGGCAGCCAACGACAAATCGCTTGCTGGGAAATAAAAAACTCTCCATTCACGTTAGCACGATATCGTTTTTTTTCCAAGTATTCGTACAAACGCCGTGGTAGTCCTTCCGGCAATGCCCGATACCATGCAAGATCAAGTAATTGATAGTACTTGGCTTCTAAGTTTTCCGCTATCTTCTCAGAAAAAATAAGCTCCGACTCACTATTTCTTTTGCTCTTACCTTTTTCATGTCTAAACAAAATCACTGCATCAAACAGTGAAAAATGGGCATCCATCTTTCTGTTCCCGTCTTTATCCGCTTTTACAAAACACTGCGTAAATTGATATCGTGCTTGCCCCAATTTTTCTAATGACTGTCTTACCTTTTTTACCCATGCCCTTGGTGGTTCTAAGCCAAGTTCTCTGGCAATATCGCTATAGTTGAGCTTGATTCCTCCCTTGGGCATGCCCTGCTTAACCCATATTCTCATGCAGGCGGTATAAACATCCTGGTCGAATGAGCCGGGAATGCCGAATTTACAAACACACTCCAATTTATACTTCCCCGCTTGATCAGACCATTCAGTCACGGCACGCTCAGGCCTGCCTTTACCGAAGTAAAAAAGTGATAATTGGAGCAAATTGTTTTCTTTCGCATATGGCTCTTTTAGATCTTTCATAAGATTTACCTATGGTTATGAACAATATTAAAAAGTAGCAATCTTTTATTCATACCAATAGGTAAGATTCTAATAAAAGTTCATTACATGTCAAGCTTTATTCATACCCATGCGTAATTTTATTCATACCCATGCGTAATTTTATTCATACCCATGCGTAATTTTATTCATACCCATGCGTAATTTTATTGAATGCAACTCCTTTAGTGACGCCACTTACGGGTGCTATATACTCTTTATGTACGAAGTACATATACAATAACAACAAGAACGTCTCCTTCCTCTTAGCTCATTTTTTGTTGTTGTTTTGGCAGTATTCAAACAAGCGATGTAACTTCGATTAACAATGCGATACCAGAAACAAAGAATCTGCAATCGACCTGGCATTTAAGCTGATCGGAAGGGTAGGAAAGAGACATATAAAGGGGGAGGTAAATGAATGGAGCAGGGCAGGATCTGATCATCGTATCTGATACCCATTTACGTGTTATTTGTCTTTATCGTTTCGTTCTCTCCTTCCCGATGGCGCCAGTCACGGCGTCTCCATGCACCCGCATCTTCTTTGCAACCGCTGATCGTTTCACTTTCCCTAACCCAACGGGCCTGCCGGGCGTCCCATCCAGACCCGCACCTGGCCGGCTTAGCCTCCTGGCCGGCAAAGCCGCAACCCTGCGCCTTGTGGCAAGCGTGACTTTGATAGCCGGGCGTATAACTTGCCGAATAACCAGCATTTACCGAGCATGCAGAGCAAGACCGTCGCTGCTGGGCTTTAAACACGCCAGGCTGAACGCTGACCCGCTGGAGGCTAATCTGGGCCTCAGCCGAGCCTGCTGGGCAAAAGGAGGCCCAGCCTGCCTGAGCCGCAGGGCCATTCTGGCCCGCCTGGGCTGGCTCAGCCATGCCTAGCTGCCCAGTTGGCTGAGCAGGTGGTTGGGAAAATTGGGTATGGCTGGCCTTGGCTGAGCTTGCAAGCTTGGACGGTTAAGTCCGCCGGCTTTGCCGCTCAGCGAGAATTTGTTGTGACTTGGTAAGCCTGTGCACCTTTTCATCTAAATGTTTAAATTTCCCTTTTTATAGTAATCATAACGCTTATCTGGATATAATTTAAGAGACATTTTTAGCTTTCCCACTTTTGGCATTTATCGGAGGGGACGCCATGAAACACATAGCAATCATTCTAACTCTAATTTTGCAAGTGAACACAAGTCACAGAATATAAGGAGTAGATGGCAAAACAAGTTTTACTAATGGTTTAAATGAGCATAAAACTTGCATAGAATTTAGATGAGAAGAAAACATGAATTTACTCCAAAAGGAAGTTATCAATATTCGTTGAGAATCGTCTAATTTTAGCCACGGATGAACACCGATGAAACACGGATAGAAGAAAAAACAAGAGAGACATTGGATCTTTCAGAAAACATCGGTGCGGGAATTGAGCAGGGGATTGATCTGTGTTTCATCAGTGGCTAAAAAATGAGGAAGTATAGGCCGGTGGAAGGAATTCAACAGCAGAAATCATAAAAAGAGTTTTAAAAGGCAGTCATTCTGCTTAAATACAGAAAAACTTAATTTTTAAATTAAGGAGAATGACATGCCTGAATTTGCAAAGATTAGCACAAGAAATCAGAGAAAGAAAAACAAAAGTAAAAGACAGAGCAAAAAACATCAAGAATACATTAAAAGGGAGAGAGCCAGAGCAGCAAGAATAAAAGCCAAGAGAGAGAAACACAGAAGGAAACATCCCCAGCAAGAAATGCATCAAGGGATGATGATTATCTTGGCACGTTACATCATCATGCGTGTCAAGCTCAGAGAATATTTAAGCTGCATCTCTCTGAAAAAGAAGCCCAATAGCATGTTCTCTGTCATTGACATGATTGTAGGACTGGTCGCATTGATGGCATTTGGAATACGGAGAGTTTACGATGTGGCCAAGTATCAGGAGCATAAACTATTGGCCAGAGCCCTACAACTCGATCGGATGTTCAGTCCATGTACGGCATACCGATTTTTGAAGGAGTTTGGCATTCTGACCATCTGCCGGTCTTTACAAAAAGCCAACAGTAAAATGATCTGCTCCATCCTGGCAGCGCAAAAAGAGGTGGTTGTAGACGGCGATTGGAGTACCCTGCGCAGTTATCCCAATCAAAAAGAAGGTGCCGTTAAAGGAAACAACAAACTGCGGCCGGGGCGGCCGTGTTATCAAGCATCGGCATATTTTGCCAATGGGTTTTATATCAAGGCCAGTGTTCTGGCCGGCAATCAAGTACCTCTCCAACCATTGGCTTTATTAACCGATCTGAAGGAAGTCAGACGTCTGTGCGGGCATATCGATTGGATCCGGTTGGACGCAGGGTATCAAGGAAAGGAAAAATTACAAAATCTCGATAACTTTTCATGGCAAGGCAACTCTCGCAAAAAGGTCAAGTTCATCATCAGTATCGGTTCTGCAGGCATCGGTTTCAAATATGCATGCAAGGCATCCCGTTTCCGCGTGTGGCACAGAGTTAAAAAAGGAGTGTTCATTCAAGATTTCGATCATGTTCAAGTGTATCAGGGAGACCAGAAGTACCACCGCTTAATTCTGGTAAGAAGATTCTTTGAACAAGAACAAAAATGGAAACACTATGCCTTGGTCACAAACGATACGGAGCAAGATGCGATCGCTCTCTATCGCTTTTATCATAAACGCCAAGGTATCGAGGGATTCTTCGATGATGCTAAAAATTCTTACTTTATCGAGCATTTGCCCAGCTCTCAATTGCTGGGCAATAGTCTGTATTTCAATATTGTGTGTTTTGCCTTCAATGTCTTGATATTGTTTCGCCATGAGGTCCTGAGAAAGAAAGATCACTGGATGCAGCTCAAGACGCTTCAGAAGAAGTATTTAGATCTCGATCTAACATGGGATGGCACAATTTTGACGATTTCCCGCTCCCTCCCAATTTATCGATGCATTCTGATGATCTTACAGCGTCTCGAAAAACTCAATATTGCCCTGGAGTACCGATTATGTGGGTGATTCAGTCACTTGCAAAATCAAAGCTAATACTATTTTGTATAAGCGTTTCGGTATGGAGCGATCCTATAGAAAAAGCAATCATTTCACCTGACGGAAAATATTTCGCGAGATCAACGGCTTCTGGTACAACCGTTTACGAAGTCCCTACAGGAAAAATAGTAAAGGAACTAAAAGGCGTGGCCGCCTTGAATTTGAAATTTTCTAACGATTCTAGGTACCTAGCTATTGGGCAGTTGACGAATCTTACTTTGTGGGATTTGACTAAAAAAGAGCCACTTGCTTCTTGGAAAGGGAACAACCGTTGGTCTTTCATCATGGACTTCTCACCAGATAGCTCGCTACTTGCCGCAAGAGATGATAATTTCTTGCACATTTGGGAAATAGCAACACAAAAACTATTATTAACCATTTCCATGCCTTACGAGATGTACGGACTGACTTTTTCTCCGGACGGCAGATTTATTGCCGTGGGAGGTACAGAATACAAAGCAAAAGAGGAAGAGTCCCGTTTTCACGAAATCAAAATCTGGGAGATACCTACTGGTAAATTACATATGGTTCTCAAAGGTCCAGAGTATTGCATTATTAAGTCGCTGGCGTTCTCCCCGGACGGATATTACATAGCCACAGGGCTTTCGGTTCCTTTGGCCAGGCTGTGGGATCTTCGTACGAAAAAAGAGTTGTGGAATCGACAAGTGGATAATTGGAATCAACGAGTGGATAATATCGATTATGGTATTTTGACTTTTTCAACGAATGGTAAACAATTGTTCATTGGTGGCTTTCAGACGGTCACTGTTCTTGACTCGGCCAATGGGACAGTGATTAAGCAACACACCATCCCCACTCTCCCCGGTAGAGATAGGATCACCAGTCTGATGGCTAAGCCGGGACATCTCATTGTTACAACAAACTACAGCGTTCTTTCTATTGACTTGACTTCCGACGAACAACAGACTTTGCTTAATATCCCAAGACAGATCCCTCCCAGAATAAAAGTTCTTGTACAGGAAAATATATCTGAGCAAGAATTAGAGCAAGCAAAAAAACAATGGAAAACAAATTTTTCTGCATTTTTGAAATTGTCCATAGAAGCTATCAAAAAGGGAGCAGTTCCCCATGAGGAGGAACTGGAATCGCGTTTAGATGACCTCGTCGGGCTTACCGACGGTGCGGGATATATTATTGACACTCTTGCCCCCGAAGGAACTTGTCAGGCAGAATTCGACGAAATTTTTCCAGGTAATGAAATCGAATGGGAAGTAACGCTCCTACATAATGCAGTTACAGCTTCTTACTGGGATGACCCCTTGATGGAGATCAAAGCTAAACTTGATCCAAAAACTCCACTTCAATGTGTATGGTTTGAAATTCCAAAGATTAAACCCCTCCCAAAAGCGGGAGAAAGGTTACGAATCCGAGGAATTCTCGAAAGACCAAAGAAGGAAAGTATTTGTCGTATGTCTGGAGTTGGTGTTCTCTATTATTGTGGTAATAAAGCAAATCGTGTCGGAATATATATAAATATGCCGATTGCAATTGTTGAACCAATAACCAAATGAAGGTATCACCCATCCTTCGCACTATTTTGGGTTTTTTGTACAACCTAATGCGTTATTTGGAGGTCGCTTCTCATGGTATTTTTTTAAACCTTCTTCCTCACCATACCCATTTATACAATCGAACCATGGTTGTACATCAGCATCCCAGTGCGAATCTCCACTCTCATCATTTTTACTCGGCTTATACAGTGGAGACACTCGATCAGGAGTCCCTGCACCATGTCCCCACGTTATTAAGTCACCATTGAAATCGTAACAGCATTGCTGGCCCCTTTTATCAATTATTGGTGGATTCTTTTCATCCGGATCTATTGGTGGGGGATAAGATCTTAACTCATAGGAGGCCCCATGATGAAATTTATACAGGAATGGATGCCAGCTAGGTTCCGCCCATATCGCCAGATCAATGCCCCACGAATAATAATCTAGAATAATATTTTCCCGCTTAATTTTACAAGGACAAGGCGGTAAAAGATCAGCCCATGTTTTTGGATCGGGTTCAGTTTTTAGCCAATCATCGCATCGTATTTTGGCACATCTTGCTCCCAAGGATTGTAATCCAAAAGGATCTCCAAAAATATACGGACTATTATGAAACGCCTCATATAATCCCATAGAATCCTTATATTCCATCGAATCTCTCTGGGAAAAGCGTCCCTGAACTAGGTTGAACATTCTATTTCTGAAATGATAAAGCCCGGTTTCCTCATCCAACTCTCGGCCCTGGAAATAGTAGCGTCCGAAGGAGAAATCCTCAACAGGCGAAAGATTGCCATTATCATCCACTTCGAAGGGTTCACCGTACGTCGAGTACGCATATCGTTTGACGACTGAGCTGGTTTTGTCGGTAAGAGCGACGGTATCCCCGCGGTGGTTCTGATGGAACCAATACGTTTTCTCTACGCTTGCGCCATCTTGCCCGTAGATATCAACACAAAGGTGCTCGTCGATCTCAGCGGAATCCACGAACTGGCGCGTGAGTTTCTCCTCCCCTAATTGTTGCCCAATCTCGGCAGTACGTTCACGTTCCTCGGCTACCCTCCACCCGTTCCAGAAGACCGAACGGAGCACGGTTTCCTTAACGGCTTGGCTGCCGCCGAACGTGCTTCGCACGGCATTACTAATCCTGCATTCCTCCATTTTGCTATCGCAGCGCAGGCCGCCCAGGCGCAGGACGGCTCCGCCTTCCTTCACCTCGCCGCTTGCGGCCTTCTCGTCGGTCTGTTTGACACCATCCACATAGAGCACGAGCTTATCGCCGGTGTAAACACCGGCCAGGTGGACCC
>JBFLXE010000129.1:0-7042 GCA_040757455.1 Nitrospirota bacterium
TTTGACATGTTTGCTCCCGTGAGGCTTTATATCAAGGTTTTATCGACTGTTTTTGGGGGATTTTATTTTTTGCATCACCTGTCAATCGGCTTATATCAATCAGTTGGGAATTTCTCGAAGGGCTCAATCTCAAATCTGCCGATAGAACTTTTTTGATAGTCCCGCGAAAAAAAGTAATCATTCGTCTTAAAATTTTATAATATAAAAAATGGCCGTGGAAAATCTGATCGAGATATTCAAAACACTTTCCGATGAGACAAGGCTGAGGATTTTAAAGCTCCTTCAGAGTGGCGAACTTTGTGTGTGTGATATTGTTGCAGCCCTCGGGACAATACAACCGAAAGTTTCTTTCCATTTGAGCGTGCTGAAGGATGCGAAACTGATCAAGGACAGAAGGCAAGGCAAGTGGATTCATTACAGGATCGACGATTCTGACATGTTCAGGAGATTTCTGATATTGTCAGTTTTAGAGAAAATTCCTGACTCGGCAGTCACGGAAGACAGAAAAAGGCTGGACGAGTTTCTTCAAGAAAAGGTAAAAAATAGGAGACTGCAGAAGGTGAAGTGAATCTTCTCCGGATAGGGCTATCATGTATGTTCCTTTTTCATTTAGTCTCGTGGTTTATGAGTATCTTCAGAAAGATTATAGGCCTGTTTTGTAAATTTATAGTCATTAATTTCCTGCTCTGTCACCCTCTTTATGCTTATTTTGACATCGCCCGGGATGCGATCAGTCTGCAGAATAACGAGATCCAAATGCGCGGGGATTTGTCATCATATAAAGAACAGACTGCTCCGTTGCCCCTTTTTGAAGAAGATCAAGGTATCTGTGTAAATGGTGACAGTGCATCAGGAGACTGCCCGCCACCGGCTGCGAAGAATACGACGCATTCAGATTCTGATTCTAAAAAAAGGGGGGAAGATCGCTTAGCAGCCCAGGAACAAATAATGTCAGGAACCCATGAAGGAGAGACAATTGAAAAATCCAGCAAAGAGACCCCCTTCCAGGTCTATTTTTTCTGGGGTGATGGATGCCCGCATTGCGAAGCAGAGAAAACCTTTCTTTTTCGGATGAATAAGGAGTATCCGCTAATGCAGATAAATGAGTTCGAGGTGTGGTACAACAAACAGAACGCTGAATTTCTATTGAAATTAGCAAAAGCCTATAACATTAAGGCATCGGGGGTCCCGGTCACTTTCATCGATAAGAGAGCCTTTGTGGGGTTTTCTGAGGAGTCGAAGAAGGAAATCGCACAGCTGATCGGAAAGTGCCACTATGAAAAATGTCTTGACCCTGTTAATGTTGCCTCGGGGATTATCTCCACCGAGGTCAGGGGACCGACAGAACCAGAAGGGGGTACCGAAAATCTTGAATGCAAGGAGAGAAGCAAGACTGTACATATTCCATGGATAGGATATCTTGAAGCTTCCGAGATGTCCCTTCCCGCTATCACCATAGTAATTGCAGGGCTGGACAGCTTCAATCCGTGCGCGTTCTTCGTCCTCTTCTCTCTCATGGGTCTTCTCATTCATGCCGGGTCACGCAAGAAGATGTTTCTGATCGGGGGAATCTTCGTATTCTTTTCGGGTATCATATATTTTCTCTTCATGGCTGCCTGGCTGAACCTCTTTTTCATTATGGGGCAGGTTGGGATTATAACCACATTTGCAGGAGTTACTGCTGTCTTCATCGGGACCATCAATATTAAAGATTTTTTTGCGCTGAAGAAAGGCGTGTCCCTCACGATACCCGACAAAGTGAAACCCCGACTCTTTGAGCGTATGAGAAGACTGATGAAATCCACATCCCTTATATCGATAATCGTGGGAACCGTAGTCCTTGCCATAGCTGCAAACTCCTATGAACTTTTGTGTACCGCCGGGTTTCCCATGGTTTTCACAAGAATATTGACACTGAATAACCTGCCGAATTCGACATTCTATTTGTATCTGGCACTTTATAATGTGATATATGTGATTCCCCTTTCGGTTATCGTTCTGGTTTTTACACTTACACTGGGAAGTAAAAAACTGACAGAGTGGCAGGGCAGGGTATTAAAACTGGTATCCGGAATAATGATGCTCGGACTGGGCAGCATTCTCATTTTCGATCCAGCAATTCTTAATAGCGCCCTTATCGCGGTTCTTCTCATAATAGCGGCAATCGCGACATCCGCTGCAGTCGCAGCCGTAACTAAAAAATTCACGCATTTACGGAGATAAAGAGAGTTATGAAAAAGGTTATGTTTTTGTGTACAGCAAATTCATGCAGAAGCCAGATGGCAGAGGGGTTTGCGCGCGAATTCGGCAAAGGAATTATCGAAGTTTATAGCGCGGGTCTCATTAAGGCCGGAGTTCATAAAAAGGCCATAGCTGTGATGAAAGAGATAGGCATAGATATTTCTGAGCAGAAATCGAAGACGATCGATGTTGACGTTCTGAAGAAAATGGATATCATTGTGACTCTCTGTACCAACGCAGAGGCCTGCTGCCCCATTACTCCTTCTGAGATAAAGCGTATTCATTGGCCTGTCAGAGATCCTGTAGGAACATTAGGCACCGAGGAATTCATTATGAATGATTTCAGGCGAGCCAGAGATGAGATAAAAGAGAAGATAAAGATCCTGATACAGCATATCATGGCGAGTGGTTAATCCGTGTCGGCGAACCTTACCAATGTGCCCCTTTTTGCCGTCCCTGATCTGAATATAGTCACCCCTTTACAACCCTTTTCGTAGGCGAGCAAAAATGCCTTCGCTACATCTTCTTTTTTCGCCCTGTAAGGAATATTAATAGTTTTCGATACTGCATTGTCAGTATATTCTTGAAAGCGTGCCTGAACCTCTATATGATCTTCCGGCGGAATTTCCAGGGCAGTCCTGAATAGTTTTCTTACGTCTTTCGGCACCTCTTTGATACCCCTTAAATTTCCCTGCCGGATCACCTTCTTCTCGAGTTCTCCACTGTAAAAGCCTTTTTCTTTTGCAAGATTGAAAAAATACTTGTTAATCTCATAAAGCTCTGTATCAAGAATAAGCCTCTTGTACGCAAGAGCAAAATGAGGTTCGATGCCGCTTGAACAATCCGCAATAAGTGAGAGTGTTCCCGTCGGTGCTATTGTCGTAGTCGTCGCATTGCGAACGCGCGGCATACCGGGAGTATCATATATCGACCCCTCAAAATTCGGAAAGACCCCCCTCGCTTCTGCAAGCTCAACAGATGCTTTGCGCGCAGTATCTTTTATGAATTTCATAACTTCACTTGCAAGATCAAATGCTCTTTTGTGATTATAAGGTACTTCCAACAATATCAGCATATCAGCCCAGCCCATGACGCCCAGACCGATCTTCCGGTTGCCCTTATGCATCTTTTCAATATCCGGCACGGGATACTTGTTAACATCGATTGCGTTGTCCAGAAATCTCACTGCTGTCCTGATATCTTCGGAAAGCTTCGAGTAATTAATCCGTTCCTTCACATTTCTCAGAGGAAGCTGCCCTCTGTCGA
Source organism: Nitrospirota bacterium (assembly GCA_040757455.1). GTDB lineage: Bacteria > Nitrospirota > Thermodesulfovibrionia > Thermodesulfovibrionales > SM23-35 > Kmv42. Next base: position 3,508 of record JBFLXE010000129.1, read on the forward strand.
ATATCGAATGCTTCACATATTTCGACAAATTCATGGATCCCAGGACGCATGCTTCATACGGCAAAAGCGGCTGCTCACCACACGGATTTGTAGATTCCATCGTTCCCACATGAGGCGTAGGATTTGCGCTATTGATCCGGTCGATGAATATCACTCCGGGATCGCCCGTCTCCCACGCGCTCGCCACCATTTCATCAAATACGATTTTTGCCTTCAATCTCCCCGCAACCTCCCCGCTTCTCGGATTCACGAGGTCATATTCCTGATCATTCTTCAATGCCTCAAGGAAAGCATCCGTCACCGCTACAGAGATATTGAAATTTGTCAGTTCGCCTTCGGACCTTTTAATCCTTATGAAATCCAGAACATCGGGATGATCGATACGCAGTATTCCCATGTTCGCACCCCGCCGGGCGCCGCCCTGCTTTATCACCTCTGTCGCGGTATTATAAATTCTCATAAAAGAAACAGGTCCGCTCGCGATGCCTCCGGTCGAACGAACAATATCTGCTTTCGGACGGAGATTAGAAAAAGAGAAGCCCGTTCCCCCGCCGCTCTGGAGTATCAAAGCAGCATTCTTTAACGTGTCGAAGATTGAGGTCATAGAATCGCTCACCGGAAGAACAAAACATGCAGCAAGCTGACCTAATTCTTTCCCCGCATTCATCAAAGTTGGCGAATTAGGAAGGAATTCGAGATTTGCCATTAACTTATAGAACCTTTCTTCCCATTCCTCCGGCTGACCGCCATAAAGACTTTCGGCAGAAGCGATCGTCTTTGCAACCCTTCTGAACATTTCTTCTGGCTTTTCCACAATATTTCCTTTTGCATCCTTGAGGAGATATCGTGCTTTGAGGACTCTCAACGCATTTTCCGTCAGTTCCATAAAGAGGATTATAGCAAAAATTTTATGTAAGTAAAGGAAGCGTTGTAAAAATATCGTGGGATTTCGTGGACTTTTTAATGGATTGGCCCGATTTTATTGCTTACAAAAATGACAACTCCTGTTGTACAGGCTTATTTAACGCTTTTTTGCAGTTAGCTTGTTAAGAGCATTGATGTAAGCTTTTGCCGAGGCGACTATGATATCCGTGTCAGCGCCATGACCTCGCACAGTCCTGCCGTCCTCTTCAAGAGAGACTATGACCTCTCCGAGAGCGTCTGTCCCGCCTGTTATGGCTTTTATCTCAAACTTCAACAACTTGCTCTTGGTATTAGTAATAGCTGAAATAGCCTTATATGTTGCATCAACAGGTCCGTCACCATATTCCATTCTGTCTACAATCTCATCATTTACTTTAAGCTTAACAGTTGCGGTAGGCCTTTGACTGAGGCCGCTCACGATGGACAGATCAACGAGACTGTAAAACTCGGGCACCTTGGTCACATCTTCGGAAATCAGTGCCTCAATATCTTCGTCGAATATGTCTTTCTTCTGATCGGCAAGTCTCTTGAATTTTTCAAAAACACTGTTCAATTCTTCATCTGTCAGAGAGTATCCGAGTTCCTTGAGCCTCGTTTTAAATGCATGTCTCCCCGAATGCTTACCAAGAATTAGCTTTGTTGAATGAAATCCAACAGTCTCCGGTTTGATAATCTCATAAGTAGATTTCTCTTTAAGAAGACCATCTTGATGTATACCGGATTCGTGCGCAAAGGCGTTGGCACCCACGATCGCCTTGTTTGGCTGTACATAAATTCCAGTAATCTTTGTGACAAGTCTGCTTGTCCGCACTATTTCTTCAGTGTTTATATTCGTATCAGCGTCGAATATATCACGTCTTGTCCTCAACGCCATAACAACTTCTTCAAGAGAACAGTTTCCAGCACGTTCCCCGATTCCGTTTATGGTGCATTCAATCTGCCCGGCACCATTCAACACAGCTGCCAGAGAGTTTGACGTAGCCAGTCCGAGGTCGTTATGACAATGTACCGATATTACAGCTTTATCAATATTCTTCACTTTTTCACGGATAGCTTTTATCATTGCACCAAACTCGACAGGAATACTGTATCCCACTGTATCGGGAATATTGACTGTTGAAGCACCCGCATCTATGACAGCCTCTATTACCTCGCAGAGGTAATTAATATCGGTCCTGGTTGCATCCATGGGCGAAAATTCCACATCATCAACAAAACTCCTCGCAAGCTTTACCATCTCGACAGACCTCTTCAGAGCTTCTTCTCTGCTCACCCGGAATTGATACTTAAGATGTATGTCAGAAGTAGAATGGAATGTATGTATTCTTTGCCTTGGCGTATCTTTCAGCGCTTCCCAGGCCTTCTTAATATCTTCCTCCCTCGCCCTCGCAAGACTGCATATAATCGGCCCTTCGACTTCTGCACCTATTGTTCTTATCGCCTCAAAATCTCCGGGAGAGCTGAACGCAAAGCCGCCTTCAATCACGTCCACGCCCAGTCTTGCGAGTTGCTTTGCAACTGTTAGCTTCTCCTGTATGTTCATAGACGCACCCGGCGATTGTTCGCCGTCACGAAGCGTGGTATCAAATATTCTTATCATCCTCATTGTGAAATACCTGCCCTGCCCACCTGTTTTCTTTTTCTGTAGTAAAGAAACATATTCTCAATTATACCGCTAACCAGATATATCATTGCAAATATGAATAGTGCAATCGGCGGATGTATGACTATGAGCATCAGTACTATGACTATAGCGACCAGAATCCAGAAAGGCTTTCTTTTACTGAAGTCCAGTTCTTTTGCCCCGTGATAACGCAACGTACTCACCATGAGAACAGCGAGAAAAACTGTCAGAAATAAGATTAAGAAGTTTTTTTCGGGTTCTGTATCCCATACTTTGTAATGGAAGATCACGAGTGATGCCATGATAACAGCTGCGCCCGGAATCGGCATGCCAGTGAATGATTTGGACTCTGCTGAACCCATCTGAACATTGTATCGTGCGAGACGCAGAGCACCGCATGCCATAAACAAGAACGCCGCTGCCCACCCTACCCTGCCATAATGCACAAGCGACCATTTGTAAAGCATGACCGAAGGAGCGACACCAAATGTGACAAGGTCTGAAAGAGAATCCAGCTCTATACCAAACCTGGTTGTACTGTGTGTAAGCCGCGCAACCCAGCCGTCAAGGCCATCAAATATCGTTGCTATGACGATTGCCCATGCCGAATAGATATAATCACCCTTCAGCGCAGAAAGAATCGAATAAAATCCGAAGAGCATCCCGCAGAGCGTCAGTGTATTCGGAAGTATGTATATCCCTTTGCGCATTCTCTGTAATTATAATAAAAAAAGGAGATATTTGTTTTACGGAGTCATTGAATTACTGATTCTGCGGGGCCATTTCTCCCTCTGATTATCTTCCTGCAAAAGAATGGCGATATTATAAGTCTTCGGGACTTTTTCTATAGGTTCAACGCCTGAAGTCATAACGCACCCGATAAACGGGTGGCTTGACGGTTGTGAGCCATCTCAAAGATGGCCATTAATTCTAAAATCTACCTTCTTCCTGTTCAATTTCAAGCTTCTCTTGATGTTCTATGTATTC